>SXWC01000011.1 GCA_005789975.1 Planctomycetaceae bacterium
AAGCCGGTGTTTCTGTACGCCTCGATTACTATGGCGCCGACAACGACCGTGCCCGTGAATCCGCAGAACCACCCGATGCAGCGGACTCACGATAAAATCCTGTGGTGTGGGTCGCCCAAGGTCGCGAGCCGCTGATCGGAGGCGATATCTGTGGTAGGATGCGTTCATGATCGACATAGCCCAGGCCCTTACCGAACTGACAGCGCTGCCGATTCATGATCGGCTACGCGTGGTCGAGTCGTTGTGGGATAGCATCCCGCCAGACTCGCCAGTCGAAATTTCTCCAGAACAACGGGCAGAACTGCAGCGGCGGATCGCCGCTCACGAGCGGTCGCCCGAGCAGTTGCTCACGTGGGACAAGGTTCTCGATCGCCTGCGGGATAGTCGATGAAGTTCGTACTTCGGTATCGCCCCGAAGTCGTCGCTGATCTCGATGCCGGGCGCAGGTGGTACGAGGAAAGGTCGGCTGGGCTCGGCTCGGACTTCGTTGTCGAGTGCTCCGAGGCTCTCGCCCGGATTCAGCGAATCCCGAGTGGGTGGGCGTCGATGCTTATGGAGTACGATCCCTCCGCATCCGCCGCTTCCCGTATGTCATCCACTACCGTATCGAAGGTGAGATGATCGTGGTCTTTGCGATCATGTTCGGCGGCCGCGATCCATCGGCGTGGCAAGGGCGGATATAACCAGGCGCTGGATCAGACGGCGGGCCGAATCCAGCGGTGTAGCAGAGTCTGTGGTCCGCCGCTGGTCAGCTTTATCGTTCGGCTAGTCATGCTCCGCGACAAAAAGCCCAGTACGTCGTGGCGTTCTGCTGACACCCCACTTCCGTCCACCGCTCTTTCGATTCCAAGCCGCTTCATGAGATTATTTCTTTTAGTCCTGGTTGGTTGTGGTGTGCTTTTGTCGTCTGGTTTCCCGACGGTTCGGGCCGGCGAATGGCCCGAGGACACAAACCAGCTAGAGAGCTTGACGCCGCAGCGGGCCCGGAAACTTGCGAACGAGTTTGCGGGGGTGGCCTTTTTTGAGATTGAGATCAAGGGCGTGTTGAAACTGCAAACGCACAGATGTTTGCCCTTGAACCGCCTTAGGTCGCTGGATCCGGGAACAGGATAAAGCAACATCCCTTCTGTAAATCCGGGTTTTCAGAGGTGGGTCATCTGGCTTCCATGGTCAGGTAGGCTCGTTAGGTCTCCCAATCGTCACTGATCTCTGAGAGGACGGCAGAGGCGAGCCGCAGGAGCGACGCCTCGTTCGGGAAGAGCGTTGCGACCCGCGTCCGTCGTTTGATCTCCTTGTTGAGCCGCTCGAGCCCGTTGGTCATGCGGAGCCGCCGCCCGGACACGACCGCAGGGTGGGGCGAATCGCCCCACTGGCGGCCGACTCGTTGGCGTGATTCGCCCCACGACGCCGAGGCCCCTGGGGCGAATCGCTCCAGCCGCAGGCCTTAGTCGCGGCCGGCACGGAGCGACTTGTCCGCCGTCGGCGGCTGTTCTGGTGCTGTTTTCAGGCCCAAACAGGTCGCCGGCCACGGCACCCCGCCCGCAGCCGGGTTTTGCGTCGGGTTTGGCACACAACGTGCCCATTTTGTCCGCGTTGGTTCCGCTCGTACGGCGACCGCTCGGCCTTCAGGTCGTCGCCTTCCTCGACGAAGTTCTTCATGCGCCTCCGTCTCGGCATCTCTGGCCCGCTGCCTTCTCGGCGCCGGTGGCTCGTCGGCCTGGCGTTCGCCGTGTGGCTTGTCGCGGCCGGCATGCCCGCCACGCTCCGCGCCGACCTGATCCTCAACAGCGGCACCACCACGATCAGCAGCAGCACCAACGTCGGCACGAACCTGTTCGTGGCGCGAACCGGCACCGCCACACTCGACGTGACCGGCGGCAGCGTCACCGGCACAAACTTCTACCTCGGCTGGGGACCCGGCAGCCTCGGCACCGCCACGGTCACCGGGGGCACCTGGGCCAGCAGCTCGAACATGATCGTCGGCGGCACCGGCGCCGGCATCCTCACCCTGAGCGCCGGGCGGATCGAGAATCGCTCGGTCAGGCTCGGCTACAATTTTTTCAGCGGTCGAGGCACGGCCACGGTCACCGGGGGCACGTGGGCCGTGGGCGACTCGCTCAACGTCGGCTCGAACTCCTCGCTCACCATGTCGGGTGGGCTCGTGTCGGTGGCGGGCTCGCTCACGAAAGCGACGTCCGGCACGATCACCCTCAATGCCGGCGGGACGCTCCAGGCTCACGCGATCGATGCGAGCCTGCTCGCCAACAACGGCACGCTCATCTTCAGCCCCTCCTCGCTCACCGGACACCAGGGAACGATCAGCGGCACGGGCGTGATCCGCAAAGAGGGCGACGGCATGCTCGTGATGTCGTCGAGCACGACCAGTGCCACGACGACGACCATCTCCACGGGGACGCTCTCGATGGGGTCGCGTGGCATGCTGAACCTGAGCGTAAGTCTCTCCGTGGGCTCGAGCGGCACCGGCACGCTCGTGATGAACGGCGGCAGCATCACGGGCACCGACTCCTTTCTCGGCTCCGCCGCGGGAACCGTCGGCGTGGCCACCGTCACCAGCGGCACATGGACGAGCACCCGCGGCCTCGCTGTCGGCTCGAGCGGCACCGGCACGCTCGCCGTGAACGGCGGCAGCGTCACGAGCCTCTTCGCCACCGTGGGCAAGAACCTCGGCGGCGTTGGCCTGGCCACCGTCACCGGCGGAACCTGGAACCCGGGCGAACTGCTGACCATCGGCGAACTCGGCACCGGCGGGCTCGCCGTGAGCGGCGGCCTCGTCACCACCGTCGACAGCGTGATCGGCTCGTACATGTCCACCGGATCAGCCACGATCACCGGCGGCACCTGGGCCAGCAGCGGAAACCTCAGCATCGGCAGCGGGTACCTCGCGGTGGGCACGCTCACGATCAACGACGGTCTCGTCTCCAACTCCAGCGGCGCCGTTGGCGGCGCGTCCGGCAGTGTCGGCACGGTCACGGTCACCGGTGGAACCTGGGCCAACACCACCGATCTGTTCGTCGGCTCCAGCGGCACCGGCACACTCACGATGTCGGGCGGGCTCGTGTCGGTGACGGGCAGGCTCTCGAAGGGGGCCGCGGGCACGATCAACCTGAACCCCGGCGGAACGCTCCAGATCGGCGTCGGCAGCACCACCGGCCTGCTCGACGTGCCGTCGCTGGTCAACAACGGCACGCTGATCATCAATCGCTCCGGCTTGTTCAACTACGCGGGTGTGATGAGCGGTTCCGGTTCGATCGTGCAGCAGGGCGGCGGGCAATGCAGGCTCGCCGGCGCCAACTCCTATTCCGGCGTCACCACGATCGCGGGCGGCACGCTGATCCTCGCCGGCACGGGCTCGATCGGCACCGGCGGCCTGAACCTCGGCACCACGGCCAGCCCCGGCACCTTCGACCTCGCGACCCTCACGGCCGGCACCTACGCGCTGCCCGCCACCGGAAACCTCGCCGGCGTGGGCACGCTCTCCGGCGCCGGAAAATCCCTCGCCGTGCTCGGCTCGTTCCTCCCGGGCAACAGCCCCGGCACGGTGACGGTCGGCACTGGCTTCACCCTCGACCTCGCGAACTCGGGCACGAGCCTGTTCGAGATCACGAGCCCGCTCTTCACGGCGGGCACGTTCGACCTCGTCGACGGCGCCGGCAGCGTGGTCTTCGGCGGAGTGCTCGACCTCGCCTTCACGAACGGCCCCTATGCCAACGGCTCCGACGTGCTGACGATCTTCGCCGCCACGGGCGGCTTCTCCGGTGGCTTCACGTCGGTCGTCGCCAGCGGCCTCGACGCGGGGCAATACGCCACGTTCAACCCGGCGACGGGCACGATTTCCGTGGTCCCCGAGCCCGCGACGTATGCCCTGGCCCTCATCGGAATCGCCTGCGGCAGCCTCTCACTGCGGCGGCGGCGCATCGCAGGCTGAAAACCCCCACCGGCCCCGCCCGCGCCGAAGGATAGGACGGTCAATGGCACCTCCACAAGCATCGAAGGGTGGACGAGCTTTTCGATGAGCGACGGCGGGGGCCGGTGGTGAGCGCGGTGGCGGCTGGCGTTGATCGCCGCAACGTTCCCAAACCCCTGTGGAGCGACGCGTTTCTCACGCTCGGCGCAGACCGTCTCCCAGTCTCCCCTGGTCCCCCCTGATCCTGGGTTTCGGTGCCTCGCATCCGGCACCGTTCAGAGGCGGTGGATGTCGATCGCGGGCAGCTCGTCGGGCGACGCTTGGAAGACGTCGCGGTCTTCTTCTTGCAAGACCTCGCCCATGAGCTTCGCCCAGGCGATCCGCGAGGTTGAGGCGCCGAGACAGCCGGCGGTGAAGCAAATCGCGCCGCCCGCTCGCCGAGGGGACGGCGATTTTGATCGTCAGCGGCGCGATGCCCGACGCGTGCGCCGCCGCATCGCCGCCCACGCCGTCCAAGCCGAGGAGCAGGGTGACCAAGTGCCGAGGATGGGCGCGGGCTGTCATAGCGTGTGATTCCCTGCCCGGATCGCACCCGATCCTCCGCGCCACCGTGTCGTCCATGAGTCGTTCCCAGTCGCGGACCGTTTCAGGGCTCATGAGCGGATCGCCGTGGACGCCGATCGCACTGATGCGGCGCGGCAGGTCGCCGCTGGCGATCGGGCAGGCATCAAGCACCCGAGGACGGGGGCAGACAGCCCGGAGAGATTGGCGTCACCGACGCTCTTACCGAAACTGATCTGAACGGTCTCGAACCCGTGCGGAAACAACTGCCGAATCACCCCCGTCGTGCGTTCGTGAGTGGGAACGAGCGTGCCGATACGGATGTCGTCGTGGGCATTCAGGGGGAAAGCGTGGAGTACAATCCGCCGAGCGGGTCGATGTGTGTCTGAACCCAGAATGACCCTGAAGTCGGAGTGATGATGTACAAGGCCTCTTTCAAAGAACCCGACTCAAGCCTGCCGCCGCGGTGCCCGCGGTGCGGCATCGATGGCCTGCCCATCGGCCCTGAAACGCTCCGGGCCCACCTCGCCTCGGACGCGGCCGAGTCGCTCGGCGAACCGGCCTATTGGTGCGCGACCGACGCCTGCCCCGTCGCCTACTTCGACCTCTTCGAGCGGAGTGTGGATGCGGACGCCGCCCACGGTCTCTATTGGCCGAAGGATCCGGCCGGACCGCTTTGCTGCTGCCATGGCCTCACGGTAGACGATGTCGATGCCGACCTTGCGGAGCCCGTGCCCTCGCGGGTGCGGGCGGTGGTGCAGAAGGCAGGCCAGCCCGATGCCGCCTGCAGGACGAAGAGCCCCGACGGCCGCCCATGCGTGGCCCGCGTGCAGCGGTATTACCTGCGGCAGAAACAGAAAGGCTGACTACGGCCGGCGTTTGTTTTCTCACGCGACTGCCGAGCTGCCTGCCTCGCTGGCTCTTCGTGCGGCTGCGTGCCACGGAGACGGCAGGCCTCTTCCGGATCCTTATCAACCCAGCGACGCTGCTGCGGAGAAGTGCGCTCAGGGACGCAGGCTCGCATGCCGAAATCGGCAGTGAGCGTGACCGCCTTCGTCGAGCGATAGCCCTCGAGGTCGACGGCGTGTTCGCCCTTCTGGGCCATTCGTGTCGTGCTGGTTGTTTTCGGGCCGAGGGATCGTCACGCGGATGATCGTGGCGGCGGGGGCCGCTGCCACGAACCGACAGCCGAGCAGGTCAACCGCTGGTACGCGATGCGCTGGAGCGTGGAAGTCATGTGTCGCGACTCCTCGAACACGCCGTGGCGATGGCGGCTTGAAAAGAATGCCGCGGGGCATAGCGAGCGCGGTTCCTGACTGAATCCGGTCAAGGGAAGGGGTGCCCACGCCCCGGGAGCCGGGCTGTGGGAGCAAGCGCAGCCAGGATGGCGAAGCGCAGCGGACATGCAGTGGGCGGATGCCACGACGGCATCCGCGAACGTCCGGCGATGGGGCGTGGGCACACCCGACCTGTGAGACGGGTGACTCCTGCTCCATGCCGACAAACTGCAAAAGTCGAAGCTATCGGATCCCCTCGCCCGACTCCCCGCCATCCTTCGTGCACGCGGCCATCAACAACTCGGGCGGCGTGGAATCGACCATGAAAACGACCCGCCCGTCGGCGAACAAGCCGTGCACGCCGCCGGGATGATGGCTCCGGAATCCATCGACGTCCGGCGTGTTGAGCACCCGCGAACTGAGAAGGAAACAGTTGCTGCCGCAGGCCCACCGGCTGTTGCCGATCCGGGACTCGCCATCCATCTCGGCGAACCCCCGATCGATCCCTTCCGACACCGTGAGCGTGTGCGTCAGCCCGTCGGTGATCATCGCCCCCCTGACCGCCCGAGGATGGTCGGCGTCGGTGGCACAGAGCACGCCGGCCCGGTCGCGACCCGGCGGCAGGGCCGCGGCTGGATCGAGCATGACGCCGACGCCGAGCACGCCGCCATAGTCCTGCTTTCCCGGAAACATCCGGATGCCCGTCGGGCAGACGTACGTCGGCAGGATCGTGTCGGCGATCTCGGCGTTGCCGCCGTCCGCATTCCAAGGCCGTTTGTAGTCGACCCGTCGGGCGACGGCCGCGGCATCGAGAAAGGGGAGAATGAACGACGACCAGGCGTGGTGCAGTCCGGTCGCGGCATCGCTTCCCGGAGGAAACTCGCGGCGTGCCGACTCGTAGGCGGTCAGTGCGACGCCCATCGAAGCGAGATTCACCCCGCACTGCGTCCGCCGCGCCGCCTCGCGAACCCGCTGCACCGCGGGAAGGGCAAGCCCCATGAGCCCGCCGAGGATGGCGATCACCACGAGCAGTTCCACGAGGCTGAACCCGTCCGGCGAACGGAAGCAGGGCGTGATCTCCTCAGGAGCGGGGCGTGGTGCATCGACGGCCCGCCCCCGGACGTCGATCGCATGGCCATCGCCGATCCAACCGAGTGCCGGGCCGGCATGGGCACACCGTACGAACAGCGACCGGAACGTCGATCGACCGAAGCCCCCCGCGGGGATGCATCCCCGGGGGCTGCCGGCGGTGGGGGCGGTGTGGATGGCGGGTGCAGGCTTCATGTCGCGCTCGGGATCGGCTTCCAGCCTACGTCGCGGGTTGCCGGGGTCAATTTTTCCCCGATCGCGACCCCGTTTTCCGACCCAGGACCGCCGCCGCGAAGTCTCCAACCTGACGAATGACCGCCTTGCGCGTCCGCCAGCCCGTGCGATCGACCACGAGTGCCTCGCGGTCGCCGACATCGGCCGTCGTGAGCCTGGGAAAGAGCAGGGGGCCCGGGTAGCTGTCTCGCCGGGTCCAGGTGCGGACCGCCGAGGCGTGATGATGATGGCAGCGGATCGAGAGCGCCGGATTGACGACCGCGATTCCCGCTGCGGCCGCCTCGAACGCAAGGCGGCTTTCGCAGGCCGGCAGACCCAGGTGAAAGCCACTCTCGAACGGGGGCAATCCGCCGGCGACGAACACCCAGGCGTCCTGCGAATGGGAATAGAAGGTCCAGTTGTCGGGGTCGATCCGGCCCTCCATGGACGGGGCGACGTCGTCGTCCCAACGGGTCAGGGCCACGAGCAGCGGAGTGGAGGAGGAGGCGAGGACTTCAGCGGCCACTCGCAGCGATTCATCGAACGTGATGTCGCTATTGGCGACCACGCAGGTGCGTCCGGAAAAACGCTCCGCAGCGAGCCGGAAAAAGTCGCCGAACGCCATGCGTTTGCCGCCGGGATCGACGAACTCGACGTGGCTGAAGAGGCCGGCGACCGAGTTGGCCTCGCGAACCCGCTGCAGTTCCGCCTCGCGGTGGGGATCGGGAGACGAATACCGCTGCTGGATGAGGATCATGGGCTTCGCCGAGCGGCGGTGGCTGTCGAGACGGACGCCAGTATGCTATCGGCAAGTCTCGGTCCCCGCCCATGGCAGACGCCCCGGGCGGGCGGTCGTGCCCCGCACAATCCCTCGTCTCGAGCGGCTCTCATGAGGATTCTGGTCACCGGCGGCGCGGGCTTCATCGGCAGCCACATCGTGGACGCACTTCTGGCCGCGGGGCACGCCGTCGCGGTGATCGACGACCTTTCGAGCGGTTCCCGCGACAACCGTCCCGAGACGGTGCCGCTGCACGTCGTCGATATCGTCGATACGGCCGCGGTGGCCGGCGTGATCGCGGCGGTGAAGCCCGACGCGGTCTGCCACCAGGCGGCGCAAATGTCGGTGAGCCGTTCGGTCCGCGAGCCCCTCTTCGACGCGCGGGTCAACTGCATCGGCCTGATCAACGTGCTCGATGCGGCCGTCCAGGCCGGCTGTCGGCGGGTCGTGTTCGCCTCCAGCGGCGGCGTGCTCTACGGCGACGTCACGACGCCCGCGCCGGAATCGACGCCCGCCAGTCCGGTCAGCCCCTACGGCATCACGAAGTGGGTCGGGGAACGCTACCTCGCGTTCTACGCTGCCGAGCACGGAATCACCGCGGTGGCGCTCCGCTATTCCAATGTCTACGGTCCTCGACAGAATCCGCACGGCGAGGCGGGCGTGGTGGCCATCTTCTCGAAGAAGCTCCTCGCCGGAGAGCCGGCCACCATCAACGGCGACGGCCGCTACGTCCGCGACTATGTCTACGGCCCCGACGTCGCCCGGGCCAACGTGCTCGCACTGATCGACCCGTCGTCCCGCTGCCAGCCCGCCGCGCTCACGAGCCTCAACATCGGCACCGGCATCGGGACCGATGTGGTCGAACTCGAGTCGCTGATCCGGGAGGCGGGGGCCACGACGGGCCGGGCACGCCCCGGGCCGCTGCCCGCACCGCGGCACGGCCCGGCCAGACCGGGCGACCTGCGTTCGAACCTCGTCGATGCGACGCTCGCCGGCGACACGCTGGGGTGGCGGCCCACGGTGCCGTTGGCCGAGGGCCTTGCCCTGACAGCCGAGTGGTTCGCAAAACGGGCCTGAAATGTGGCGTTTCGCGGGCCGGGGTCGGCTGCTATCCTCCCCCGCCCATGAACACTCCGCAGACTCCCGCGTTTGCCGGCCGCACCGCTCTCATCTGCGGCGTGGGGGGCCAGGACGGCGGCTATCTCGCGCAGCATCTGCTCGCTCTCGGCTACACCGTGGTGGGCACCAGCCGGGATGCGCAAGCCGGCAGGTTCACGGGGCTCGAACGGCTTGGCATCCGCGACGCGGTGACGCTGGTCTCGATGTCGCCGACCGACTTCCGCTCGACCTTCCAAGTGCTCGCCCGGACGGAGCCCGACGAGATCTACAACCTCGCCGGCCAGTCGTCGGTGGGGCTGTCGTTCGACCAGCCCGTGGAGACGTTCGAGAGCATCGTCGTCGGGACGATCAACCTGCTCGAGGCGATCCGGATCCTCGGAAACCCGATCCGTCTCTACAGTGCCGGAAGTTCGGAGATGTTCGGCAACTCTGGCGACGCACCGGCCGACGAGGAGACGGTCCTCAGGCCGCGGAGCCCCTACGGCATCGCCAAGGCCACCTCATTCTGGCAGATCGCGCAGTACCGCGAGGCCTACGGCCTGCGTGCAGCGACTGGAATCCTCTTCAACCACGAGAGCCCGCTGCGTCCCGAAAGGTTCGTGACCCAGAAAATCGTGGCGGCAGCCTGCCGGATCGCCGAGGGCACGCAGCAGACGCTGTCGCTCGGTGACCTCTCGGTGCAGCGCGACTGGGGATGGGCGCCGGAGTATGTCGTCGCCATGCACCGCATGCTGCAACTCGAAACGCTCGAAGACTTCGTGATCGCCACGGGCCGGACGTATTCCCTCGAGGACTTCGTGGCCGCGGCCTTCGCGGCGGTCGGCCTCGACTGGCGGCGGCACGTCGTTCGGGATCCGAAACTCATGCGGCCCACCGAAATCGATCGGGGCAGGGCCCGCACGTCACGGGCCACCGAGCGACTCGGCTGGACGGCGGCCCACTCGATGCCCGACGTCGTCCGGATGATGGTCGATGCCCGCCAGGCCATGCAGGGCGGAGTCAGCCGTCGAGCGGCCTGACGACGCCGGCGCGAGGATCACTCGTCCGCGAGGCCGACGACGGCGCCCGCCGCGATCCGCCGGGCGAGTGACGGTGATTCCAGATACAGCGGCAGGGCGTGCCGCTTGCCGACGACCGGTGCCGCGTCGGTCGTCGTGAAGTCGACCGCTCCGGGCAGCCAGCGGCGGGGCATCCCCACGGTCCCGAGCGCGTCGGCTCCGGCGGCCCGATCGAGGTGGGGGAAGAGCCGCAGCGCCAGGTCGCGGGAGTTGATCACGAGCGTCAGCCGGTCGATCCCGGCGACGGCCGGGGCATAGGGCCCGCGCGGAGCCAGCGCGTTGGACGGCACCGCCGGCGCCACGAGCACGAGGTGCGACCGGCCGGGCCTGCCGGCCCACGGCGCGATGCCGGGGGATTCCCGGCCGCCCGCATGCACCAGGTCTTCGATGGCTCGCAGGGCGACCGTCGCACCGAAGCTGTAGCCGACGATCGCCACCGGCTGCGCGGGATCGACCTGCCCGAGCAGCCACGCCAGGTAATGGCCGTCCGCATACGACCGCCTGTAGGTCTCGCGGCTCGAGTGGATGATGTGACCTTTCTGCTCGCTCGGCCACGAGAAAATCACGGTCCGGACCGAGGTGCCCGGACATGCCGCGGCGACCTGCCGGGCGATCGTTCCGCCCTGTGCCTTCGCATCGTGCGTCTCGTAGCGGTTGCCGTGGACGAAGATCACCAGCGGCCGGGCGGGGTCGCCGAGCAGGGTCGGGAGATCAGCCCGTTCCCAGCGGCCGGCGACCCGCTGCTCGATGTCGAACGCGGCCCGGGCGGGCAGCCGGCAGATGCCGGGGAGCCGCCGGGTGCTCACCAGCCAGACATCCCCGTCATGGCAGGTCGCGGGGCAGTCCGTGGCGACGGCGTCAGCCCGGACACACGTCGGGACCACGCCACAGAGTGCCGCAACCGCGGGCACGAGACAAAGCAGACGGCGGAACGAGCGGATCGTGGGATGCGTCATGGCAAAGCTGCACATCGGGATCGAGCGGCGCGGTGTCATGGTCGGGAGATATGTTGCCGCAGATGGTCGTGCTGCAACTCTAGCACCGGATGTCGTGTCATCTTCCGCAGTCGGAATCTTCACCGTCGGCCCGCACGACCCGCACGACCGGTGGTCGCGGAACCACCGCATCGCCGGGGGATTTTCCGCACAAAAAATCGGGCGGTCGTCATCCCCGGGCGGAAACATGAGGTAGGGTTCTGGTGGCGTCGATGACGACGCCGCAAGCGAGGCTGCCGCCCGCCTGCCCCGTCTGATCTGTGTCGGAGATCAATCCCATGGCTCGTGCGTTGTGTCTGGTGATCGCGGTGGTGAGCCTCGCGGCGGCCCCGGGCTGCAGCAGTTGCATGGGCGGCGGGAGCAGCTGCCGCCGACCCTCGTTCATGGAGTTCCGCTCGTGCGGGTCGCCGCAGCCCGCCCCCTGTGGGGCTCCCGCTCCGGTGTGTGCTCCCGCATGCGAGCCGGCCTGCGGCCCGGCCGCCCCCTGCTGCGAGGGCGGCGAGGGGATGTCGATGCCGGCTCCCATGGTCGGCCAGCAGGGCACCTTCAGCTGATCGACCCCGCGACGGTGGCCGGAGGGGCCGCCGCCGCCACGCCTTCTCCCTCCGGTGACGCGCCGTTCACGCCGGCCACGCGTCGGGCCAGCGGCACGTTGTGTGTCCGCTCCCGATTCGAGCGGCTCGTCACCGGGGGGAGATCGCCGTTTTCCGGGCGGTATACTCGGCGGCCCGTCAACCCGGAGCCGCCATGTTCGAGTCGCTGACCGCGTCCCTTTCGTCCGCCATCAATTCCCTCCGCGGCCGCGGCAAGCTCTCCGAAGCCAACATGCGGGAGGGCTTGGGGGCGGTGCGAACCGCCCTGCTCGAGGCCGACGTCGCCTATGACGTGGCCGACGGCTTTCTGAACCGTGTCGCCGACGGTGCGGTGGGTGCGAAGGTGCTCGAGTCGCTCGACCCGGCGCAGCAGCTCGTCGGCATCGTGCATCAGGAACTCGTCGGCCTGATGGGGCCGGTCGATCACTCGCTCCATCTCCAGTCGGGCACGACGACGGTGCTCATGCTCTGCGGCCTGCAGGGCTCGGGCAAGACGACCTCCTGTGCCAAGCTCGCCAAGAAAATCAAGGCGCAGGGGCTCGGCGTGATGCTCGTGGCGGCCGACCTCCAGCGACCCGCGGCCATCGAGCAGCTCGCCGTGCTCGGCCGCCAGCTCGGCGTGCCGGTGCACACGCCGGCCGACATGGCCGCCGGCGGCACGGATCCGGTGGCCGTCTGCAACGCCGGCGTGGCCCGCGCGAAGAAGGAAAACATCTCCGTCGTCATCCTCGACACCGCCGGCCGGCTGGCGATCGACGAGGAACTGATGCGGGAACTCGCGAAAATCGACCGCACCGTGGGGCCGGATCAGGTCTACCTCGTCGTCGATGCGATGACGGGCCAGGATGCCGTCCGCAGCGCCAAGGCCTTCAACGACGCCCTCGAGCTCGACGGCGTGATCATGACGAAGCTCGACGGCGACGCCCGCGGCGGGGCGGCGCTTTCGGTGAAGAGCGTGACGGGGGTGCCGATCAAGTTCATCGGCACCGGGGAACAGATCGAAGCCCTGGAAGACGTCCACCCCGACCGCATGGCGGGGCGGATCCTCGGCATGGGCGACGTCGTCGTGCTCGTCGAGGAGGCGCAGCGGACGTTCGACCACGACGAGATGAAGCGGCAGGAGGAGCGGCTCAAGGCGGGCGAGTTCACGCTCGACGACTTCAAGAAGATGCTGCTCCAGACGCGGCGGCTCGGCCCCCTCGGCAAGGTCCTCGGGATGATTCCGGGCATGGGGGGGATGCAGCAGATGCTCGGCGGGGCCGATCTGGAGAAGGACATGAACCGCTTGTTCGGGATCATCGACTCGATGACGCCCGACGAGCGACGCAATCCCTCCCGGTTCGTCGATCAATCGCGGCGGCGGCGCATCGCTGCCGGGGCGGGTGTCGAGGCCCACGAGGTGAGCGATCTCGTCAAGCAGTTCGACGGCATGAGCGCGATGATGAAGAGCATGGCGGGGCTGGGCATGCGGGAGCGGATGCAGCAGGTCCAGCAACTCCAGGCCCAGATGTCGAACCCGTCGGCCCGGCTCGGCAAGCCCAAGGGCGACACGGGCAGGCGGCTCACCGCCGACGAGCGGCGGAAGCTCAAGAAGCAGCGCGACAAGGACGCCCGCCGCAAAAAGCGGGGCGACCGGGGCTGATGCCGTCGGCCGGGCCGTGACCCCGAGGTGGCCGGCGTCGCCGACGGCATGTTGGCCCGCGTTTCCCGCATGCTGGCCCGAGTTTCCCGCAGGCTTGCCCTGGTTTTCCGCATGATACGCCTTGTTTTCCGCCGAAAAACAGGGCTGGCGGGGGAGGTCTTGGGTTCGGCCCGCCGTCGGATACCATAAGGGGCTCGATTCACCTTCCCAGCACTCCCAGCATTTTTGGAGAATCCCGACCGTGGCAGTGGCAATTCGAATGAAGCGGATGGGCCGCAAGAACCGTGAGTATTACCGGATCTGCGCGACCGACCGCCGCAGCCCCCGCGATGGCCGCGTCATCGAGGAGCTCGGCACCTACGACCCGCACGTGCCCGAGACCGATGCACGCTGCACCCTCGTCGGCCCCCGCGTCGACTACTGGCTCTCCGTTGGCGCCCAGCCCAGCGACGCCGTCCGGGTGTTG
Organism: Planctomycetaceae bacterium; assembly: GCA_005789975.1. The sequence continues at coordinate 13,717 of SXWC01000011.1, forward strand.
ATCAAGAAGTACGGCACCAACGGCACGCATCTCAAGCAGATGGAACTGGCCCGCGCCAAGCTCGCGATGCCGCGGATCATTCCCGATCCGGGCGAACCGGCCTTCGTGCCCACGCCCAAGACCGAAGCCGTCGCGGCAGTGACCGCCGAGGCCGCCGCCGTGGAGACTCCCGCCACCGAGGCCGTGGCCGAGGCAGCCGCCGTGGTTGTCGCCGAAACTCCCGCCGAAGAGCCGAAGACCGAGTGAGCGTTGCCTGCGCCGGCAGCCGTCCAGACGACTGGGGTGCCGCGCCGCTCACGAGACCGCCATGCGCATCGACATCGTCACGCTGTTTCCGGAGATGTTCGCCGGTTTCCTCGAAGGAAGCCTGCTCGGTGCGGCGCGCAAGGCCGGACTCGTGGACGTCCGCCTCACCAACATCCGCGACTTCGCCGAGGGCGTGCATCGACAGGTCGATGACCGACCCTACGGCGGTGGGCCGGGCATGCTGTTGATGCCCGGACCGGTGGTCGCCTGCGTGGAGTCGGTGCGTGGCGGGAGCGGCTTTGTCGGCCGGACGGTCCTGCTGACCCCCGGCGGACGGCGGCTTGACCAATCGGTCGTCGAGGAACTCTCGCGACTCGAGCGGATCGTCCTCGTCTGCGGGCGTTATGAGGGATTCGACGCCCGGATCCGCGACACCCTCGAGGCCGACGAACTCTCGATCGGCGACTATGTCCTCTCCGGAGGCGAGGTGGCGGCGATGGTGATCGTCGATGCCGTCGCCCGCCTGCTCCCCGGCGTCCTCGGACACGAGGAGAGCGCCGGCCAGGAGTCCTTCTCGGGCGCCGATCGGCTCGTCGAGGGACCGCAATACACGAGGCCGCGGGAGTTCCGCGGCCTCACGGTGCCCGAGATCCTGCTCTCGGGCGATCACGGCCGGATCGCGACATGGCGGCGCGAACAGGCCGTCGCGGCGACCGCGCGACGCGGCCGTCCACATCCCGTCCAGCCCACCAGCCAACCCCAAAGGAGCGCATCGTGAACCATAAGATTCTCGCAGCCGTCGAGGCCTCGAGCCTCAAGGCGGAAGTCCCCAGCTTCCAGATCGGCGACACCGTCGACGTCCACACCCGGATTCTCGAAGGCGAGAAGGAGCGGGTTCAGATCTTCAACGGCGTCGTGATCGCCAAGAGCGGCACGGGCAGTCGCGAGATGTTCACGGTCCGCCGCATCGTGGCGGGCGAGGGCGTGGAGCGCAAGTTCCCGATCCACTCCCCCAAGATCGCCAAGATCGAGGTCAAGCGGTCGGGCATCTCCCGCCGGGCAAAGCTCTACTACCTCCGCGACCGGGCCGGCAAGTCGACCCGCCTCCGCGAGAAGCGTGACGAGACGACCGGCGCGAAGCCGGCCGGCAAGGCGAAGAAGGCCGCCACGGCCACCTGAAGCGGAGGGCGGCGCCCGTGACCTCCGCCCGCGACGAACTCGGCCGCCGGGGCGAGGACGAGGCGGCGGCCTATCTCCGCGGCCTCGGCTACCGGATCGTCGGCCGCCGCGAACGTGTGCTCCGGGGCGACCTGGACATCGTCGCCCTCGACGGCCGCACGGTCGTGTTCGTGGAGGTGCGGAGCCGCACTGGCACCGCTCACGGCCATCCGGCCGAGACGGTCGGCCATGTCAAGCAGCGGCGGATCGCCGAACTGGCCAACGCCTACATCCGCAGGCACCGCCTGCAGGATGAGAGCGTGCGGATCGACGTGGTCGCCGTGACGTTCGACCCGGCCGAGGGGGGCGGGCCCTTGGTCGAGCACTACCAGAACGCCTTTGAATCGCCACCGTGAGGACGCGGCACGAGCCGCTTCTCTGGTGGTATCCAACCGCCAGTTGCCGGGCCGGCGGCGAGCGACCGCGCAGCCCGTCGCGGCGACGGTACGATGTCGGGGGATTCGGATTGGGTGGGCCGTCTTTCGGGAGGTGCGGCGTGCGGAATCACTCGGGAATCGTGACGTGGCTCGCCGTGCTCATGGCGGCGACAGGGGCGGCGGCGGCCGCCGAGCGGGCGGATGCGATCTATGACGGCGGCGTCATCCTGACGATGGCGGGCCCGGAGCCCGAGCGGGTCGAGAGCCTGGCGGTGAAGGATGGTCGGATCGTGTTCGCGGGGCCGGCCCTCGAGGCTGCGGCGTTCGCCGGCCCGGACACCCGCCGGATCGACCTGGCGGGCCGTACGCTGCTCCCCGGCTTCATCGACACCCACGGCCACTTCATCTATTTCGGGAAGAACCTCGTCGATGCCGACCTTTTCGGCTCCGCGAACGTCGACGAGGTGCTCGAGCGGATGCGGCGACAGGCGGAGCGGACGCCCGCCGACGGCTGGATCGTCGGGTTTGGCTACCAGGCCAGGCAGTTGGCGGAGGGGCGGACGCCCACGGCGGCCGAGCTCGATCGGGTGTCGGCCGATCGGCCGGTGCTGATCGTCGATTCCTCGGGCCATCTCGGGGCCGGGAACGCGGCCGCCTTTCGTGCCGCAGGTGTCTCCGCCACCACACCCGATCCCAGCGGCGGCGCGTTCGCCCGGGGGGACGATGGAACGTCGCTCCTGGGGCCGATGGAGGAGACCGCGCTCAACACCGTGCGGGCCCACCGGCCGCCGTTTTCAGGCGAGCTCGCCGACCGCGTGATCACGGGCGCGGCCGAGGTCTGGGCCAGTCACGGTCAGACCACCGCGATGGAGGCGGGGCTGGGGCTCGGCAGCGACGACGTTGAAGTCGTGCTCAATGCCATCGACAAGAAGCTGCTGCCGATCGACCTGTACGTCGCCGCGAAGGACTCGGCTTTGAACCAGACGCTCGCGGCCGCCTCGTCGGTCGCAGCCGCCTACGATCCGCCGGCGGACGGCCCCTTGGCGAAACTGCGGGCCGCCCGCCCCGACCTCGACTCCCGCTACGTGAACCGGGTCCGCCTTGGCGGCATCAAGTTCTGGCTCGACGGCAGCCTCGATACCGCCTGGTTCACGGAACCCTACACCGTCAATCCGCCCGGCAAGACGGGCTCCTTCGCGGGCTATCGTCAGATCCCGGACGAGGTGCTCGACGCCGCGTTCGACCGGTTCTGGGCCGGCGGCTTGCAGATCCACATGCACATGAACGGCGATGCGGCCGCGGACCAGGCGCTCGCCGCGATCGCCAAAGCGGTCAGGAAGCACGGCCTGCACGACCACCGGCCGGTGTTCGTCCACGCCACGTGGCTGCGGCCGGACCAGATCGAGAAGATGAAGGCGTGCGGCGCGATTCCGAGTTTTCTGCCCTCGGGAATCGTGCCGGGCGGCGACGCGGTCGTGAGGCTCTGGGGACCGGTCCGCTCCGCGGGCGCGATGGCCTCCCGCACCTTTCTCCGGGCGGGGCTGCCGTTCACCTATTCCCACGACGCGCCCGTGTCGCCGGTGCCTTCGATCCTGGCGCTGGTCGATGCCGGCGTGAACCGGATCTCGGGCAGCGGGCAGGTGATCGGCCCGGACGAACGCGTCACGCCCTACCAGGCGCTGCGTGCCGTGACCGCCACCGCCGCCTACCAGATCAAGGAGGAACGGACGAAGGGCACGTTGGAGGTCGGCAAGCGTGCCGACCTCGTGATCCTCGGGGGGAATCCGCTCGAGGTCGAGCCGACCGCCATCAAGGACATCCCGGTGGTCGAGACGATCAAGGAAGGGCGGACGGTCTGGCGGCGATGACCGCCGCGGTGACACCATGAACCCGTGACACCATGACTCCGGGAAGCAGCGGCATCGACGGCACGATCGGCCGGGATATTACCGCAGGGATTGCAGGCCGGCGAGTTCGTCGGGCGTTTGAAACACGGTGAAGGTCTCGGCCGGCAGCCGGCGGGCGAGTTTGGCCAGCCGCTCACGGACCTTTGCCCGCGAGGCCTTCGCGGGCACCTCACGGATGACGACCCCCGCCACCTGTTCGGGACGCCGCCGCGCGACCGCGGCGTAGACCTCCGGATCGCGTTCGCCCGAATCGCCGACGAGCACGAAGCGACGGGCGGGGAAGTCGTCCAGAATCTGCTCGATCGTCCGCCGCTTGGAACGCTTCCGCGACGGCAGGCGGCCCAGCAGCGTCGAGTCCTTGAGGCGAAAGAGCTTGAGGTGCATGGAGCCCGCGGGCAGACCCGCCGCTCCGAGGAAGCGGCAGAGACAGTCGGACAGTTGCCAAGGACTCGACGACACGTAGTGGAACGCCACGCCGGCGTCCTGCCATCGCCGGTAGGCCTCGGGCATTCCCTCCACCGCCGTGAACTCGCGGACCAATGTGTTGCGGAGCAGTTCGCGGCGGTCGGCGACGTTCGAAAACTTGACGGTGTCGTCGATGTCGGAGATGACCGACGTGCCCGTCTCTTCGACGAGGTGAATGTTGCCGGTGGCCGTGACCACCGCCCCGGGATCGGGATCGCCGTCCACCGTCGTGCCCGTGTACTCGAGCGTCATCCCGCCGGCCGGCCGCGGACGGACCAGTTTGGCCGCGAAGTCGCCGTCGAGTTCGACCCGGGCCTGGAAATGTCCGCTGCGATCGGACACCCCCGCGTCGATCACGCGGTCGCCGAGCGCGATGCGGATCCGCTCGCCGGCCAGCCGGCGGAAGAGAAAGACCTCGGCCCGCCGCCGAAAGACGTCCGACTCGACCTGCGCATCGTCCAGTTCCAGCAACCGGCGCAGGACGGCCACCGCCAGAACCCGCCGCCGACTGCGTTCGGGCAGGGGACGGGTGACCATGCCGGCGACCGTGGCGGTCCAGCCGGCGGCGGTGCGCCGCGCGTAGGTGGGAAAGAAGACGATCATGCCGGAGAAGGCGTGCCGGGGGTGCGCTTGAAACCGACCGCGGCCCATCTTACAACCTTCCACGATGATCTCGGCCGCCATCCGGCCGACCAGCACGTGGAGACAGGGAATGGGTGTTAAGAAAACGGGCAAAGGACGACGCAAACTGGGCCAGAAGAAGCGTCGCATGCGAGCCCGCATCCGCCATCGCAAGGGCTGACGCAGCCCCTGCAGCACGCCGGCCGAGGGTCGCTACCCCGCCGGCTGGCATCCTGTCTCCGGCAGGATCGTCACAGGTTTCCAAGGATCGGCGACTGCCGTGCCGTCCCTCCGTAGGATTTTCTTGCCGCGCCTCCCACATGGGGTAGGTTTGCGAGGCTTCCGTCCGGACCGAGCGGTCCGGGTTGGACTCATGTCCGCTGTCGCGGGCTCCGGAGGCCACCCGAGGAGACGGAGCGATGCGTGCACGGGATTGGAGCGGACGACTGTTCGCGGCGGTGATGGCGGTCGCAGCCATGTCGGGCTGCAAGTCGCTCAACGAACGCTACATCGCGCTCGAGGTCTGGAAGTACGAGAAGTGCTTCGGGCATCTTCCGCCGGGGTTCACCCCGCCGGGAGCGGCCATGCCCGCCGCCGCGGCACCCCGCGTCTGCGGTCAGCAGCAGGGCGCCTGCTGCGATTCGGCGGCCCCCGCGTCGGGCTGCAACTCCTGCGAGGGACAAGGAGCGATGATCGAGGCGGGTGCGCCGGCCGGAGTATCGGTGCCGATGGGCCCGGGCGGGTCGCCGGGGCCGTCCGGTGGCGCCTCGCTGCCGACGCCTGCCGGCGTCACGGCCGGCAAGCCGGTCATCATCTCGGATGAGGTCGTGATCCCCTGACCGTGGTCGATGGTCCTCGCATCCTGCTGGCTCGGGCAGACACGCCCCGCCGGCTGCTAACCAAGCGTCTCGTCGGGGCCGGGAAACTCCCGCCGCTCCACGTCGGACCGCCACCGCGCCACCGCATCGCCGATGGTCTGCCGGGCATCGGCATAGGCCCGCACGAACCGCGGCACGCGGTCGGGCGAAAGGCCCACGAGATCGTGCATCACGAGCACCTGCCCGTCGCAGTCGGGGCCGGCTCCGATGCCGATCGTGGGCACCTCGAGGGCGGCCGTGATCGCCGCGGCGACCGTCCGGGGAATGCATTCGAGCACCACGGCAAACGCCCCGGAGTCGGCGGCGGCCCGGGCGTCGGCCATGAGCTGGTCCTGGTCACGCTGCAGCCTGTAGCCGCCGAGTTGATGCACCGCCTGCGGACGCAGCCCCACATGGCCCATCACGGGAATCCCCGCGGCCACGATGCCCGCGATCACGTCGGCCTGCCCCGCGGTGCCCTCGAGTTTGACGGCCTGACAGCCGGTCTCCTTGAGAATCCGGGCACAACTCTCGACCGCCGTCCGCACCCCCAGATGCTGAAACGGGAACGGGAGATCCACGACGACCATCGCCCGCGTCGTGGCCCGCGACACGATCTCCCCGTGATAGATCATCTGGTCGAGCGTGGCGGGAATCGTGGACGACCGCCCCGCGACGACCATCGCCACGCTGTCTCCGACGAGCACGCAGTCGACGCCGGCCTCGTCGGCCAGCCGTCCGGTGGGCCAGTCGTAGGCCGTCACCATCGAGATGGGCCGTGCCGCCCGGCGGGCGGCGGCGAGGTCGATGACGGTGACCCGCCGCGGCACCGCGTGTGGGCCCGCTGGCGGACGTGGCGGGCTGGTCATGAAAGGCTCTTGAAGAAGTCGCCGAGGTCGCCGTCGCTGATGGGCGGGTCCGCATCGGTCGCCTCCGGCCAGGCGACCTCGTCACTCTTGGGGGCGGCGCCGGGGTCCCGGGCGAACTCGCCGAACAACGGCACGGTCGGCGTCTCCGTTTCCGTCTCCGATTCCGATGGCGGCGGCAGGGCGGCCGGCGTGACCGCGTCGCCGTAGTCCATTCGGAACGTGGCACCGCCAACCTTCAGCACGCCTCCGGGACGGACGAACGTGTCGGCCTGCGGTTCGATCCGTTGCCCGTCGAGGATCGTGCCGTTGGTCGAACCAAGATCGCGGACGAACACCTGGCCATCCTGCTCGAAAAACCGACAGTGCCGCCGGCTCACGCAGTCTTGGGTGATGCGGAGAACCGCCTCCTCCGAGCGTCCCGCGAGCAGTGGGAGGCTCTTGGTCGTGGTGCGCTGCTTGCCCGAGGGCGTGAGAATGACGATTTGAACGTCCACGGGGAGATCACCCAGGTGTCGTCGAACCGGCACGGCCGAGGAAGATGGTTCGAGGCCGTGACACCGGCAGTTTACCTCGATTCCGAGCGGCACCAATCTCCCTTCCCCCCGCTGCGCAGAAATCCCGGATTGCCCAGAGGGTGACCTTGCGGCGGCATGTCCCGCCCCTATAATCGCGGGGCTTCCGCTGGATTCGCTGGCCCGACCTCTTGGGACGGGTTTTGCCATCCGGTGTGCGGCACCCGCGGGTGTAGCTCAGTTGGTAGAGCACCACGTTGCCAACGTGGTTGTCGTGGGTTCGAATCCCATCACCCGCTTCGTCCTCAGTGTCGGCGTCCACGCGATGACGTCGAGGTTGTCACCGCCCTCCCTTCGAACCGCGTTCCCCGCTTCCGTGGAATGCATCTGTGGGCGGGAGTCCTTCCCCATGGCCCCGTTCCGGAACCGTTCATGTCAGCGTCCGATTCAACCGCCGTCGCCAGCCCCGACACCGCCGCCGACGGGCTTCCGCAGCCGCTCAACCTCGACGTGTCGGTCGATACCGTCTCGACCTGCCAACGCCGCGTGAAAGTCACGATCCCGCGGGAGGACATCGACCGCTTCCGCGACGAGGCGCTCGGCGAACTCATGCCCACGGCGCTCCTGCCGGGCTTCCGTCCCGGCCGCGCCCCGCGTCGGCTGGTGAGCAGTCGCTTCAAGAGTGAGCTCTCCGATCAGATCCGTTCCAAGCTGCTCACCACGGCGATGACGCAGGTCTCGGAGCAGCAGAAGCTCTCGCCGATCAGTGAGCCGGAGCTCGACGCCAACGCGGTGCTCCTGCCCGACGACGGCCCGATGACGTTCGAGTTTTCGATCGAGGTCCGCCCGGAGTTCGAGCTTCCCAAGTGGAAGGGGCTGTCGATCTCGCGGCCCGCCCGTGACATCACCGACGCCGACGTCGATGAGGCGCTCGCCGGGCATCTCCGGGAGCGGGCCCGCTTCGTCCCGCACGACGGCGTTCCCGCCCCCGGTGATTTGATCGTTGCCAGCCTCGTCTTCAAGGATGGCGACCGCGTGCTCTCGCAGGCCGACGAGGCCGAGATCGTGGTCCGGGAGAAGCTCTCGTTCGCCGACGCCGAACTGCCGGGGTTCGCCGCGCTCGTCGCCCGGGCGAAGCCGGGCACGACGTTGCAGGCGAAGGTGAAGGTGTCGGACGAGGCGGCTCTCGAGGACGTCCGCGGCAAGGACGTGACGATGGAACTCGCCGTGCTCGACGTCAAGCGGCTCGAACTGCCCGAGATGACCCCGGCCCTGCTCGAGGAACTCGGCGGATTCGATTCGGCCGACGCGCTCCGGGCCGCCGTGCGGAAGCAGCTCGAGGGCCAGCTCGAATGGCACCAGCGGCGGCAGGTCCGTCAGCAGGTGGCCAGCGCCCTTACCGCCTCCGCCTCGTGGGATCTGCCTCCGGCCCTGCTGCGGCGACAGGCCCAGCGGGAACTCGAGCGGGCGATCCTCGAACTGCGGCGGAGCGGTTTCGACGACGATTCGATCCGCCGCTACGTCAACGAGCTGCGGCAGACCGTCATGGCCAGCACCGCCCGGGCCCTCAAGGAACACTTCATCCTGGAGCGGATCGCCGAGGAGGAGGGGATCGCCGACACGGCGGCCGATTACGACGAGGAGATCCGCGCCGTGGCCGCCCAGTCGGGCGAGTCGCCCCGCCGAGTCCGGGCGAGCCTCGAGCGGCGCGGGCTGATGGATGTGCTCCGCAACCAGATCATCGAACGCAAGACGATCGACCTGGTCACCTCGCAGGCATCCTTCAAGGACACGCCCTTCGAGTTCGGCCGCGCCGACGCCGAGGCGATCGACCACGCCGTCTGCGGCTCCGTGGTCGGCGAGGAGGAGATTCCGATCGCGACCCAGGCCGAAGCCGGCGCCCGGCCGGGCACTCGCGGCTAGAGACCGGGGCCCCTCCGGGCCGTCCATCCCGAACTCACCCATGACCACCTCTATGGCACGCCACGACATGCCCTCCGCCACCCGCCTGCACGGCAGCGCCGCGGCCTCCTCCGCCCACCGCGATTACCAGCGGCAGCGGCAGATGACGCTCGGCGACCTGCTGCTCGAAAACCGGATCATCCTGCTGCAGGGAGAGATCTACGACGGCAACGCCAACGAACTGGTGATGAAGCTGCTCTATCTCCAGAGCGAGAATCGTCGCAAAGACATCCACTTCTACATCAACTCGCCGGGCGGCAGCGTCACGGCCACGATGGCGATCTACGACACGATGCAGATCCTCTCGTGTCCTGTGGCCACCTACTGCGTCGGTCTGGCCGCCAGCGGCGGGGCGGTGCTCCTCGCCGGCGGAGCGAAAGGGAAGCGGTTCGTGCTTCCGCACGCCAAGGTGATGATCCATCAGCCCTACGGCCAGGTCGGCGGGCAGGTGAGCGACATCGAGATTCAGGCCGACGAGATCATCAAGACCAGGTCGGTGCTCAACGAAATCCTTGCGAGTCACACCGGCCAGCCGATCGAGCGGATCGCCAGCGACACCGACCGCGACCGCTACCTGTCCGCCACGGAGGCGAAGGACTACGGCCTCGTTGACGAGGTGCTGACCAAGCCCCCCGTCGCCGCCGAAGAGCTGGAGAAGGACTGAGCTTCAGACCGCCACCGCACGCCTCAGAGACCCACGCCATGCCCCTGATCCCCTACGTCATCGAGAAGAGCGGCCGCGAAGAGCGGGCGATGGACATTTACAGCCGCCTGCTCAAGGACCGTATCGTGTTTCTGGGCACGCAGGTGAACGACGAGGTGGCCAACGCCATCGTCGCGCAGTTGCTCTTCCTGCAGTCGGACGACCCCAAGAGCGACATCCACCTCTACATCAACTCGCCGGGCGGCAGCGTCACGGCAGGTCTGGCCATCTACGACACCATGCAGTTCGTCACCTGTGACGTGGCCACCTACTGCATCGGGCAGGCGGCCTCGATGGGGGCCGTGCTCCTCGCGGCCGGGGCCAACGGCAAGCGTCGCGCCCTGCCCAACGCGCGGATCATGATCCACCAGCCGCTCGCGGGCATGGAGGGCACGGCGGAGGAGATCATGATCCACGCCAAGGAATTCAAGAACATCAAGCACAAGCTCAACGGCATCCTGCTCAAGCACACCGGGCATCCCCTGGAGAAGATCGAGGAGGATACGGACCGTGATCGGTTCATGTCGGCGCAGGAAGCGCGGGACTACCGACTGATCGACGAGGTGATCGACCGCATGCCCGCCCCCAAGACGGCCGTCTAGCGTCTCGGGAGCCGGTGGAAACGGGAGCGTGGCGGATCGGATTCGGGTGGAACTGGGAAGCAGTACGGTCGGCGGCCCGCGGGCCGGCGGCCATTCGAGGCGCAAGGAGGCGCGTCAATGCTGTCACAGGAAATGCTCGGGCGGAACCGGGTTGGCGTCCCTTGTTTGGCGGCGCTGTCATGCTCGGCGGCCCTGTCATGCCTCGCGCTTGCCGGCTGCAAGAGCGACTTGAACCAACAAATTCTGGAGCGTGAACTCCGCTACCAGGAGGACCAGATCTACCAGTTGCAGGACGACCTGCAGGACAAGTGCGCCCGCCTCGACTCCGTCGCCACGGAGAACGCCAGCCTGCGGCGGCAACTCGGTGTGACCGAAGCCGATCCGCTGACGGGGTCGCGTACCGGCCGACCGCGGCCGACCGCGGTGCCGGCCGCAGTGGCGGTGCCCCCGGCCATCCAGATTCCCGAGGCGATCCGCCCGCCGGCAGCCCCGGCAGGCGGCCTCTCGCCCCCCGCCCTCGACAACATTCCGCCCCTGCCGGCGACCCCCTCCTCGACGACCGAACCGAGCCCGTTGTCGCTGCCCGCACCGGCCGGCGCGGCCGCTTCTCCAGCCCCGCCGGCCGCCGTGCCGGTATCGTACGACCAGCCGCTTTCGGACGGGCGGGCGATGCGGCTCGTCATCACCACCACCACGACCGGCTGCTTCGACGACAACGGGGACGGTCGCAGCGACGGCATCAACGTGACGTTCGAGCCCCGTGATGCCGACGAGAAACTGGTCGCGGCCGCGGGTGCCGTGTCGATCCTGATCTTCAACGCGGGCGATCCGGCGACGCCGCTCGCGACCTGGACCATTCCCACGGAGCAGGCTGCCGCGCACTTCCGCCGCACGGGCAGGCTCCGCGGCATCCACGTGCCGCTCCGCTGGACGGCGGCACCGCCCAGCGACGACCACGTTCGCGTGGTCGTCAGCATGGCTGGTTCCGATGGCGCGACTCTCGAGACCGACGCCACGCTCCCGGCCGCCGTGACGCACCGGGCGCGGTAGAGGCCGCCGCCGGGGGCACCCTCCCGAGCGGTTGCCGCGGGAACCGGCGTGGTTGCAATTCCACCCGCAGGCCCGACAGCGTGGCTCGTGGCTCGTGGCGACCCCCTGACGGGGGTCACTCACCGGGTCGAACCTACAGCCCGCGGTCTTCGAGGAAGTTGAGCAGGTCGGCAATACGATTGGAGTAGCCCCACTCG
>SXWC01000077.1 GCA_005789975.1 Planctomycetaceae bacterium
CGGCCGATGATGTACCTCGCCCTGTCCTACGACCACCGCCTGGTGGATGGCCGCGAGGCGGTCACGTTCCTGAAGCGGATCAAGGACACGATCGAGGACCCGACGCGGCTCATGCTGGAGGTGTGAGCCGATGCCAAACCACGATCTTCTGGTGATCGGCGGCGGACCGGGCGGCTACGTGGCCGCCATCCGGGCGGCCCAGCTCGGGCTGAACGCCGGCGTCGTCGAGCGGGAGCCGCAGCTGGGCGGCACCTGCCTGCGGGTCGGCTGCATTCCCTCCAAGGCGCTGCTCGAGTCGAGCCATCGGTTCGAGGAGACGCGGCACGACCTGGCCGTGCATGGCGTCAGGGTCGGCGACGTGAGCCTCGATCTGGCCGCGATGATGAAGCGCAAGGACGAGGTCGTCTCCACGCTTGCCAAGGGCATCGACGCGCTCCTGGCCAAGAACAAGGTGACTCGGTACCGGGGCGCCGGCCGTCTCGCGGGTGCTGGCCGGGTGGAGGTCACCGCCGCCGATGGCACGCGGTCGATCGTCGACTCACCGCGGATCGTCGTCGCCGTGGGCAGCCGCAGCGTGGTGCTGCCCGGCGTCGATGTCGACGGTCGGCTGGTCGGCACGAGCACCGAGGCCCTGGCGTTCGACGCCGTGCCGAACCACCTGGTCGTGATCGGCGGCGGCTACATCGGGCTGGAGCTCGGCAGCGTGTGGCGTCGCCTGGGGGCGAAGGTGACGGTCCTGGAATACGCCGACCGCATCCTCACCGGGATCGACGCCGAGATCGCCACGGAGGCGCTCGCGCTGTTCAAGAAACAGGGTCTCGACATCCGCCTGGGGGCGAAGGTGAGGTCCGCCCGCGCCGCCGACGGCGGTTGCATCGTCGAGTGCGAAGGCCAGGAGCCGATCCGTTGTGACCGCGTCTTGGCCGCGACCGGTCGGGCTCCGGCGACCGATGGTCTCGGCCTGGAGACCGTCGGTATCGAGGTCGACCGGCGGGGCTGCATCCCCGTGGACGCCCATTTTCGGACCACGGCCCCCGGCGTGTGGGCGATCGGCGACTGCATCCCGGGGCCGATGCTGGCCCATCGGGCCGAGGAGGATGGCGTCGCCTGCGTGGACGGCATGACGGGCCGCTGGGCCCACGTGGACTACGCCCTCGTGCCGGCCGTCGTCTTCACGCATCCGGAGATCGCCGCCGTGGGCCGGACCGAGGAACAGCTCGTGGCTGAGGGCACGGCCTACAAGAAGGGCGTGTTCCCCTTCCGTGCCAACGGCCGTGCCCGCACGATCAACGAGACCGCGGGCAAGGTGAAGGTGCTCGCCGACGCGGGCACGGACCGCGTGCTCGGGATTCACGTCATCGGGCCGGCGGCCGGCGACCTGATCGGGGAGGCGGCGGCGGCCATGAGCTTTGGCGCGACGGCCGAGGACATCGCCCGCGTCTGCCACGCCCACCCGACGCTGCCCGAGGCCCTCAAGGAAGCGGCGCTTGCCGTCGATGGCCGCGCCATCCACGCGTAGCGCGGTTCACCACCGCACGGCAAGGCCCGCGTCGGAGAAGAAAGGGGCCGCCTCGTCGGTCAGGCCCCAGCCGACGCGCAGACCGACCTCCATGTTCCTCCCCAACACGTAGTGGAAGCCGGGGCTGAAGAACGGGCGGCTGGTGTTGTCCGTGAGGCCGGAGGTATACGAACCGAACCATTCGGCGTGCACCTCCCAGCGCTCCGTCACGGGCAGACGGAGCACGACCGACGGTGTCCAGCGGCTGAACCAGTCGACGAGCCCCTCCGCGTAGGCGTAGCGGATCGCCCCGTCGAGCCGCCAGCCGCCGGCGAACTCCCAGCCTGCCACGGCGGTGGCCACGGGCGACGTGCCGAAGACGTCGCCGTAGGCCGGCGTGGTGGCCTCGATAATGAAGCAGCTTTCGGGCCGCCAGCCATCCTGCGCCGACACGTTCATCTTCAGCCCGTAGAGGATGCTCGTCTCGTAGAGCGTGCTGCCGTCGAGCGTCCCCTCGCCCACCTCCACGCTCGTGACCACGTTGCCCTGCGAGCCCACGCCGTAATTGACGCCGAATCGCCACTCGAGCCACTCGGTCGCGCCAATCCGGAGGAGCCATTCGGGATAGTTGTTTGTGGGCAAGCCCACGGGGTTGTCGATGAACACGTACGAGGCCTCGTGCAGGACGGTCCCCGGCGCCACCGTATGCGTCGACGGCGTGAACGCGTCGCGGTCCGTGCCGAGGTCCGCGGGCTCGCCGGCGGCGATGCGGACGCCGGCGGTCATGGCGAGCAGGACCACCGTAACCAGCGGCGGGCGCGGAATGCGGGCAGGGCGGTGGCCGGTCACGATCGGTCCCCGGAGCAGGGCGGCGGGTCGGCAATCGCTTCGGCCGCAGCGGCCTCTTCGGGCCGGCCTTTTCCGCGGAACCGGAATGGTCGGCCCCGCTCCCCGCGGCACCGGTCGTTGCCGGGGTTGCCCGTCTTGCCGACGTCAGCCGCGAACGACGCGATTTTCGGCGTCGAGCACGATCACCGCCGGCGCATGCCCGGCCGCGGCGGTTGCGTCGATCCAGGCGAACGACATGATCGTCAGTCGGTCCCCTGGCTTCCCGAGCAGGGCGGTGGCGCCGTTGAGTTCGATCGTGCCGGAGCCGGCGGCACCATAAATGACGTAGGTCTCGAACCGCTCGCCGTTGGCCATGTTGCCGACGAGGATCCGTTCGTAGGGCCGGAGGCCGACCAGTTCGGCGAGATCGGCCGCGATCGTCAGGCTGCCCTCGTAGTCGACGGAGGCCCCGGTGACGCAGGCACGGTGGATCTTCGACTTGAGCAGGCAGATGGTCATGGCGGGTGTGACGGCGGCGGGCGATTGGGAGTCGGAGGAGTGTACCGTGAGTACGCCCGGGTGGGATCGAACCACCGACCTTGGGATTAGAAATCCCATGCTCTATCCGACTGAGCTACGGGCGCGAAAGGGCCCTTCCAGCATACATCAGCCGTCCGCTCGGCATGGCAGCCGGGCCGAAAGCCTCCGCGCCACCACGACAGTGTTCACGGGCCCGCCCTCACGGCATGCCTGCCCCCGAGCCCGGCAGCCGTTGTCGGAATCAGGCGGCACCAACTCGACGGCGAGCCCACGACTACCCTACGCTACCGGGTCGAGGTCATCTCCGATGGACGAGTTTCTCCAAGCCGCGATCGACGAAGCCCGCCATGGGCTGGTCGAAGGCGGGATACCGATCGGCTCCGTCGTGGTGCACGCGGGCCGAATCGTCGGCCGGGGACACAACCGGCGGGTGCAGAGCGGCAGCGCGATCCTGCACGCCGAAATGGACGCCCTGGAGCGTGTCGGGCGGAAGCCCGCGGCGTTCTACCGCGAGTGCACGCTCTACACGACGCTGTCCCCGTGCTCGATGTGCAGCGGGGCCATCCTGCTCTACAAGATTCCGCGGGTTGTGATCGGCGAACACACGTCGTTCATGGGTGAGGAGCAGTGGCTCGCAGCGCACGGGGTCGCACTCGACGTCCGTGACGACCCGCAATGCACGGCTCTCATGCGGGAGTTCATGGAGCGGCATCCCGGGCTCTGGGCCGAGGATATCGGTGAGTGAACCGATGCCCAGCCCACCCGCAGATGCCGTGCTCGAGGTCGAGGAACGCGGCTTCATCCACGATGCTGCCGCCGCAACCGCGGAGCGGCGCGTGGCTTTTTTCACGTCGCTCGTGGCCCTGACGAATGGCGACATCCTCGCCGGGTTCCAGGTGGGCCCGGACAAGCATGCGGCCACGAGCACGATCGGCCTCGCCCGCTCGCACGATGGCGGACGGACCTGGGCGGCCATCGACTGGCGTTTTGCCACCGTCGTCGACGGTGTGCCCGGCTCGCTCGCCGGCGCCGAGATGGTGGAGCCCGAGCCCGATCGCCTGGTGCTGTTCGCCACCTGGTTCGATCGCTCCGAGCCGGGGCGGCCGCTGTTCGATCCGGCCACGTCCGGCATCCTGCCCGCCCGCATGCTCGTCTCCGAGTCGGGTGATGCGGGCGGCACCTGGAGCGACTGGCGAACCCTGCCGACCGGCGGGCTGCGGGGCTCCACGCTCACCGGCCCCGTGCTGCGCTGGAGCGACGGCACGCTCGCCGTGCCGTTCGAGAGTTACCGCGAGTGCAACGAGCCGGAGCCGCGGCATCACTCCGCCTGGCTGGTGACATCACGGGACGGGGGCCGCTCGTTCGACGAGCCGCTGTGCGTGGCCCGGCATCCGGAGGATCGCGTCTACTACTGGGATCAGCGACTCTGTGCCGGCCCGCGGCCCGGCGAGTTCACGGCGCTCTTCTGGACGCACGACCTCGTGGATCGCCGCGACCTGCCCGTGCACATGCGGCGGGGCCGAGTGGACGGAGCCAGGATCGCGGGCGACGCGCCCTCCCCCCTGCCGATCACCGGCCAGATCGCGGCGCCGCTCGGATTGCCCGACGGCCGCCTCCTCGCCTTCGTGGTCGACCGCAACCGGCCCAGCACGATGACACTCTGGTCGTCACCGGACGGCGGAACGTCGTGGCCCGCGAAGAACCGGCTGACGGTCTACGAGCATGACGAGACGGCCGCCCTGTCGCAGGGCACCGCGGGCGTCGACTTCGCGGCCTACTGGGAAGACATGGGCAAGTGGACGTTCGGTCATCCGGCCCTGCTACCGCTCGCCGACGGCCGAGTGCTCACGGCCTGGTACGCGGGAGTGCCCGGGGCCATGAGCATCCACTGGGCGCGGATTCGGGTGCGGTGACGGAAGGTCCGGGGTTGAACGATGGCGTCGATTCTTGGAAGCCTGTGCAGGCCACGGTGGGTTCCGACCCTCGCACTGCTCGCCGTGGTGGCGTGCGGGACGGCGGCCGCAGCCGTCCCCGACAGCCCCCAGGCACTCTTTGACGAGGCTGTGCGGCTCTTCTTCGAGGCCAAGCCGGTGGAGTCGGCCCGTACGTTCGACCGTCTCGTGGCGGCCGTGCCGCGGGCGGAGCCGGAACTGTGGCAGCGCGGGCTCGCGCTCTACTATGCCGAGCGGTTCCAGGACGGTCGCGCGCAGTTCGAGCGGCACCGGACCGTGAATCCCGACGACGTCGAGAACCCGGCCTGGCACTTTCTCTGCGTCGCCCGGCTCGCAGGCCTGGAGTCGGCTCGGAAGGCGATGCTTCCGGTCGGTGAGGACCGGCGGGTGCCGATGCGGGAGATCCTCGACCTCTATGCCGGCCGGGGCGACGCCGCCGCCGTCCTCGCCGCAGCCGAAGTCGGTGAGGCCGCGGCCCGCCGCAACCAGTTGTGCTACGCCCATCTCTACCTGGGCCTGCACGCCGAGGCCTGTGGCGACGCCACACGGGCTCGGCAGCACATCCTCCAGGCCGCCGGCCCCTTTCGCATGGAACACTACATGGGCAAGGTGGCCGTCGTGCATGCGACCCTGCGCGGCTGGGAGATTCCCAACGTGGGCGCGGACGGCACGGCCCGGCCTCAGCGGTAGCGGGCCATCAGGGCGTCGAGGGCCTTGCCGCCCGGGCAGAGCTGCTCGAACGGAAGATCCACGAGCGGCGTCGCAGGTGTCTTCAGCAGTTCGTGCATGTCGCGGCTCGTCGGGTCCACGAACAACAGTCCCGTGGCGATCTCGCCCCGCTGCTGGCAGGCCCGCACGTGGGCGTAGGCGATCGTGCGGTCGGTGGGGTCGTAGTCGGCCGCCGTGGGCCGTAGCCGCACGCAACTGCCGTCGTGCATCTGCACCACGCGGACAGGGTCGGCGCCGTTGGTGCTCTCGGGCAGCGTGATCTCCGTGTGCAGCGGCACGTAGTCGGCATGGACCGCCTCGACCTCGTGCTCGCGCGTGAACTTGTAGCTCTTCGTGGAGCCCTCGTGGTCGTTGAAGGTCACGCACGGGGAGATCACGTCGACGAGCGCCAGACCCTTGTGGGCCAGGCCCGCCTTGAGGATCGGCACGAGTTGCTTCTTGTCACCCGAGAACGACCGGGCGACGAACGTGGCCCCGATCGACAGGGCGAGGAGCACGGGGTCGATCGGCGCCTGCTCGTTGGCCTCGCCCCGCTTCGAGGTCGA
>SXWC01000078.1 GCA_005789975.1 Planctomycetaceae bacterium
AGCCGCCGACGAACACGGCCGTGGCGGTGCTCCGCGCCGGGTTGACCGACGGGTTGGTGACCGGAATGCTCACCAGGTGGATGAGCGTCAGGCACAGACCGATCGCGATCGGAGCGACCATGCTGCCGGCTTTCTTGTCGGTCGCACCGTGGATCACGAAGAGAAACACGGCCGTCAGCACCGCCTCGATGATGAAGCAACTCTGCCACGTGTAGCCGCCGCCACCGAGGCTCGCCGCGGGCGAATGGTCGCCGTAGCCGTTCGAGGCGAAGCCGCCGGCGAGCGGATCAAACCCCGGCAGGCCCTTGGCGACGAGATAGAGGATGCCGGCACCGGCGATGCCGCCGGCCACCTGTGCGACCCAGTAGGGAATCAGGTCTTTGGCGGGCAGGCGACCGCTGGCCACGAGGCCGGCCGTCACCGCCGGGTTCAAGTGGCAGCCCGAGATGTGCCCGATGGCCGTGGCCATCGAGAGCACGGTCAGGCCGAAGGCCAGCGACACGCCGACGAAGCCGATGCCGAGGTCAGGGTAGGCGGCGGCGAGGACGGCGCTGCCGCAGCCCCCGAGCACAAGCCAAAACGTGCCGATCGCCTCGGCGAGTAGTTTTCCGATCATGCGTTTTTCTCCAGAAGGCTCACGGCCGCAGGATCGGCCGTGCCGCTCCATGCCCGCGATCGCGAAACACGCTAGGGCCGCGCCTGGGCCACGGTCAATCGCAATCGCGGCCAAAAACCCCCTGGCCGGCCCCGCGGCGGCGTCAGTCGATGGCCGCCCAGACGTGGGGCACGAAGATCACGAGGCCCACGACGATCGCCCCGGCCACCGTCACGAGCACCGCCGCGCTGGCGGTGTCGAGGGCGTCGCGGATCCGCGGGTCGGGGCCTGTCTCCATCGCCTTGGCCAGCGATTCGATCGAGGTGTTGAAGACCTCGGCCGCCACGACGGCCCCGATCGCGAGCGTCACCAGGCACCATTCCACGGGGCTGATGCCAAACCAGGCGGAGCAGCCGACCGCCACGGCCGCCACCGGCAGGTGGGCCGCGAAACTCGACTCGCTGGTGACGGCATGGAAGAGGCCGCGAAACGCATCCCCAAACTTGCGGAGCCACGATCGCGGCGGTGCAGGCGGACACTCGGAGGGGGCCACGTCAGCCGACCTTCACGTAGGGGTCGCCCTTCTTCCAATTACAGGGGCAGAGTTCGTCGCTCTGCAGCGCGTCGAGAACCCGAATCACCTCGGCGACGTTGCGGCCCACGCGGCCCTGGTTGACGTCCACCCACTGGATCACGCCATGCGGATCGACGATGAACGTCGCCCGCAGGCAGTAGCCCTCGGTCTTCTCGAGGATGCCGAGCTCGGGGGCGAGTTTCTGGGCGGCGATCAGGGGATATCCGAGATTCGTGAGGTCGGCATGGCTTCGCCGCCAGGCGAGGTGCGACCACTCGTTGTCGGTGCTGCCACCGACGACGCTCGTGTCACGGTCGGCAAAGGCCTTGAGCTGCTTGTTGAACTCGGCGAGTTCCGTCGGACAGACGAACGTGAAGTCCTTCGGATCGAAGAAATAGACCACCCACTTGCCGGCATAGTCGGCGTTGGTCAACAGTTTCATGTCGTCCTTGCCGGTGCCGCTGCAGGCCTGGCAGGAAAACTGGGGGAAAGAATCGCCGACAGTGAGCATGCCTCTGATCTCCACGGGAATCGACAGGACCGACGGGTATTTTTCGCCACATTTCAACGCTGGCCGTTGCGGTCCGAGTGTACGGATGCCGCACCGCCCCTTCAACACGACGCGCCGCGGAGCGCTCCGCGGCCTGGGCGGTCATACTAGGCGGGCCATGCCTCCGGACCAACGCACCGATTCCACGCCGCGCATCTGCCACGACCCCCTGTCGGGCCGCCCCGTCTTCGTGGCGCCCCAGCGAGGTGGCAAGCCCGACGACCACCAACTCGCACGGTCGCTCGGCGGGGCCGATCAACCCGCGGCATGGTGTCCTTTCTGCGCGGGCAACGAGTCGCACACGCCGCCGGACCTCGTCCGGGCCCCCGCCGACACATCCGCCGCCTGGCAGGCACGGATCGTTCCCAACCGCTATCCCATCACGACCCACCACCCTGCCGCGGATCCGTCGGGGTCGGTCGTGGCAAATGGCGGCCGCGCGGCCCACGGCACCCACGACGTGGTCATCGAATCCCCACGTCACGATCGTTCGATCCTCGCCCTCGCACCCGACGCGTGGCGGGATGTCTGGACGATCTGTCAGCGACGGCTGGCGATGCTCGCCGAGCAGCCCGGTATCGCCTGGGCCACCGTTTTCAAAAACTCGGGTCCCGGGGCCGGAGCCTCGCTCGAGCATGTCCACAGTCAGCTGGTTGGCGTTGACGTCGTCCCGCCGACAATCGGGACCGAGCTGACGATGCTCGCGGCACATCGCGATCCCTTCGGGGGCCTGCTCGCCGAAGCGCGGACGGCGGGTCGGATCATTGCGACCGCGGGCGATCTCGTCGCGCTGGTGCCCCCTGCCCCCCGGCAGCCCTTCGAGACCTGGATCGTGGTCGCGGAACCGGAGCGGCACTTCCATGCCACATCGGCGGCCCGCGTGCTGGCGGTCGCCGACCTGACCCGCGACATCATCGGTCGTCTCGAACGGCTGGCGCCGGGCTGTGACTACAACTGGTGGCTGCACCAGGCGCCGTTCGACCACGCGATCAGCGCCAAAGACGGCGCGGCTGCGTGGCACTGGCATTTGGAGATCCTGCCACGACTCACGGAGCTGGCCGGCTTCGAACTCGGCACAGGCTGCCACATCACGACCATCCGAGCCGACGACGCGGCGCGGCGACTGCGGGCAGCCACGGGCTAGCAGCGGGCGACGGCAGCCCAGTCGATGCCCGGCGGCAGGCGTGTGGCGGCGTGCTCGAGGATGACGATGGGGATCGTCGGCAGCCGGCTGGCGAGGTCGGCCCCGCTGTCGCGGGCGATCGCAACTTCGCTCGCCGGGTCGGCGGCGGCGCCTGTTGGTGGTGTCGTGTGGGAGAGCACCACCGCGGCCACTTCGAGGCCCTCGGCCTCCGCGGCCCGACAGGTCGCCAGCGACCGTCCGACCGCCCCGAGCCGCGCGGCGTCCACGATCACGAGCGGGAGGCGGAATTCGCGGGCAAGGTCGCTCACGAGCGTGGCGTCGCCCACGGGCGAGAAGAGACCCCCCGCTCCCTCGACGATGACGACGTCGGCTGCAACAAGCCATCGGTCGAGCCCGCTGCGGAGCAGTCGCTCATCCACCTGCCGGCCGGCGTGGCGGCTGCTGCGATGGGGGGCGATCGGAGCCAAGAACACCTGCGGGCAGACGTCCTCGGGCGTGAGCGGCCTTCCCGCGGCATTCCACAGCTGCCAGGCATCGCTTGCCTCGTCCGAGGCGGCCGGGCAGCCGCTGGCGACGGGCTTGTAGACCCCCACCCGCCGCCCCGAGGCCGTCAGCGTCCGGGCCAGGGCCGCGGCGACATGGGTTTTCCCGACGCCGGTGTCGGTGCCGACGACAAACAGCCCGGTTCGATTCATCAAAATCCGAAGCCCTGATCGATACGGTTGTTGCCCCGACGACGGTGCTGTTCTACACTGGTGTCGGAGTTGAGATTCGTTCTCAACTTTTCCAGAAAACCCCCGGCACGGCAGCTTCACCATGGTTTCGCTCGACGACGTCCCCGTAGGCAGCACGGTCCGCGTTCACGACGTCAACGGAGCCGATCCCGTGTCGATCCGCCTTCTGGAAATGGGGCTGACCCCCGGGATCGAGATTCGGCTGGTGGGCCGTGCGCCGTTCGGCGACCCGCTCGAACTCGAGGTCCGCGGCTATCGCCTTTCGATCCGGCGGCAAGAGGCTGCCCGGGTCTCGATCGGCAACCGCTGAACAGGCAACCGCTGAACGACGGATGACGATCAGCCCTCTCACCGTGGCATTGCTCGGCAATCCCAACGTCGGCAAAAGCACTCTTTTCACCTCGCTGGCGGGGATCCCCACGCGGGTGGGCAACTATCCGGGCGTCACGGTCGAGGAGAAGGTCGGCCGCTTCGTGCACCGCGGCCGACAGATCGACCTCGTGGACCTGCCGGGCACCTACAGCCTCACCCCCCAGAGCCCCGACGAGCGTGTCACGGTCGATGTCCTGCACGGCCGCATCAGCGGCGTGCCACGGCCCGACTGCCTCGTGGTGGTCGTCGATGCGACGAACCTCGAACGCAATCTCTACCTCGCCACACAGTCGCTCGAGGTCGGCCTGCCCGTCGTCATCGCACTGACGCTCTCCGATGTCGCCGATCGCCGCGGGATCCAGACCGACGTCGACGAGCTGGGCCGCAGGCTCGGCTGTCCGGTCATTCGCGTGGCGGCGCCGACGGGCGAGGGCATCGGGACGGTGCGGGATCGGATCCTCGATGCGGTCGCCGCACCGCCGCCACGGCCGCTGCACTTGAGCGGGCCCGCCGCGACGCCGGCCGGGGACATCGCCCGATCACCCGCGGCCACCGACGCGATCGCCCGCTACGCGGCGATCGGCAGACTGCTCGAGGGCGTCTCTGCCGCGCCGCGGACCGGCCTGCGGCTGACCGAAGACCGGATCGACGCCCTGCTCACCCACCGCCTCTGGGGCACGCTCTTTTTTGCCGCCGTGATGCTCGCGATGTTCGCGTCGATCTTCTGGTTGGCGGCCCCGCTGATGGACCTGATCTCGGCGGGCATGGACGGGCTTTCGACCTTTCTCGCCGGGCTGCTTCCGCCGGGGCCCGTCCGCTCCCTCCTGATCGACGGAGTCCTGGCGGGCGTCGCGGGGAGCGTCGTGTTCGTGCCGCAGATCGCGCTGTTGTTCCTGTTCATCGCCATCCTGGAGGGTTGCGGCTACCTCTCGCGGGCCGCCTTCCTGATGGACAGGCTGCTGGTCGGCGCGGGTCTCAGCGGGAAATCCTTCATTCCGCTCCTCTCGAGTTTCGCCTGCGCGATCCGCGGCATCATGGACGCCCGCACGATCGAGAATCGCCGCGATCGGCTGCTCACGATCCTCGTCGCACCGCTGATGAGCTGCTCAGCCAGACTGCCCGTCTACCTGCTGCTCTGCGGAGCGTTCGTGCCCGAGCGTGCCGCGGGGCTCCCCTGGCTGCCGCTCAAGGCCGTCGTCCTCACCGGCCTCTACGCCCTCGGCGTCGTCGTCGCGGCTGCCGTGGCGGTCGTCCTCTCGCGAACCGTGTTTCACGGGCCGCCGCAGTCCTTCGTGATGGAGCTGCCGGGCTGGCGGTGGCCGCGTCTGGCGGTGGTCGTGGAGCGCGCCCGTGAGGCGGCCTGGTCGTTTCTCATGAATGCCGGCACGCTCATCGTGGCGGTGAGCGTCGTGATCTGGGCCCTGATGAACTATCCCCGCGACGATCGCGGCATCGATGCCGACGTCGCCGCCCTCCGCACGGTGCTCGAGTCGCGGATCGCCGCTTCCGCCAGCGACGATCCCGAACGGAGCGACCTCGTCGCCGAACGTGAGTCGCTCGACACGCCGGATGGGCTCGCATCGGCCCGGCGCGGTGCCGCCCAGCGGCAGAGCTTCCTCGGCCGTGCGGGGCGGTTCGTCGAACCGGTGGTGCGGCCGCTCGGCTGGGACTGGCGGATCGGCTGCGCCGCGATCGCGAGTTTTCCGGCGCGGGAGGTGGTGCTCGGCACGCTGGGCGTGATCTACAACCTCGGCGACGTCGATCCCGGCGAGGAGGAGGGGGCCACGCTCCTGGCCCGGCGGCTCAAAGCGGCCCGCTGGGACGGCACGAATCGCCGCGTGTTCACGCTGCCGGTCGCCCTGTCGATCATGGTGTTCTTCGCGCTGTGTGCCCAGTGCGCGAGCACGCTGGTCGTGATCGGACGCGAGACGGGCTCGTGGGTCTGGCCTGTGGTCACGTTCGTCTACATGACCGTCCTGGCCTGGCTGGGTGCCTTCGCGATCTACAGGCTCGGTCTGTTTCTCGGCTGGTGAGATGCAAGACGCCATCGCCATCACCATCTCGGTCGCCGCGGGGGTCTGGCTCGTACGGACCCTCTGGCGGCAGCTGCTCGCCCCGGGGTGCGGCCAGCCAACCAAGCCCGCCGGGGCCGATGGCTTCATCCCGCTCGACAGCCTGACCAAACAAAAACCGGGGCGTTCCGCAGAACGCCCCGGTCGATGATTTTCACCGCTCCCGCCCGTCTTCCGGCGGCGGTCGAGCCCGGGCTCAATACATGTCGTAGTCGCCGCCATGGCCGCCGGCACCACCGGCCTTCGACTTCTGATCCTTCGGCTTCTCCGCGATGAGCGCGTCGCTCGTCAGCAGCAGCGTCGAGACGCTCGTGGCGTTTTGCAGCGCCGTCCGCGTCACCTTCGCCGGGTCGATGACCCCTGCCTTGACGAGGTCTTCGTATTCACCCGTGGCCGCGTTGTAACCGTGGTTGCCCGATCCGGAGAGCACCTTTTCGCAGACGATCGAGCCGTCCTGCCCGGCGTTCGACGCGATCATCGTCACCGGTGCCCGGGAGGCCCGCACCACGATCTGGTAGCCGACGGCCTCGTCCTCCGAGAGCCCCCGCGGCTTCAGCTGCGAGCAGGCCCGCAGCAGGGCCACGCCACCGCCCGGGAGGAT
>SXWC01000079.1 GCA_005789975.1 Planctomycetaceae bacterium
AAGCCGATCATCACGATGGGGCCATCGATGGCCGCATACACCGGGGGCTTCGTTATGATCGCCTCCTGGAGACGCCGGGCGATGCTGCGCTGATCGCCCGGACACGAAGCCGGCTCCACTCCGGAGCGGCTTGCAGCAGTCATACGAGACTGCGTGGAGCATCGTCAATCGGTGCCGCTCAGCGGTTGCGATGCAGGGCCGGCTTCACGCACGCGGCCACCGCTGGTGATGCCTGGAAGCGGCCCGCGAGGACTTCCGCGAGCCGGGCGATCACCGGGGCCGGATCGGCCACGAGGTCGGGATACGACACCTCCACGAGCGTGACCCGGTCGCTCGCGGCGAGCGCGGCGCGGATCTGGCGGCTGTGGTGCTCCTGCACCTCGACGAGGTGCCGCTTCTCCGATTTTGGATTCTGCCCCTGCCGGGCGAGCATCGCCCACTGGGAATCGACCACCTGCTCCACGGGCCGCACCATGTAGATCACGGTGTAGCGGTGGGGCGGCGGGAGGCTCGGCAGCAGGGCCGAGATCACCTTCACGGCCTTGCCGGCCGCCTGCTCGATGAGCCGCGGGTTCTTCGGGAGTTTCTTCACGTCTTCCCACTCCCAGTAGCCCTCGGGGTTGTCGTCGTCGGGCTTGCGGGTGCCATCGGTCATCGGCTCGATGCCGCCGGCACGGAGCATCTGCATCATCAGCGACGTGCCCGACCGCGGCAGGCCCGACACCACGAGCAGGTCGAGCGGCTCGATCGCGGCGAGTTCGGCGGCCTTCCGGTCCGCGTCGGCCTGCACAAGGCGATCCTGCTCCGCCCGCACCGCCGCCCGGGCCTCGGCCGCCGCGCGGACATCGGCCTCGCGGACCCGCTGCCGCTCGCGCACCCGCCGCATCGTCTCGAAGCTCTGGGCCTCCTCCACTGCCGCCTCCGCGGGCCGCCCGAGCCGGCGGTAGACGCGGCTCAGGAGCCTCCGGGCCTGAAGAAACTCCGGTGCCAGCTGGAGGCAGTTGGTGAGCGGACGGACCGCCTCTTCCAGCCGCTCGTCCTGCGCGAGGGCCATGCCGAGGAGGAAGTGGCCACGCGGGTTGCCGTATTGCAGGCCGATCGCGTCGAGGGCGGAATCCGCCGCTTCGGCGGCGCGGTTCGTATGGAGCCGGATCCGCGTGAGCAGCAGATGGCCCTGCGGCGAATGCGGGTCGGCCACGAGGAGCCGAGCGACGGCATCCTCGGCGTCTGGCCAGCGGTGGAGGGCGGCGTGGCACCGGCCGAGCATGAGCAGCAGCTGCGGCTCGTCGGGCATCTTCTGCCGCACGCGGTCGAGGGCCTTTAGGGCCGCATGAAAGTCGTCCTTCTGGATTGCGATCGACGCCTTCACAAGGTCGGCCTGCTCGGTGCGGCCAAACGTCTCGCGGGCCCGGTCGATCGTGGCGTCGGCCTGGTCGAGCAGACCGAGCTGCATCTGACAGGTGGCGAGCACCTGCGCCACGTCGGCGCGGTACGGTGCGGCGTGGAAGCACGACTCGAGCAAGGGCAGGGCCTCCTCGAATCGCTGCCCGTGCATCAGCGCCCGGGCCATGTTCCAGTCGTTCTCGCGGTTCGTCTCGGCGGCCGCCTGCCCGGGGTCGTCGGGCATCTCCTCGATGTAGCCGAGGGCCACGAACTGCTCGAGCAGGGCCTTGTCGGCCTCGGCGTCGAGCCCGGTCCGCTCGCGCCGCGGGGCATTGGCCAGTTCCCAGGTGGGCACGGTCTCCACGGGCCGCCGCGTCTCGAAGGCATCCTCGAGCACCCGGCCCTCCATGTCGGCCCCGACCGGCAGGCCGAAGAAGTGGAGGATCGTGGGGGCCACGTCGAGCAGCCGGGCGCCGAACACGAGTTGGTCGCGCTTGAAGCCGGGGCCTGCGGCCGCGAACACGCCCTGCGGCCGGTGCCAGACGGTGATGCCCGCGGGCACCCGAGGCGTGAACTTCGGCCGCAGGTGATCGGAGTGGAAGCCGTGATCGGAGACCACCATCACGGTCGCGTCGGGGCCGGCGAGCTGCACGAGCCGCTGCAGAAACAGATCGTGTAGCCGGTAGATGCCGGTGACGACGTGCCGATAGAGTTCGAAGTCGGCCTCGGGGATGCCCGCCATCCGCGGTGGATGGTAGGGCATGAACATGTGGCTGATCTCGTCGATCGTGCGGTAGTAGACGGCGCAGAGGTTCCAGTCGGGATCGCTCGTGAGCACGTGCGTGACCGCCTCGTGCACGGAGAAGGCCTCGGCGAGCTTCCCGGCGAGCATCCAGAGCCGCTGGTCCTTCGCCTGATCGACCGTGTGGGCCTCGGGCACGAAGAGGCGGATCACCTCCTCGGGATCGAGGTCGTGCGGGCTCACCCGCAGGTCGTTCATCGCGGCAGCGAGCGACTCGGGCCAGTAGGTGCCCGGTGGCGGGGGCGGCCAGTCGGCCGGGTCGGTGTCGGGCTTCACGTTCGGCACGTGGCCGAACATGTTCGACACCATGCAGCCGTCGAGATCCCGCTCGCCGTGGGTGGCGAACCAGGAGATCACGTGGCTCCGCAGGCCCCGGTCGCCGAGGATCTCCCAGAGCGTGCGGCACTTCCGCGTGGCGGCCGACACGGGCACCACGCGGCCGGTGCCGGGGTCCACTTCCGTGAATCCCGGCACGCCGTGGTGGTAGGCCATCTTGCCCGTGGCGATGCTCGTCCAGAGCATCGGCGAGAGCTGCGGCTCGAGCGTGGTGAGGTTGCCGCTCGCGCCCTCTTCGACGATCCGGCCGATGCCCGGCATGGCGCCGGAGTCGATCAGCGGCTGGATGATCTTCCAGTCGGCCGAGTCCCAGCCCACGAGCAGGAGTTTTTGATTCACCGGATCAGGTATCGCCCATCGGGCCTTGGCCGACGGTCACGCTCAACCGGCGGCCTCCGCCTTGCGGGACCGTCGAGCCCGGCGAATCGCACCCGCACCCATGGCCAACGCGGCCATGCCAGCCGCGGCGATCGCCGACGGCTCGGGCACCGCCGCGGGAGTGACGATCGGCGTATTCGGGGTCGACTCGTAGGCGGCGGACAGCAGCTCGAACTGATCTGCAGTCGCTGACCACGTCACCTCCATGTACCCGTAGTAGCTATTCGAACCGCTCGTCGCACGGAACCCGAGGTAGCTGTTCGCCCCAAAGTCGGGCGACACGGAAGGGCCCCGGCGGAAGACGCTTGTGTAAGGTGAAGTGTCGAATGTGGCGGTGTTGCCCACGGTGGTGGACGGACCAAAGTTCGTCGGCCTTTGTGGCGCACTTGCCGCAATACCCAGGCCCCCGCCGGGGCCGACTCCAAAACCAAAAGTCGTGTTATAGCCGTTGTAGACACTCATGTCTGGTCCCGCGAAGGGAAAGTTGAACACGAGTTGGTAGGTGCCGGCGGTCACTCCCGCGTTGATGCCTTGCAGATTGAATCCCGTGGGGCCGAGGTTCAGATTCACGACGGCGGCTTCGGTCGTGGCTGTGCCGAGCACGGACGCCCCCAAGCCGGTGGCGAGATAGCCCCCGAGCCGCACGGCGGATCGCCGGGCCACTCGCATCTGCTGACGAGACATCCGCGAACGCGGCGTGGTCGTTGTTGAAGACGGCAGCGAAGAGGGCATCGGTCACCTTTCGGTTGGTGGAGCAGAACGTCACCACGGGGCGGCAGCGGAATGTAAGCCGTCGTTCAATGCCACGACTGCGGAAAGTGACGAAACGAGCGCGGGCAGGGACGAAACGGGCGCCGGCAGGGACGAATCGGCCGCGCCGACGGGTTCGAAGTCAGCGAGGGGCGGCCCATGCCCCGCGAGCCGGCGTATGCCGCCAAGCGAAGCCAGGATGGCGAAGCGCAGGCGGCATCCGAGTGAGCCGAGGCCACGAAGGCCGAGGCGAACGTCCGGCGACGTGGCATGGGCTGCCCCGAGCCAACCAGGCGGTCAGCGTCCTGCCAAGCAACCCCAAGGGGCCGCGTTCA
Organism: Planctomycetaceae bacterium; assembly: GCA_005789975.1. Next base: position 3,985 of record SXWC01000079.1, read on the forward strand.
ATCTGGTGTTTGCCTCGAAAGCCCCATACGAGACGTTCGTCGCAGCACTGCGCGAAGCCACCTTTACGCTCCGCTGGATGCCCGGCATAGCGCCGGAGTCGATCAGCGGCTGGATGATCTTCCAGTCGGCCGAGTCCCAGCCCACGAGCAGGGGTTTTCGCTTCACCGGATCAGGCATCGTCAACCGGGCCTTCGCCGGCAGTCACGCTCAACTGGCGGCCTCCGCCTTGCGGCACCGTCGAGCCTTCCGAATCGCCCCGCGGCCTCGCCGCCTTGACGCTCCGTATAAACGCCTGTACACTTCCTTGTTGGTGGCGGTGCGGTGTGCTGGCGGAGGCGTGATCGATGAACACGTTCCAAATCTACGAGGAGTTCAAGGGTTTCTTGGGGGAGCCTGCGGCCAAGTCGCTGGCCCACACGCTCGGGACGATGTTCGAGGAGCTGAGAAACGCCGTCACCAAGGAAGATTTTCGCATTCTCCGCGACTCCATGGATGCCAACGTGGCGCGGCTGGACACGGCGCTCGGTCGGCTCGCCGAGGCGCAGGAGCGCACGGAAGGGAAGGTTGGCGAGCTTGCCGCGGGGCAAGAGAGGCTGACGTTGGCACAGGCCCGCACCGAGAGCAAGGTTTCCGAGCTTGCCGCGGCACAGGCCCGCACGGAGAGCAAGGTTTCCGAGCTTGTTCAAGCACAGGCCCGCACCGAGAGCAAGGTTTCCGAGCTTGCCGAGGCGCAGGCCCGCACGGAGAGCAAGGTTTCCGAGCTTGCCGAGGCGCAGGCCCGTACGGAGAGCAAGGTTTCCGAGCTTGCCGAGGCGCAGACGAAGCTCGCAGTCGTACAGGCGGATGTGGCTGTCGCCCTGCAGCGGCTCACGATCCGCACGGATGCCGTCGTCGGCCGGACGTTCGAGCTGCAGTTTCGGGATCGACTCACGGCGTATCTGGGCAGGTTTCTGCGGCGTGGCAGGCTGATCGCAAACGACGAACTCCTCGACGCCATCGAGAAGGTCGTCGACGATCGCGATGCGGATGACCTGCTGCGGGCGGATGCCATCGCCGAAGGGATCGTGGACGGAAGTCGCGCCTATGTCGTGGTGGAGGTTTCGTCCACCGGCGATGCGGATGACATCGTGCGGGCGGAGCGTCGCGCCGCCACGTTACGGAAGGCGGGGCTCACCGCGATTGCACTCGTGGCGTGCGACGCGATTTCCCCGGAATCCCTTGCGTTGGCACGAATGCGGAGTGTTCGCATTTGGTGCAACGGCAGCATGATCGACTCGGCGGCTTGAGGATTTTCCTCAGCGCAGGGATCGACGTCATCACTCGGCTGCAGTGCGGGAAGTGGGTGTTTCGTCAGCCCGCGCCGAAGGCCTTCATGATCTCGAGCACGAGGATGATCGCCACGCCCATCAGGCTCTCCCCCGCGATCAGGCCGCTCGACACCGGCACCGTGTAGGTCTCGGCGGCCTTCGGCCGGGCCCGCGCGAAAAGCCAGGCGACGAGCGCCCCGGCGAACATCGCGAACGAGTTGAAGGCCGGGATCACGCCGGCGATCCCCAGGCCCGTGGTCGAGGGGAGCCAGGGCCGCCACGCCTTCGGCCCGAGCTCCTCGAGCAGTGTGAGGGCGATGCCGATCGCGGCGCCGACGGCGATCGCCGCGAGCGCCCCTGCGGGCAGCGCGTCGATCCCCTTGGCGAGCAGTTCGGCGACACCCGCCCAGACCTTCGCCGACGGCGCGGGCAGCGCCTCGGTGCCGAGCCTCGCCGGGTCGCGCTGCACCACGAAGAGATAGGCCGGCACCGACACGATCGTGCCGGCGATCACGCCGAACAACTGCGAAATCGTCTGCTTCCGGGGATTGCCGCCGAGGAGGTAGCCGCTCTTCAGGTCGGTGAGCAGGTCGGCCGCGTGGGAGGCCGCCCCCGAGGTGATCGAGGCGGTCATCAGATTCGTGGTGATGTTCTGCGGGGCCACCACGCCGTACATCAGCTGCGTGATCTTCCCCATCGCGCCGATCGGGGTGATGTCGGTCTCGCCGGTGGCCCGGGCCGCGACGATCGACAGGAAGAACGTGACGAGCACCGCGAGGATGCCCATCCACCAGGTGATGTCGAAGAGCCAGTGGCCGAGGATCACGCAGGCGGTGCCGGCGGTGAGCGTGCCGGCCACGAACCAGCTCGACGGCACCTCGACGCGGTCGAGCGGGTCGTCGTGGTGGTCGGCCGCCGCGCCCCCGACGAGCCGGCCGAGACCCCCGAAGGCCCGCAGCACGGTCTTCCACTTGAGCGCGAAGGACAAGAGGCCCGACGCCACCATCATCGCCGTGGAGGGCCAGAGCACCCACGACACGATGCCGCGGTAGCCGGGCTGGGCGATGCCCCGCTCCACCAGGATCGGGCCGATGATCCCGTAGAAGAGGATCGAGCCCACGAGCATCGACGCGGCCACCCGCAGCCCCATGATCGCCCCGGCGGCGACCATGATCAGGGAGCCCTCGATGCCGATCGTGTATTTGGTGAGCAGGTCGCGGGCGAGGCCGCCGGGGCCGAAGGGGATCTCGCTCGGGATCGCCCAGCCGGCGACCGCCTTGATGCCGCCGACCAAATCCCGCCACAGGGCCACGACGGCTCCGAGGAGGGCCGCCGCGAAGAGCGATCGGGCCTTCACCACCGCCTCTCCCCCCTCGCTGTGCATGCTCGTGAGCGTCTCGGCGGTGGCGATGCCGGAAGGAAAGGGAAGCTGGTCGATGTTGATCAGCTGCCGCTTGAGCGGGATCGCCATGAACACGCCGAGCATCGAGAGCGCGGCGAGCCAGAGTCCGATCTCCCACCACTCGAGCATGCGGCCCGTGGTGAGGTAGAGCGCGGGAATCGCCGACACGAGGCCCGCGCTCGACATGTAGCCCGCGGCGCTGGCGGCGCTGCTCATGGTGTAGTTTTCGAGCGTGGAGAAGGGACGGGCGCCGAGCTGCTCGAGCAGTTTGAAGACGGCGTAGGCGATGATGCTCGCGGTGATCGTGACGCCGAGCCCCCAGCCGGTCTTGAGGCCCACGTAGAGGTTCGACACCGACATCAGCCCGCCGATCAGCATCCCGGTGATCACGGCCCGGGGCGTGAGCTGCACGGCGTCATCGCCGGCGTAGACGTTGTCGAGCCACCAGCGGGCGGCCTTCCGCTCGTCATCGAAGGCTTCGTGGCGGGGCGGTCGTTTCTGGCTCATGCCGGTGAGTCTATCGCGTGGCTTCCGCGGCGACGTGTCCGATCAGCGGCACCTCGGCGGCAGAGCGATCCGGCCGTCATGACGGTGTCTCCTTCTTCGCCCCGGAGCCACGCCGACGGCAGCGTTCGCTGCAGTAGATCACGCGTTCCCAGTCGCGCCGCCACTTCTTCCGCCAGGCGAAGGGCCTCCCGCAGACGGGGCACTGCTTCGTGGGCAGGTCGCCGCGGCCGATGGCATTCCCGGGACGTGGCATCTCGAGCGGTCCTCACGGTGCGGGGGCCGGATCACGGCCCTGCGAACTGTAGACCGGATTGAGGCCCACTCTCCAGGGCCGCGACTCGAGGTCGGCGCCGATCTCGCGGAACCGGCCGTAGAGCCGGCGGCGGAGTTCCTCGACCCGTGCGGGCTCCGCCGCCGAGAGGTCGCGGGTTTCGCCGGGATCGGCAGTGAGGTCGAAGAGTTCGCGGACGCCGGTCTCCATCGTGCACACGAGCTTCCAGCCATCGGGCGTGACGATGCACCGCTTGTAGGTGTATTCCCGGTAGTCGGTCTCGGCGAAGCAGTCACGGCGGGCCGGCTCGCCGCGCATCGCGGGCACGAGGCTCGTGCCCCGCAGCTGCCGCCGCAGCCCCGCGGGAGCATCGACGTCGAGAAGGTCGATGATCGTCGGCATCACGTCGATGCTGCTGACCCTGTCGGTGACGACCCGGCCGCGGGCAGGTCCGGGCAGCCGCACGACCAGCGGCACCCGGAGCAGCTCGTCGTAGAGCGTGAAGCCGTGGTCAAACCGGCGGTGCTCGTAGAGCTCGGTGCCGTGATCCGAGCTGATCACGAACACCGTCTTGTCGGTGAGCCCGAGCCGCTCGAACTCCTCGAGGAAGCGACCGAAGCAGGCATCGGCGCGGTTCACCTTCTCGTCGTAGATCGCCCGCCAGAACCGCACGTCGGCGTCGCGGAGCGTGAGCCGCCCCCGGTCGAGCCCCTCCTCCCGCAGCATCTCCTGTTCGACCACCGAGCCCGTGAACCGCCGGTCGTAGTCGGGATCGACGAAGCGGTAGTCGTAGCCGTCGGCGGGCATGCTCTGGCCATGCACGTCGTAGCCGTGCAGGAACAGGAAGAACCGGCGGTGCCGATTGGCCCGCAGCCAGACGAGGGCCTCGGGCACGCTCCGCTCCAGGCTGCCGAACGTGTTCTTCTCGTGGAAGTAGACGTCGAAGCCCTGCTCGTAGCCGAAGCCGCCGCTCACGCCCGCGTTGCCGGTGAATCCGCCCGTGGCGTAGCCGGCACCGCGGAGGACTTCGGCCAGCGTGGCGAGCTGCGGGGCCCGCTCCCTGAGGGTGGCCAGTCGCCGCTCGTTGGGGCCGTAAGCCGCGAACTTGTTCGTCATCCGGTGCTCGGAGGGATAGACGCCGGTGAACCACGACATCGTCGAGGGCACCGTCCACGACGCCACCGCCCGCGCCTGCGTGAAACTCACCCCCTCACGCGCCAGCGAATCGATCGTGGGCGTCACCGTGCGCGGGTTGCCCAGGCAGCCGACATGGGCGGCCTGGAGGGCGTCAAAGCTCACGAACACGAGGTTGTGATCCTTGAAGGACCAGGACACATCCTCCTCGCAGCGGCAATCAGCGCACCGGGCCGTCACGACCACGGCGACCAGCGTCAGCAGCGGCCCGGCGGCCCGGCGAGCCTTCGTCCGCGGTGGCGACCTCATGGCGAAGGGGTGCGGGCCACACGGAAGCCCGTTTCATAGGACCGCTCGCCGGGGACACGGAAGAACCGGCTGGCCGCTCGGCAGCGGAGTTCGTTGGTGAGCCACGAGCCGCCGCGGGCCAGTTCGTGGTCTCCTCCCCGCGGCCCCGGGAGGGCGGCGGCGGGCCGTTCCCCGGACCACTCCCAGCACCACTCGGCCACGTTGCCATGCATGTCATGCAGGCCCCAGGCATTCGCCGGATAGGATCCCACGGCCGCAGTCCGGGCGAGGTCCTGCCAAGGCTTTTGCTCGCCGTACATTCCTGCCTCCATCGACGGCTGGCAGTTCGCGTCCTTCCGCCCGGTCAGGTCGCCATAGTGGAATGGCGTCGTGGTCCCGGCCCGGCAGGCGTATTCCCATTCTGCCTCGGTCGGCAGCCGGTAGCCGTCGCCGCCGAGCACGACCACGTCGGCCCGCTCGATCGACCCATCCTCGCGACGCCCCACGTCGTCGAGCCGGTAGGCGGGGGCGTAGCCGTCCCTCGCGCCCAGCCGATTGCAGAACTCGATCGCGTCGAAGCAGGAAATCCGCTCCACGGGGTGACGCCCCGTCTCCCGCCCGGCGACCCGCTCCCTCCCCTCGCCCGTGGCCGCGAACGAGGAGGGGTTCCGCTCCATGACCTCCGCGTATTCGTCCTGTGTGACCTCGTGCACTCCGAGATAGAACGGCCGCGTGATCGTGATTCGTCGCGGCGTCTCGTCCGGCTGACGGCCACGCTCCCCTGGCGGCGAACCCATCTCGAACTCCCCGGCCGGCACGAGCACGAACGACATCCCGGTGGCGGTGCTGGTGGACTCCTCGGGCAGCGCGGGATCGGCGCGGCCGGCGGACGCCGCCAGCGCGGGATCGGCGCGGCCGGCGGACGCCGCCAGCGTGACGAGCACGGCGACCCACGGGATGAACGGCGACCGGATGATCATGTGCCACACACGCCCGGGAGGGTGCACCAGGGAGATCGGCATCTCTCTCGCTGTCCGCGGACAAAGTCATCCATGACGCCTGCCCACTCGATCGATCGGGGGAAACGCCGGGGTTTTCCGCGGTGGATGGTCGTCGCGTCGTGCCCAGGCAGACCTGTTCCAAGGTCTGCCTGCCACGGGATCCTTCGAGGATAGCCCGGTCGGTGGCGATACCACAATCATCCCCTCCCGGTCGCAAGGCGATTCATCCGCCGGAGAACCAAAGATTCCGGGACCTTCGGGGGGCCCCCTGCCGGCCCGAGGCGAAAACGAGCGGTCAGCCGACCGATTGCCCCCGTGCCGGGACTGCGGCCCATGAGCGGTCTGGGCGGGGTGCCGTTGGATTTTCACCCGCTTGAAGGCAGAATCATGCCGCGGGTCGCAGGGCAGGCGGGATGAACGGCTGCGGCGGTTCCGATCCTTGTTCACGACACTCGACGACGTTCAGGACACCCGACCCCCCCGAGCGAGCACGCATGCCCACAGCGAAACAGATCGAGGCCTCCTACAAACTCGCCCGTGAGCGGTACGACGCCCTCGGCGTCAACGTCGAGAAGGCGTGCGCGGCCCTCGCGAAGATACCCGTCTCGCTCCATTGCTGGCAGGGAGACGACGTGGGCGGATTCGAGAACCAGGGCGGCACGGTGGGCGGCGGACTCGCCGTCACCGGCAACTATCCCGGCCGGGCCCGCACGCCGGACGAGTTGCGAGGCGACCTCGACGCGGCGCTCGCGGTCATTCCGGGGAAGCACCGGCTCAATCTCCATGCCTTCTATGGCGAGTTCGGCGGCAAGAAGGTCGATCGCGACCAGATCGACGCCGCGCACTTCGCCAACTGGATCTCGTGGGCCAAGAGCCGCGGGGTGGGGCTCGACTTCAACCCGACCTGCTTTTCGCACCCCAAGGCCGCCGACGGCTTCACCCTCTCCCATGCCGACCGTGGAATCCGGAAGTTTTGGATCGAGCACTGCCGCCGTTCGCGCGAGATCGGCGCGGCGATGGGCAAGGCGCTGGGCACCCCCTGCGTGACGAATGTCTGGGTGCCGGACGGCTTCAAAGACACGCCCGCCGACCGGCTCGCGCCGCGCGAGCGTCTGGCCGAATCGCTTGACGCCGTGTTCGAGAAGCCGCTCTCCCCGAAATACAACCTCGACGCGGTCGAGCCGAAGCTCTTCGGGATCGGCAGCGAGAGCTGCACGGTCGGATCGAGTGAGTTTTACCTGGGCTACTGCGTCACGCGAAAGAAACTGCTCTGCCTCGATGCGGGCCACTACCACCCCACCGAGAGCATCTCCGACAAGATCTCGAGCGTGCTTGTCTACCTGCCGGAAATCCTCCTGCATGTGAGCCGCGGCGTTCGCTGGGACAGCGATCACGTGGTGACGCTGACCGACGACCTCCTGGCGATCGCCCGCGAGATCGTCGCCTGCGGCGACCCGGCGCGGGTGCACATCGGCCTCGACTATTTCGACGCGAGCATCAACCGGATCGCCGCCTGGGCGATCGGCACGCGAAACATGCTCCGCGCGCTTTTGATCGCGCTGCTGGAGCCGCCGGCGATCCGCAAGGCCGAGAAGGAGGGCGACCTCACGGCCCGGCTCGCCTTGCAGGAGGAGGCCAAGAGCCTGCCCTTCGGGGCGGTCTGGGACCACTACTGCCACGCCAGGAACGTGCCGGTCGGCGAGGCTTGGCTCGACGACGTGCGGAAGTACGAGAAACTCGTCACGGGGAAGCGGACATGAGCGAACTGATGAAGGACGTCGAGGAACTCGAGCACGACGCGGGTTCCGAGTATGAACGGCGGCGGGTGCCACAGAAGGCCCTCAAGGGGCCCAGCGCCTTCTGGGGCATGTATGCCGGCGAACATACCGCCGGCACCGAGTTCATGATCGGCCCGCTGTTCGTGAAGTGGGGCGCCGACGCCTTCAGCCTTCTCGTCGGCCTGTTCATCGGCAATCTCCTGGCCGTGCTCACCTGGCGGTATCTCACCGCCGCGATCGCCTGCGACGAGCGGCTCACGCTTTATTACAAGCTGGAAAAGATTGCCGGTGGCCTGCTGGTGAAGCTCTACAACCTGGCCAATGGCCTGCTTTTCTGTTTTCTCGCCGGCTCGATGATCACGGTCTCGGCCACGGCGGTGGGACCGTTTTTTCCCGCCGGCACGATCGAGATGCCGACCTTCCAGTCCACCATGCCGACCGGTCCGGCCTGGATCGTCTCCTGCGTCGTGATCGGGTTGGCGATGACGCTCGTGGCGCTCAAGGGCTACGGCGTGGTCGCCCAGGTGGGGCACTACGCCGCACCCTGGATGTTTCTCGTGTTCGTGGCCTGCGCGATGGTCACGCTCGGCCGGCTCGGCACGGCCGATCTCTGGGCCCTCCTGACTCCGGCCGAGGGCACGCAGCAATCGATCTCCTTCCTCGGCATCGTGTTCTTCGCCTGGTTCTGCAACGCGGCGATGCACATCGGCATGGCCGACCTCTCGGTGCTGCGGTTTGCCAGGAAGCCCAGTGCCGGCTGGGCGAGCGGTTCGGGGATGTTTCTCGGGCACTATATCGCGTGGATCTGCGCGGCCCTGCTGCTCATCTATTGGGTGCGACGGCATGGTGTCGATCCGCAGGTGGGCAAGGATCCCGGCACGATGGTGAATGACGCCGTCGGCCGGGCCGGCCTCATCTGTGTGATCATTGCCGGCTGGACGACGGCCAACCCCACGATCTACCGGGCCGGCCTGGCCTTCCAGGCGATGATCCCGGGCATCGGTCGCGCCGCGGCCACGATGCTGGCGGGCGGACTTTGCATTGCGGCGGGCATTTTCCCCGCCTTTGCGATGAACCTGCTCGACTTCGTGGGCATCTACGGCACGATCCTCGCCCCGATCGGCGGAATCATCGTGGTGGATCACTTCTTCGCCGACACGTTCGGCATTCCGCGGGATCCGGCCGAACGCAGCGGCTCGGCGTTCAATGTCAGCGTTCTGATGGCGTGGCTCGTGCCGGTGGCCGTGGCGATGTGGCTCTACAAGACGCAGGGGGTGTTTGCCTCGTACCTGCCGCTGCCCTGCACGATCGCCTGCGGCCTCATTTACATCGTGCTCTCGAAGATGGCCGCCCGCGAGGCCATTCCGGTACGCGTCTGAACCCCTGAGCCAAGGAGACATCACACCATGAAGATGGCCGCCACAACGGTCGGGCTCCTCGCGCTGGCCGGCACGATCGTGCCGCCGGCAGTGTTCATGATTCAATCCATCGCCGCAGGGCAGGGAGCGTCGCCGGCTTTCCCGCTCGACACGGTGAAGGCGATCATGCTCGTCTCGACGATCGCCTGGTTTGCGGCCGCCCCCTTCTGGATGAAGGTGGAGTGACGAACGGGGCCGGTGGTTCGTGAGCGATGTTTCAGCGCCGCCAGCGGGACGCTGGCGCGGGGAGCATCGAGCACGTCATGCACGTGCAACTGGCCAATGAGCTCGCTGCTCACGCCTTGGCCGCGGTTCGACAGCCGCATTTTTTCGAGGGTGGCGGAAGTCACCCGTTGCGTGGGTCGGGGGTGCCCACGCCCCGTCGCCGGACGTTCGCTGCGGGCATCGTGCCCTCCGCTCACTCGGATGCAGACGGCGCTGCGCAATCCTTGCTTCGCTTGTCTGCATACGCCGGCTCGCGGGGCATGGGCACCCCCTCCCGCGGCCTGATTCGGCCGGCGCGGCGGTTCGCTCGATCGCCTTGCGGCCCAAAGCCCTCCGGCCCAACGGTGGCCCGGGTGTCGGCGAGTGGGCATCTTCGACGGCCGCCGTGATGGCGGCCGGGCGGGCGCGGCGAACCTCGGCTTCGCCCCGCCCGACAAAAGCCCTCCGGGGCCATGGATGGCCCGGAGGGCGCTCAATTCAGAACACGTCCAGATTGAAGTGGTGGCCGTGGTGGTAGCGGCGCGACTTCGGGTATTCGTTGTGCCAGTCGCGGTTGTAGACCGGCGTCCGCATTTCCTGTGGATAGCGGTGATAGAGGTCGTTCGCCGACTGCATGTAGCCGTCGTGGTAGAAGTTCTGCGGATACCACACGTAGGGATAGTGGTAGAGCCGGTTCCAGTCCTGGGCGTTGTAGGAGTTGCCCCACTGGCGACCGTAGGCCTGTGTGCCCGCGCCGGCGGGCGGTTGGGCGGCCGCGTCGGCGGCTGAAAAACAGAGCAACGCCAGGGCGGTGAGCGCCCCGGCGGCAAGATGCCGTGTCATCGGATTTTCCCCCTGAGAGTCCAGCTTCAGAGGGAATATCGGCCGACCCTACGACCGTTCTTCACGGAAAATCCCGCAGGGTCACGCGGGGCTGCCCGCGGTCACGTTCCCTCAGGACCGGCGGGGTTTTGCGTCGGGGAAGGTGCCCTCGGCGAGCTCTCGGTCCCAGTCGTCCATCAACGGCCAGTGCGGCGCGCAGGTGCCGAAGTCGGCGAGGTTGAGATAGCCCTTGAGGCGGGCGATCGTGGCCGCCAGGAGGCGGTCATCCTTCCGGAAGATCGGGCCGTGGCTGGGGAGCAGCCATTCCACGTCGCTGGCGGCGATCCGCTCGAGCGACGTGATGAACGACGGAATGTCGCTGCCGTGGTGGGCGTCGATCGCCCCCACGGACCCGTCGCGGTAGATGTTGTCGCCCGAGAGCAGAAGATTGCCGGTGCGGAAGGCGAGCTGGCTGTCGGTGTGTCCGGGCGTGAGCCAGACCTCGAGGGACCGGCCGCCGATCTCGATCGAGTCGCCGTCGCCGATGATGCGATCAACCTTCACGGCCGGCATCTCGAGGTGCACGTTCTGGGCCTCGATCTCCGCGAACGTCTTGATCCGGTCGCCTGATTCGAGCGACGGTACGGCCTTCGCGTGGGCGAGCACGGGCGACTTGAGGATTGCCTTGGCCTTGGCGAGCCCCTGGATGTGATCGACGTCGGCGTGGGTGGCGACGAGCGCGCGACACTGCGAGAGCGGGAAGTCCATCTGGCGGACGAGCTCGATGATCTCGTCCACGCTCTCCTCGTAGCCGATGTCGATCAGGGCCCAGTCCCGGTCGTCGTAGACGAGGTAGACGTTGCAGCCGATCCGCCAGCCGGCCTGGTAGTTCATTTCAATCACACCGGGAAATACGGGGCGGCGTTCGAGCATGGCGGAAGCGGGGCTGCGGAGGGCGGATTTGCGGGGAAATCCCGCGGAAGACACACTTGGTCGGGGATTGGCCCCGCACACCGTCCCGAGTCTAGGGCGTCGGCATGGCGACGGCAATAAAGGCCGTCGGCACGCGGCAAGGTGGCCCGCCAGAATGACCGCCCGCCAGAATGCCCAGAGGAGTCGCCGCAGACCGATGGTTCCCGATGCTCCGCCCGCCGCAACGTCGTTCGCCGCCTGGGCGGTCAACGTCGCCGACCTCTGCGAACAGGTCGAGCGGCTGGCGCCGTTGGCGGCGACCCTCGGCGCCGCCGAGCCGGGTGGGACCGACTGGCACGGCTCCCTGTTCGGCAAACTCAGGCCGCAGGTGGCCCGGGAGCCGCTGATCGTGGCGGCCGTCTGCGGCGGCACGAACACCGGCAAGAGCCTGATCACCAACACGCTGGTCGGGGCGGAGATCAGCCGTTCGGTGCCGGAGGCGGCCCGCACGCTGCATCCGGTGGCGAGCCTCGCCGCGGGGGTCGCCGGCCGGATCGATCTGGCCGCGCTCTTTCCCGGTTTTCGGCCCGTGCCCTGGCGGAGCGAGGAAGACGCGCTCGATGCCGCCGCCAACGATGTGCTTGTCTGGCGGGAGGATCCGGGGGGGACGCAGCCCGCGAGGCTCGTCGTGCTCGACACGCCCGACATCGACGGCACGCTCCGCGAGAACTGGCACCGCGCCGAACTCGTCCGCGACGCCGCCGACGTGATCGTGGCGGTGCTCACCCAGCAGAAATACAACGACGCGGCGGTCCGCGACTTCTTCTCGGCCGCCGCCGCGGCGGGCAAGACGGTGTTCGTCGTCTTCAACATGGTCGACTGGCCGCGGCAGCGGGACCGGCTCGCCGGATGGCTGGGCACGTTCACCGCCGAAACGGGCGTCGCGCCGGCGGCCGTCTACGCCGCGCCGCACGACTTCGCCGCCGCGGCCGCGGGCGGCATCACCCTCCATCCCGTCGCCGAGCTCACGCCCGACGGCGGCCACGCGGGCCTCGGCGAGCGTCTTGCGGGCTGCGACTTCGACCGCATCAAGCGGCAGGCGATGGCCGGGGCGATGCGGGTCGTCCTCGATCCCGGCCGGGGGCTCGCCTCCTGGCTGGACGGCATCGATCGGGCGGCCGCCGGCTGGCGGGCATCGCAGCAGCTCCTCGAGCGGGAGGGGCGGGTCCGGGTGGAGCTGCCGGCGGCGCCGCGGCAGATCGTCTGGGATGAAATCTGGTCGTGGCTCGAGCCCCGGCGGTCGGGCGTGGACCTCCTCGTGAGCGGCGGCTACCGGGTCGTCGGTCGGGGCATCGCGTGGACTGCCCAGCGGATCGGGATCGGACGGTCGGCGGAGGAGCGGCAGGAGGATTTCGCGACCGTGGAACTCGAGGCCCTGAAGCGGGCCCTCGCCGACTTCATCGACCGGCTCGACGACGCCTGCCGACGCGATGAACGGCTCGCCGGGAAGCTCGGGCCGCGGCTCGCGTCGGCCGACCGCGCGGCCTGGTATGCCGACCTCGAGCGACGGCATGCGGCGCTGCCGCTGGTCTCGCACGACTACCGAAAGTTCGTCCGGGATGAACTCGACCGCTATGCGGCGGAGAATCCCGGTCTGGTCAAGGCCGTGCTCACCGGGCTCACCGTCGGCTCGGTGGCCCGGCCGGTGATGACGCTCGCGCTCTTCGGTGCGGGCGCGGCGGCGGTGCCCGCGGCCGCGGGCGTCTTGCACCACGTCATCGACTTCGGCGTGACGGTCGCGGCGCCGCTGGCCGGCGAGGGGGCCGTGGCGGTCGCATCCAAGGGCATCCGGCCGCTGATCGAGCGACTGTTCGCCGGCTGGTCGGCCGAACGGGGAAAAATCCTCGCCGAGACACTTCACGACGTGGTTCTCGGTGACGGCCTGGAGGAGATCGCCCGGCTCGCGGTGTCGGGCCAGCGGCCCGAGTTGCTGCGGGCGCGGCAACTGCTTGTCGAATGTTCCCGGGAGTGTTGCTGACATGGACTCGACCAGCGACGAATCGATCCATCCACATCCCGCCGAGCCCGACTTCGTGGCCTTCGACCTGCTCGTCGACGCACTGGCCCGCTGGTCGGTCGCCGGACCACAGTGGCCCCCGGCCCGCCGCGTCAGGAGCGAGTGGGAAGCGGTCGCGGCCCGGCTCGACCGGGCCCGTCGCGAACTCTCGAGGGTGCTCGTCGTGGGGGTGATCGGCGGCACCGGCACGGGCAAGAGCACGCTCGTCAATGCGCTGGCCGGCGGCGAGGTCACGGCTGCCGGCGACGTCGCCCGGCCGACGACCGTCCATCCGATCGTGGTCGCCGCCCGCGACGTGGACGTCTCCTGGCTGCCGCTCGACGCGATGCAGGGCCGGCTCGTTCGCAGCGATTCACCCGCGGTCGCCAACATCGTGCTCGTTGACTGCCCCGATCCAGACACGCAGGATTTCGACGACTCGCCACCGCACGGCGGGGAAGCGCGTCCGAGCGGGGGCAACCGCAACCGCGACCTGCTCGAGTCGGTGCTCCCGGCCTGTGACGTGCTGCTGCTGGTGTCGACGGCGCAGAAATACCGCTCGTGGATCGTGGCCCGCGAGGTGGCCGCGTTCGCGCCGGGCCGTCCATTGCTCTTCGTGCAGACGCACGCCACCCGTGACCCCGACATCCGCGCAGACTGGCGCGGCGAACTGGAATCACAGGGGTTCGAAGTGCCGCGGATCTTCCGGATCGACGGCGTCGAGGCGGCCGCCCGTGCGGCCGCGGGGCTCGAGCCCGACGCCGGGTTTCGTGAACTGCTCGACGCGATCGACGGTGAACTCGCCGGACGGGCGGCACGCCGCGTGCGGCGGACGGGGGCGGTCGATCTGGCCGCCTGGTTGACACGTCAGGCGCGGGGCGAACTGAAGGCGTTCAGGGAGCCCGCCCTGGCCCTCGCCCACGGCGTCGTGTCGGAACGCAAGCGGCTCGAGGCGATCCTGAGTCGCGAGGTCGGCGGGAAACTCCGCGCGAACAGATCGGCCTGGCAGCGGCTGATCGGTGACGATCTCGTGGCCCGCTGGCACGGCGGCCCGTTTGCGACGTTCCTGCACCTGATCGCGGCGCTCGGCGCGGTCTGGAGTCGAGTCCGCCCCGGCGGCGGCTTCATCGGCCGTCTCCTTGCCGGACAGCCGGCCACGGCCGCCGCCGGCAACGGCGGCTGGCAGGCCGTTGAAGAGCTCGGCCTGGCAGCCGGGGAGGTCGAGCAGTCGCGGAGCGTCCTCGCCGGCCTCGCGTCGCGTGCCGCCATCGGAGAACCGCTCGTGGGTCGCGCCCGCCTGGACACGTCCCGCGTGCCGGCCATCACCGCCGACGTCATCGATCGTGCGGGCCACTGGCTCGGCGCCGGCATCGACCGCCTGGTGGCCGAACGTCGCGGCCGGATCGGCCGGCCGCTCCTCCCTGGGGTCTTTGAAGGGCTCTTCGTCGCGCTGCTCGCGACGGTGCTCGTGCGGGCGGGATGGAACTTCTTTCACGGCAATCTCTGGGAGGGCCGGCCGGTGTCGGGCATCGGCTTCCTGCAGGAGGCGCTGGTGTGGGTCGTTCTGTGGGGGCTCTTCCTGCGATGGCTGATCTTCACACTGGTGCGGCTGGGACTCGACCGCGACATCGAGTCGCTCGTCGGCGGTCTCCCGGCGGCCCGGCTCGTCGATCCGCTGCTCGCCGATTTTGCCGACGCGGCGGACGCGACGACCGCGTGGCTCGACGAGGGAGAGCGACTCGGTGCCGATGCCGATCGGCTGGCCGCGGTCTGCGGGGAAACGCCCGGCCTCGGCCGCCTGCGGAGGCCGCCGGGATGAGCGTTCCGAGCCCGCCGGCTGCGTCCGCGAAACACCTGCCGCCCACGCGGCGGCTGGCCGGACGTGCCTGGATCCTGCCGGCGATCTGGTGCGCGGTGTCGCTCGTGCAGGGGGCCGAACTCGATGAGGTGCGGCGTCGCGGCGAACTCGTCTGGGCGGCCGATCAGGAGGGGGGCGGCCCGCACGTCTTTCCCGATCCCGCCGACCCGCGGCGGATCACCGGATTCGAGGTGGACCTCGCGGAGTTGATCGCCGGGGAACTCGGCGTGAAGGCGCGGTTTCAGCAGGGGCAGTGGGACCGGCTGCCGCTGCTGCTCGAACAGTCGGCCGATTGCGTCATCAACGGCATCGAACTCACGCCCGAACGCCGCCGCGACTACGGCTGCTCGCGGCCGTATTTTGCCTACGCACTGCAGATGCTCGGCCGCCGCGACGCCCCGCCGGCCAGCTTCGCCGACCTCGCCGATCCCGGCCCCGCGGGCCCGTGGCGGGTGGGGGTGCTCACGGGATCGGCCGCCGAGACGGAGATGCGATCGCGGGGGGCCCGGGGCGAGCTGCAGGTGGAGGTGGTCGGCTACGACGGCACGCTCGATTCGCTCGAGCAGGTGCTCACCAGCGTGCTCGATCTGGCGGTGATGGACGACTGCATCTTCAACCACTACGCCGACCGCTTCGCCCGCATTCGCACCGTCGATCGGCCGTTCGCCGGCGGCTTCTACACGGTGCTCACGCCGCGATCCACGCCGCGGCTGGCAGCGGCGATCGACGCGGCCCTGGGCACGTTGATCGCCGACGGCCGGCTCAAGTCGCTCTACGACCGCTGGGATCTCGCCGGCCGCCAGCAGATGCTCCTGCTCCGTGACGCGGCCGAGATCCCCGTGGCCCGGCAGCGGTCGTTCATCGAACTGTTCCGGCAGACGCTGCCGCTCCTGTTGTCGTCGGCGGGCATGACGATCCTCCTCTCCTGCCTGTCGTTTCCGCTGGCGATCGCGATCGGGCTCGCGGTGGCGTTGGGCAGGCTCTACGGACCGGCGTGGCTCAGGCCGCCACTCACGGCCTACGTGGAAGTGCTGCGCGGCACGCCGCTGTTGCTCCAGCTCTATGCGATCTTCTTTCTGTTGCCGAAGGTGGGCCTGGCGCTGCCGGCGATCCTGGCCGCGATCCTCGGCCTCGCCCTCAACTATTCCGCCTACGAGTCGGAGATCTACCGCGCCGGCCTGAAGGCGGTGCCCCTGGGGCAGTTCGAGGCCGCCCTCTCGCTCGGGCTCTCCAAGTGGCAGGCGCTGCGGCACGTGCTCGTGCCCCAGGCGGTGCGGATCGTGATGCCTCCGGTGACGAGCGACTTCATCGCGCTCTTCAAGGACACGAGCGTCTGCTCGGCCATCACGGTGATCGAACTGACCAAGCGTTACAGCGTGCTCGCCCTCTCCACGGGCCGGATCGTGGAACTGGCGGTGGTGACGGCGCTGCTCTACCTTTGCATGAGCTGGCCGCTGTCGCTGCTTTCCCGCTGGTTTGAGCCGCGGGTGGAACGACCGGCCGGCACGGCGCCCTGACGACGCGCCACGCCGAAGCGCGGCAAGAACTGCCGGGACAATCGCATGATCGCGGTCGACTCACTGACGAAACACCGGTCCGGCCTGCCGGTCCTCGACGCCGTGACCCTGACGGGCGCGGAAGGGGGCGTGACGGCCCTCGTCGGCCCGTCCGGCAGCGGCAAGAGCACGCTGCTGCGGTGCCTGAACGGGCTCGAGTGTTTCGAACGCGGCGAGGTGTCGATCGCCGGCCACCGGCTTGTTCCTGGTCCGCATGCCGGTGGAGTGCTCGAGGCGTTGCGGCGGGACGTGGGCATGGTCTTTCAACAGTTCAATCTCTTTCCTCATCTCTCGGTGCTCGACAACGTCACGCTGGCCCCGCGCACCGTCCTGAAAAACACCGTGGCGGAGGCCCGGTCGCGGGCCATCGAACTGCTCGACCGCGTGGGGCTCGCGTCGTTCGTGACCGCGCTGCCGGCCACGCTCTCCGGCGGTCAGCAGCA
>SXWC01000012.1 GCA_005789975.1 Planctomycetaceae bacterium
GCAGGGCCGCGATCCGCGCGCAGCGGCCGGCGAGGCCGGTCCGCTCGGTGCGCCGCTGCTCGAGGTGTTCGGCCTGGCCGTGGAGTTCGGCGAGATCGGCCGCCCTGGCCTGCTCCTGCTGTCGCGCGCGGGCCTGTTCCTGCGCGGCGGTGCGGCGTTCCTCCGCCTCCCGCTCGGCCTCGGTCGCCGCGGTGAGCCGCTCGGCCGCCGGGGTGCGCCGCGCCTCGATCGACGCGATGCGAGCCTCGCACTCGCGGATCTGGCGGTCGGCCTCGGTGAGTTCCTGAAGCCGGGCTGCCGCCGCCGCGGCCGCGGCCTGCTGCTCGGCCTGGCGCACCTCCAGCGTCTGCGCCTCCCGCAGCCGCTGGTCGTTTTGATCCTGTTCGGCCCGCCGGGCGGCGAGGCTCGTCTCGCTCTCGGCGATCACCGTGTCGGCACGGGCGACCATCGCCGCGGCTCCGTCGAGCACATCGATCGCCGCCTGGGCCGTCGCCACCTCCGCGCGCGCCGCCTGCAGTGCCGCCTCGGCGCGGCCGAGCGGTGAGTCGGCCCGTGGCCGGCCGTCGTCCCGCGTCCGTGCGGCGTGCGTCTCGGCGATCGTCCGCCCCACGGCGGCGTCGGTCTTCGACTCCATCACACCGCCGTCCTCGAGCCTGCCGAGCCGGTCCCGCAGCCGGCCGAGCGGTTCGCGGAGGGCGTCGCCCTCGAGTGGATCGGCGTGGGCCGCGCCCTGCCACACCCAGAGGTGGGCCCACTGCATCTTCAGCCGCTCCTCCACGTTGCGGCCCTGCACGGCCTCGGCCGCGACGATGTCGCGCAGCTTTCGCTCGGCCTCGTCGTTCCGCAGCGTCGGCCCGCCCGCCTGTTCGAGCGTCGTGGGCGCCGTGGCGGTGCCGGTGAACTGCTTGGTCACGCGGTAGACCGTGCCGCCACTTTCGAAGGAAAGTTCCACCGTGGGATGGCCGGGATGGAAATGCGACCGCATTGACTCGAGCACCTCGCCCGAGACACGGCTGCGGAGGAACAGGGCCCGGTGTGCGGCCTCGACGATCGTGGTCTTGCCGGCCTCGTTCGGGCCGCCGATCACGGTGCGGGCGGGGTCGAACTCGACGGTGAAGTCGCGGTGCATCCGGTAGTTGCGGACGGTCACCGATCGCAGCCTCATCGGGCGGCCTCCCTGGCCCGGGTGCAGAGGCCGTGCAGGATGTTCACCGCCTCGTGGGCGTCCGCGGCGGCGTCGCCGCCGGCCTCGATGCGACGCACGAGTTCGGCGGCGACGCCGGCGATGAGCGGGTCGTCGGCACGCTCGGTGAGGTCGCGGATTTCGTCGGGCGACGGCAGGACCGTCGCCTCATCGTGGACATCGAGCCGCAGGAGCCGGTGCGACCACGATTCGAGCACGCCCTCCAGGTGCCGTCGCGCCGCCAGCGACACGCGGCCGGTGAGCGTGAGATCGACGAGGCTCTTGTCGAAGCCCGCCTCCCGCGTGAGGGCGGCGAGCGTCTCCTCGACCCGGGCCGCGGCGTCGTCGCCGAGATCGAGAGCGGCTTCGTGCCAGGCCAGCCTGCCGGTGGACACAGGCTCGACGGTGGGGGTGCCGCCGCGCGACACGGTCACGCAGGCGACGTGCCCGGGCCGTTGGCCCGCCTTGGGAAAGCGGTCGGTCTCGTGGGTGCCCGAGTACCAGGCCTTCGGGCCGGCCTCCTTGAAGCCGTGCCAGTCGCCCATGGCGAAATAGTCGATGTCGGCCTGGGGCATGGCGGCGAGAGCCACGACGTTCGCCGGGCCGGCCACGTCCTCCCCGTCGGCCTGTGAGCCGAACGTGCCGGTGCTGCCGTGGGCCAGCACGATCCGTGGCCGCGGGCCGAACGCCGAGAAGTCGAGGTCGCGGACCCAGGCCGTGGGGTCGCTCGTGGTCTGGCGGTCCATGAGCGGGCAGGGCACGATGATCGCGTCGTCGCGCTCGATGACGCGGCGTTCGAGCAGCACGTGGAGGTTGGCCGCCCGGGAGCGGCGTTCCGACTCGAAGAACGGCTGTTGCCACAGGCCGCCGTGCCCGCCGGGGTCGTGGTTGCCGGGGATGGCGTAGACGGGCACGGGCATCTCGCCGATCACGCCGAGCGCCTGGGCGACGACGGTGCGGGTGGGCGTGGGGGAGTCGAAGAGGTCGCCGGCCACAACGACAAAGCTCGCCCGGCGGGCCACGGCGACGTCGCGGATCCGGCGCAAGGCGTCGATCCGCTCCTGCTGGATGAGCGTCCGCTTGGCGGCGTCGCGGACGCTCGCGAACGGCTTGCCCAGTTGCCAGTCGGCGGTGTGGATGAAGGTGGTCATGGCAGACGAGTTACTGTACGGGCGTACCGCACCCCGTCAAGCCCCTGGCGGGAGAACTCAGGCTGCGGTGTCCCGGTTCGAAGTTCATGTAGATCACGTCCGCCGGCTCGTCATAGGTGCACTGCATCGATCGATGCGGAGCCTGGAGAACGGCCGGGATCACGTCGAGAAAATCGCTCAATTGGACGGGGAGCCTCATGATGTCAACTGGTCGCCTCGATCAGCTGATACACTTTGCCTCGCGATTGGAGCCAAGGGATGTCACCAGCCTCGGCGTGCTGACGAATGTCGCGTAGCAACGCAACCGTTTCTGGCTCCAGGCAAGGCTCCGATGGATCAGACGGCGGGATCACCATCTCCGTGTCGACGGCCACGATCAGCTTTGCGGTTTGGATGTAGCGGATTCGCTTCACGCGTTTTCCAGGCATCCGCGTTGCGACACTCGTGCTCGCTTGGGCCTCTTCGGCTTCGCGTTGCTCGGCGAGGTCGCGTGCTCGTGCATGACGCTGGGCGTCCAGTTCCCGTACATGACGAAGATAGCCCTCGATCCCGCCGCATTGTTCCAGCAGTTTCTGTCGCGCGGCATGCACCTCGGCCACGATCGGGTCGTTGTCGTCTTCGGCCGATCGCGGATTGTCGTTCATGGTCCAGTGCCCCGCCGCAAATCAGCCCGTCTTCTTCCGGCGCGGCTTGGTCTTTTTGGAAAGCTTGGCGATCGGACGGCCTGATGCCTTCAGACGCTCATCCGCCTCACGGATATACCGCTTCAGATCGCCACCCGCGTCCTCGAGCAGCTTGGCTCTGGCCGCGTGGAGTTCGTCGAGAATTTTATTCATGGCTCCGTACCTCGGGGCACGAGCTCGCAGTGGGCGGCCGCGGCAAGGCGATCAAGGGCGTCGGACGCCAGCTGGCCGCCGGCCATGAAGTCGGCGAGTTGCTCGAACGGAATGCCCGTGGCCTGGCAAATCTGCTCGTAGGGCTGCCGCATGGCCTTCACCGCCCGCCGCAGTCGGCCGCTAACGGTGTCTTCCGCAGCCACCCGCTCGCCGGCCTGGCGGCGTTCGAGCAACCACGGGAGCTCGGCCCGCACGGCAGCCTCGATCTCGGCATCGTTCATAGGCTTGATTGATTCGATGGGCATCATGGTCATTTCGCGGCTGTGGCCTCGAGTTCGAACTGCTTCAAGCGGACGCGGCCCTGGGGGAATCGCACCGTCAGCTCGAGTTCGCCGCCCATCGCCTTCATCACCTTGCGCAGCGTCGAGATCAGCATGTCGGACTGCCCTTCGAGCTTGGCCCAGCTCGGCTGCTTCATACCCGCGGCGCGGGCCATCTGAGTCTGCGTCTTGCCGAGAGCCGCGCGGATCTCGCTCAGCACCATCTCCGCCAGCAGTTCCTGCGTGCGCCGTGCGGCGATTCGCTTGGTCTTGGCGTTACCCGTTCGCGCGACGAGTTCCCTGAATGTCTTTGCCACGTCACTCTGCTCCGCGTTTCTTGGTCGGCTTCTTCATCGTCGAAAGGTGTTCGGCATACAGGATGTCGGCCTTGGCGATCAGTTGGCGGTAAAACGGCCGCTGCAGCCTGCCGCGCTTGTCTCCGCCCACTAGCAGGATCGCCGCCCGCGAAGGGTCGAACGCAAACGCGATCCGCAGCGTGTGGTCGGCCACGTCGGCACGGAGTTCCTTCATGTTGGTGTATTTCGAACCGTTGAGCGTGTCAGCGTGCGGGCGTCCCAGGGCCGGCCCGAACAACTCGAGCAGATTCACCTTGGCCTCGATCTCCGCCCGTTCCTCGGCGCTCAGCGTCTGGAACCACTCATCGAAGACATCGGTCGTGGCCGCCGTCCACATGAGCATGTATAGCCTATGGGCTATTTCCTGAAAAGGCAATAAAACTGCCGGCGCTCGCGACGCCACATGACAAAGAGTGTACGCATGTACCGTATCTCGTCAACCCGCCCCGGACCAAGGTTGTCCCCTCGCTTTGGTAGGCTCATCGCCCATGTCGGGCCCGCGCACCAATGCCGCCTTCTACGCCGCGCCGGTGGAGCAGTTTCTCGCCGCGAGCGAGGAGAAGGTCTACGCGCCGCTCGCGAGCCCTCATGGCTACACGCTCGCGCCGGAGCAGCAATCAGCCTGGCGGCTGCAGCTGCCCGTCCTGCGTGCGGCCCTCGAGGATCAGGTCGCCCCGCCACCAGCCGCCCCCGCCCCCGGGATCCACCTCGAGTTCGACATCCCGCGGCTAGGCCGACGGGCCGACGCGGTGCTCGTCACGCATTCGTGCGTGATCCCGATCGAGTTCAAGGTGGGCGCGAAGAAGTTCGAGCGGCTCGACTACGAACAGGCCTGGGACTACGGCCTCGATCTCAAAAACTTCCACGCCCCGAGCCATGCCGCCCCGATCTTCCCGATCCTCTGTGCCACGGAGGCCCGCGATAGCGACCGTCGCTGGAAGCCGCCCCACGCCGACGGCGTCCGCCCACCGTGTTGCTGCAATGGCGAGTCGCTCGGCCGCGCGATCCGGCTGGCCCTCGAATCAGCCGCCGCCCCGACCCCGCCCTTCTCCCCCGCCGCGATCGACCCCGCCACCTGGGGCACGGGCTCCTATTCCCCCACGCCCACGATCATCGAGGCAGCTCGGTCGCTCTACGCCCGCCACACGGTCCACGACATCACCCGCAGCGACGCGGGGGCCGTGAACCTCGCCGCCACGAGCGGGTGCATCGAGCGGATCATCGCCGCGGCGAAGGCCGGGCGGCGGAAGGCGATCGTGTTTGTGACCGGCGTTCCCGGAGCGGGCAAGACGCTCGTGGGCTTGAACGTGGCCACGCGGCACGGCGAGCGGTCCGACGCGGCCCACGCGGTGTTCCTCTCGGGCAACGGCCCGCTGGTGGCGGTGCTGCGGGAGGCCCTGGCCCGCGACGACCTCGAC
>SXWC01000080.1 GCA_005789975.1 Planctomycetaceae bacterium
GCCGCCAGGTTGTAGACCTCGGTGGGACGGATCTCCCGGATCAGACGGACGAGGCCGTTGCCGTCGGAGAGGTCCCCGTAGTGGAGCTGCAGTTGGGGCGACTCGCCGAAGATCAGGTGCTCGATCCGGCCCGTCCCGAAGGTGCTCGACCGCCGCCTGAGGCCGTGGACCTCGTAGCCCTTCGCGATCAACAGTTCGGCGAGATAGGAACCATCCTGACCGGTCACACCGGTGATCAGCGCGCGGCGGTGCATGCAATCTCCTTGAGCACTCTTGGATCACTCTCTCCGTCCGGGCGGCCACCGTGGGATGGGCAGTCTGCGGACATGGGATCGGGGGAGAAGGTAGCAGGAGGCGGAACGGCCAGGAATGCCATTTCAGACGCTGTTCCGCCCCAAAACCGACTCGTAGACCCCCAGGTAGCCCTGGGCCGTCTTGGCCCACGAGTAACCGGCGGCGTGAGCCCGCATCCGCTCGGCGAACTCCGGGTCGCCGCGTTGGACCGTCAGGCCGGCGTCGTAGGCCGCTTTCATCGCCGCCGGATCGAACGAATCGAAGTAGAAGCCGTTGTCGCCGGCAACCTCCGGCAGGCATGTCTCACGGGAAAGAAAGACCGGCTTACCGCACTGCATCGCCTCGAGCACGGGAAATCCGAAACCCTCGGTGAGCGACGGAAACAGGAACGCCTCGCAGTGCTCGTAGAGCCACTGGCGGTCGGCATCGGAGACCTCGCCCGCCAGGATGGCCCGGTCCCCAAGTTCCCGGGAGGCGATCTCGCGGCCGAGAAAGTCACCGTAGGGGGTCGCCTTCTTGCCGGCGATCACCAGCCGTCGGCCGGGGAGGTGATCGATCAGGTCGAAGAGAACGTGAAAGTTCTTGTGGGGCAGGCAGTTGCCCACGGTGAGCACGAAGGGGCCGTCGGCCAGAAAGGCCGGCCGCGCGGTCGCCGGTGCGGGAGGGCCGGCCAGCCCGAGGGGGACGACATGCAGGGGGCGGTCGCCCAGCTTCAGGTGCGCCCGCACGTCGTCGGCGACGTAGTGCGTGTCGGTGACGATCGCGCTGGCCCGATCGACCTTTGCCTGGATGCCCGCCAGTTTGCGTCTGGTCTTCCCTGACTCCTCGTCGTTTCCGCTCTCGTGCAGGAACGTGAGGTCGTGAATGGTGAGCACGATCGGCACGCGGTCGTCGAGCGGCAGGTATTTCGAGAGCTGGTTGGTGTTGTGCCAGAGATCGAGAGGCGTCCTTGGCGGGAGAAACCGGATGAACGGCCGCAGCGGACGCAGAACGACCTCCTTGCGCCAGCGGGAGGCGACGATCCGCTGGAAGCCGCCCTCCGGGAAGTGGCGGTCGGCTCCGGGGGGCAGGAAAAAAACCGGCTCGAAACGGCCGGGGGCCAGCCGCAGCAGTTCCCGGGCGAGATACAGTGAAAACCGACCGAGTCCGCAGTTGATGTGCCGGAGTTTCTCGAGGTCGATGGCGATGCGGGGCAGGCGATCAGGCATGTCAGGTCCAGCGGCTGGGGTCGCCATCATCGCGGTTGGCGTGGCCGCAGCACAACTCGGCGAGGCCCCCCGGGCCGCCGTTCCCCTGCTCGAGTGGTGGCTGCCCGAGGTGATCCGGCGGGTGTCGGCCGGCCGCGTCGCGGAGGGTGTCCTCTTCCGAATACCCCCGCTCAAACCCGTCGCACACCGGCCCCGTCAGGCCAGCAGGGCATCGATCGGGCCGGTGGAGTCGGCAAAGCGGTCGGCCTTCACCCCCATCGTGCCGGCGATGGTCAGCCAGAGATTCGCAAGCGCGGTGCCGTCCGGGCAGTGCAGATGCCGGCCGGTGCGGAATCGGCCGCCCCCCGAGCCGGCCACGATGATCGGCAGCCGGGTGTATTGGTGGGTCGCACCATCGCCGAGCCCCGCCCCGTAGACGAAGAGCGTGTTGTCGAGCAGCGACCGGCCGTCGGCCTCCTTGATCGCGTCCATCCGCGCGATGAGGTGGGCGTAGATCTCCATGTGAAAGCGGTCGAGCGCCAGCAATTCCTTCGTGAACTGGTGCTGGTCGTGCGACATCTGATGATGGCTCATCGGCTTGTCGAACAGCCCCTCGTAGGTGAACGGCGTGTCCCACCGCTCCGCTCCGACCATCAGCGTGGCCACGTTCGTGATCCCGGCCTGCAGGGCGGCCACCATCATCTCGCCCATCAGGCGGATGTAGTCGCCGCGGGGCAGGTGGGAATCGACCGGCAGGTCGAGCTTCACCTTCGAGAGATCGACCTTCAGCTTCTCCCGGCGGTCGATCTGCTCCTCGATCGAGCGGATCGACTCGAAGTACTCGGCGAACTTGTCGCGGTCGGATTTCCCCAGCCGTTTCTGCATGTCGCGGGCGTCGTCGAGAACGAGGTCGGTGATCGAGCGGGCCTCCTTCGCGCCACCCGTGCCGAACAGCCTCGCGTAGACCTTCCGGGGATCGCGGAGCGAGGGGGCGGGCTGGCCGGCCGAGTACCAGGAGATGTTGTCGAAGTACATCGACTCCTTGTTGTCGGTGTGGCTGTTGCAGCTGAGCTCCAGCGTCCGCAGCGGCGTGGTCCCGCCCACGACGTCGCCCACGACGTGATCGAGCGTGCGGGCCAGCGGGTAAATCGAGTCCTTGACGGAGTGGGCCGTGGCCTGGCTGAGGAAGCAGGAGCCGCACTGGGCGTGAACGTCGCTGCCGTTCTTGTAGAAGCGGTCCATGCCCGAGACGAACGTGATCTTCCGCACGAACGGCTCGAGCGGCGCCTGGGTCGGCGTCAGCGAGGTGAGCGGGTGGAGGCCGACGGCGACACCATCGTTCACGTTGACGGCGGTCTTGCCGTTGCTGAACTGCGGAACGGCGGCGTCGGCCTCCCCGGGAAAGAAGCCGCGGCGGACGACGCCGTCGGGAAGGTAGAAGAATGCAAGACGCTGCGCGCCCCGGTGGGCCGGCGCCGCCGTCGCCAGGCTCTCCAGCCAGGGAAGGGCGAGCGACGCGCCTGCGGCACCGCGAAGGAAGGTGCGGCGGGTGTGGGACGAGGGCATCGCAATCACCTCCGGAATGTGTCGCTGAGGACCACCAGCCTGATCAAATCCTGAATGCGGTGGCCATCGGCGGCCGATGCCTTCACGATCGCGTCGATCGCGGGAGCGTCGGCCGCGGTGCAGGGTCGGCCGCAGGCGTAGGAAAGGAGGTGGGCCGCGAAGCCGCGGGCGAAACGATCCTTCTCGGCCAGGAGCGCGTCCTTGAAGCCGACGATGTCCTTGAACGCATGATCGCCGAAGATCGTGCCCGCCGGGTCGACCGGCCGGCCGTTGGGGTAGGTGTCCCGCCACACCCCCGCTTCGTCGTAATTCTCGAAGGCGAAACCGAGCGGGTCGATCCGTCGATGGCAGCCCGCGCACGATGGGTTGGTGCGGTGGGCCTCGAACCGCTCGCGGAGCGTGAGATGCTCCTCATCCTCACCCGGCTCCTCGGCCAGGACCGGCACGTTGCCCGGCGGAGGTGGCGGGGGATCGTTGAGGATCACGGTGGCCAGCCACGCCCCCCGTGTGATCGGCTTGGTCTGGCGAGGCCCCGAGGTCATCGTCATCGTCGCCGCCGTGGTGATCAGGCCTCCCTGGCGGCGGTCGGTGATCGGCACCCGCCGCATGGTCACATCGGACACCTCGCCGTGGCCCGCCCGGCCGTCCCGGTACCAGCCGTCGAGCAGGCTGCTGCGGTAGCTGAAGTCGGAGTCGATGAAGTCGGTGATCGGCCGGTTCTCGACGAGCACCGCCTCGAAGACCAGGAGCGGCTCGAACATCATGTGCATGCTCGCCCGATATTCGGCGAAGTAGAACGACGGGTGCCGAGCCATGTCGGGTTCGGAGGCGATGATCCGTTCGAGCTGCAGCCACTGGATCGGAAAGGCATCGCAGAACCGCTTGAGCCGTCGGTCGCGGAGCAGCCGCTCGACCTGGGCTCCCAGCACCTCGGGCTCATGCAGGGTGCCGGCCGCGGCCAGGCCCACGAGTTCGTCGTCGGGGAGCCCTCCCCAGAGGAAGAAGGCCAGCCGCGAGGCGAGGGCGAAGTCGTCGAGCCGGGAGCCGCCGGGAACCGTGGCGTCGCAGAGGTAGATGAACTGCGGGGAGGCCAGCGCGGCAGCGGCGGCGGTCTTCATGGCATCGACGAAGGGGGTGCCCTCCGCGACGGAGGCCAGGACATGCCGGGCGTAGCGATCGACGACGGCCGGCTCGACGGGCCGACGAAAAGCCCGCGAGAGGAAACGCTGCAGCCGATCGCGAACGGCGGCGGACGTCGCCTCCGGCGGCCCGGGCGGCGGTTCGAAGAAGTCGTTCCAGATGCCGACGTTGTCCCGGTTGAAGTCCGGACTGTCGACCACGGAGCGGGCCAGCTGCAGAAACTGCTCCATGAGCAGCGGGGACATCGAGAGATGATCGCCCTGGGTGTCGAAGCCGTGCTCGGCCCGCAGATCCTGCGCGAACGGGGCCGTGCCGCGGAGCTGCCGCTCGCCGTCTCCATCCTTGCCGAGCGGCCTGCTGAACACGACCACGTGCTCCGGCAGCACGCCCCGTGCCGGGTCGAAGTACTGGTTCAGGTCGCGCATCATCCGCTCGGGAAGCGGGTGAACGTCGAAGGCCAGCTGGAACAGATCGCGGACGGCGTTGTCGTATTGAAAGCGGGTCATCCTTCGGATCGGCGTGCCCACCGGCTTTGCGGCCTTCGCCGCCGCCATCAGCAGGGACTCGAGCTGTGTCACGACCCCTTTGCGGAGGGCCGGGTCGAGCGGCGGCTCCTCCGGAGGCGGCATGTGGCCCGACTCGACGGCCTTGAGCAGGTCGGCGAGCAGCTCGGGCCGGGATGTCAGATCGTCAGCGGTCCGCACGGCACTGAGGTCCACGTCGCCCTCGACGGCGTAACCGCCGCCGTGGCACTTGACGCAGTGGTCGCGAAACAGCGGATCGAGCATCGACCCGAGATTCGTCACGTCAGTTTCGGCCGTCCCCACCGCCGGAACTCCGCCCGCGCACAGCCAGACCACCGCCGCCCACGGCAGCGGGGTGAACCGGGAGGGCGTCGCGAACGGGGAGAAGGTCATGGCCACCGCCGAACAAGGGGGAGAGCCGGTGCCGCAAGGCCGGAGCCACGATTTGTGACGCCGCCTGAAAATCGGGGAATCTCCAGCAGCGGGATTATAGCCCGCTCGCCGCCACGTCTGACCCCCTCCCCAACGCTCTCATCAGCACTGGTGGAAAAACCGGCAAGGGGTCGACCAAGGGATCATCCATGCCGCCGGATTTCATCGTGAGTCCGCTGTATTGCCCGGTTCTGGCAGGCGATTGGCCCCGGGGATTCTCTCAGGCTTTGGTTGATGTGGTGTCGGCAGCATGCGCCGCTTGCCGCTTTCAGTATTTCTTTGGCCGCAACGAGTCCGGAGGTTCAAGTTGCGGCGAGTCGACACCAACGGCCTTCAGCTCATTGAGCCACGCATCCCGGCCAAGACCCGTCGTGGCTTTGTCGGTGGTCGAGTCGATCATGAAAAACCCGGGGGCATGGTCCGGATGGGGTGGAATGCCTTTCTTGGGTTCGATTCGTCCAAAAATGAAGTTGCCAGAGTGTCCAAGCTCTGCGACGTGCGGGCCGGCAACACACGCCCCGTCGTTGACACCATCTTTCACGAGAGCCGCCTCGGAGCGGCTCGCGAAGAAGACCGCGTAGCCATTTGGCAGCGGTTCGCCTTGGCTGCAGCCGACGAAAAACGTCGCCGTCAGAATCAACGTCGGGAGCTTGCATGACAGGCCCGGCATCGTGATCGCTCTTCCTGCAATGGAAGGGGCTGCCATGACATTCACGATCAGCGTCTCGTGGCGCGGTCGTCGCTCGCATGCCAGACTGCGGCGGCCGTCGAGAGGACAGCGGAGAGAAGAGTCGGGGCGAC
>SXWC01000081.1 GCA_005789975.1 Planctomycetaceae bacterium
GGGGTTCGAATCCCCGTGGGGTCATCAGCAGGCTTTCCGCTCCAAGACATCGCCATGACAGACATCCCGAGTGTCGCAGCATCCCACGAGCCCGCCGAGCCGACGTCGGCGTACGACGCGATCTTGCTCGTTTCCTTCGGCGGCCCCGACGGCCCCGACGACGTGATGCCGTTTCTCGAAAACGTGCTTCGCGGACGAAATGTGCCTCGGGAGCGAATGCTCGAGGTTGCCGAACACTACCAGCACTTCGGCGGCAAAAGCCCGATCAACGAGCAGAATCTCGCGCTGCTGGCCGCCTTGCGGGAGGAGCTCGACCGCCGCGGCCCCCACCTGCCCGTCTACTGGGGCAATCGCAACTGGCATCCGCTGCTCACCGACACGCTTCGCGAGATGGCCGATGCCGGCGTGAAGCGGGCCATCGCCTTCGTGACCAGCGCCTTCTCGAGTTACTCGGGCTGCCGGCAATACCGGGAGAACATCGCCGCGGCGTCGGCTCCGCTCGGCGACCGGGCGCCGCAGGTCGACAAGATCCGGGTCTTCTTCAATCATCCGGGATTCGTGGGTCCGATGGCCGCGAACGTCGCTGCATCGCTCGCGCAGTTCCCCGCCGAGGCGAGATCGACGGTTCCCGTCCTGTTTACGGCCCACAGCATTCCGACTTCGATGTCCGATGGCTGCCGCTACGTGCCGCAACTTCAGGAATCGTGCCGGCTCGTCGCCGCCGAGGCGGGCGTGAACGACTGGAAACTCGTCTACCAGAGCCGCAGCGGCCCGCCGACACAGCCATGGCTCGACCCCGACATCTGCGACGCGATCCGCACACTGCACGCGGCCGGCGGCCGGCGGCTGGTGATCGCGCCGATCGGCTTCATCTCCGACCACATGGAGGTGCTGTTCGACCTCGACACGGAAGCCGCCGATCTCTGCCGGGAGCTCGGCATCGACATGGTCCGGGCGGCGACCGTCGGCACCGCACCCGAGTTCGTGGCGATGGTCCGTGATCTCATCGCCGAGCGGGCGTGGAGCATGCCCGACCGGGTGGCGATCGGCAACCTCCCGGCCAACCACGACGTCTGCCCGCTCGATTGCTGTCCGGCACCCCAGCGGCCGCCGATGGCCGCCGGCGGTCCTGCCGCGGGCAGGCCCGCTTCAACCGCGTCGTAAGCACGCCATCCGGGGTGCCCGCGCCGCGAGCCGGAGAGTGAGTCATGCCCAGCATCCGCTTCGATGCCGGCTCGCCCGACGATCATCCCCGCGAGTGCGTATCGCTCGTGCACGGATTTCTCGCCAACAAATACATGCTCTCCGTGCTGGGCAGCCGACTGCGGAGCCACGGCTACCTCACCGACGCATGGGGCTATTGGAACATGCAGTGCTCGCTGCTGGTGCATGCCGACCGCTTCGCCCGGGAGCTGCAGGTGCTCGATGCCGAGCCCCGCATCGAGACGATCCATCTCGTGACGCACAGCATGGGCTGCATCATCGCCCGGGCAGCGCTCGACCGTTTCATGCCGCGGAAGATGGGCCGCTTCGTGATGCTCGCGCCCCCCAACCGCGGCTCCTTCGTGGCGACGGCGACGGCCGGCACCTTCGGCCGGCTTCTCAAGCCCGTCGCCGAGCTCTCGACCGCTTGCGACAGCCTCGTCAACTCGCTGCCGACGCCGGTGGGCGTCGACATCGGCGTGATCGCCGCCGAGTATGACGCGCTCATCACCGCGGAAAGCACGCACCCCTCCGTGCCGCACGCCCACGTCACGCTCCCGACCTGGCACACGGGCCTCATTTTCAAGAAGGAAACGGCCGATCTCGTGGCCGGGTTCCTCGCGACGGGCGCCTTTCCGGAAGGCGGACAGGCTCCCGGGCAACACCCGGGGGCTCCGTGACCGTCCGTGGCCAGAGTCATCCATGACCGTCGTCCACCGGTCGATGATCTTCGCACCCTGCTCGGGCAGACTTGCTCCACGGTCTGCTCAGCCTCACACCCCGGCCGTCACCCCGTTGGAATCTCCCGATGAATCGGCATCCCCGCCCGCTCGGCTCCTCGCCCGTTTCCGTCGGTCCGCTCGGCCTGGGCTGCTGGCCGCTTGCCGGCATGACCCGCGAGGGCGTCACGCGTGAGGCGGCCGTGGCCACGGTGCGGGCGGCGATCGCGGCCGGCATCACGCATCTCGACACGGCCTACTGCTACGGTGAGCACGGCGAGAGCGAGCGGGCGATCAAGGAGGCCCTTGCCGGGCGGCGCGATGGCATCGTGATCGCGGGGAAGTGCGGGATCCACTGGGAGCCGGACACGGCGCGTTCGCCGCCGCGCCGACAGGTCATCGACGGCCGGCCGCAGCGGATCCGCTTCGAGGTCGAGGAGAGCCTCGGGAGGCTCGGCACCGACCATCTCGACCTGCTCTACCTTCACGCCCCCGATCCCACGATCCCCATCGAGCAATCGGCTGGCGAGTTGAAACGCGTGCTCGAGGCCGGCCAGGCCCGTGCGATCGGTCTCTCCAATGCAACGGTCGATCAGTTGGCGCGATTCGCGGCCGTCTGCCCGCTGGCGGCGTGTCAGATGCATTTCAACATGCTGCAGCGGGAGATCGAGAAGGAAATCCTCCCGTGGTGCGTCGCCCACGGCGTGGCGATGGTCGTCTACTGGCCACTGATGAAGGGATTGCTCGCCGGTGGAATGCGTCGCGATCAGGTGTTTTCCAAGACCGACAGCCGCCACGCGTATCCGATGTTCATCGGCGACGAGTTCGCGAAAAACCTCGATTTCGTCGATGCGATCCGGCCGCAGGCCGCCCGTCTCGGCTGCGGGCTGGCCGATCTCGTCCTCGCCTGGACGGCGGAACAGCCGGGAATCACGAGCGTGCTCTTCGGGGCCACGTCACCGGACCAGGTCCGGGAAAACGCCGCGGCCCTGCAATGCGACCTGGACGAAGCAGCCCGGGCGGCGATTCGGGCCGCGATCGAGACCCGCGGGCCCGTGGCCAACCGCCGGGTCGTCTGAGGTTGACCGGCTCGCGGTCACGCATTGACCGGCTCGCGGTCAGGCGCCGACCGGCTCACCCTGGGCGGCGGCCACGCTCACATACGACTGCCGGACCTCGAGGCAGGTCCTCCGGAACGACTCGGGCCGGCTCACGCCGGGAAGCCGGAGCGTTTCGATCTGACCCCGACGGAAGACGAGATCACCGGCCGCATACCACTCCTGCCCGGCCGAAACAACCACGTCGATCGCGTCGAACCGATTGAGATCGACGTACTGTTCGACCTGCGGATTGATGCCCCGCTCGATCGTCACCCGGCGATTCGTGAGCCTGTAGCGGCGGATCGCCCACGGCAGCCGCATGGAGAGATACAGCATCAGACCCACGGGAATGGTCGCCAGCAGGGCGAGCCGACCGATCGAAAGCGGTCCGAATCCCCCCTTGAGCCGGTAGAGCCGTCCCAGCGTCTGCCCGAATGACGTCGATGCAACCGAGGGATAGACCGTCATGACCGTCGCCTCGGCCACGGCGGGCGGCACCACGCCGGAAATCGGACTGGCAAACGCGCTCATCACTGGCACCCTCGCGGCCTGAAAGAAATCGTGTTGGCGAACGGAACCTTTTCCATCCCGCACCTGCATAGACTCGCGTTTCCGAACGAAAACACAAGCCCGGCCCGGGCTACCGCACCGCAATAGCGCAATAAAAAACCCGTTGGGGCTCGGCTGAGCCCCAACGGGTCACATGATCTTTTGAATATGGCAGTCTTGCTGTCACGGGGGTTGAGTCCCGTTTCAGCCGATCTTTTTTGGCGGCATGCCCTGTTCCCATCGTCCTTGCGGACCATGAAAACAGAGCCACGATCGCTCCACATTCAGCGTCGAACAATCAACCGGCTCTTGCGAGCTGGCGACCGTCTCACTGATGGCCTCCGCGGAC
>SXWC01000082.1 GCA_005789975.1 Planctomycetaceae bacterium
GTCCCTATCTGCTGTGGGCGCACGAAACTTGAGGGGATTCTTCTTTAGTACGAGAGGATTTGGAAGGACGTTCCTCTGGTGTTCCAGTTGTCGCGCTAGCGGCACGGCTGGATAGCTAAGAACGGAACGGATAAACGCTGAAAGCATATAAGCGTGAAGCCCGCCCCAAGATCAGGTTTCGTAGGGTTAATACCCGAAAGTCCCCTGGAAGACGACCAGGTTGATAGGCCGGACGTGTACGTGCAGCAATGCACTCAGCTAACCGGTACTAACGGACGAACGCTTGACCACTCGTATCAAGTGCTTGCGAGCCAATGGCTCGCGAATGCCGATTACCACGACCCGGACATTTTTGCCGCCGCTTGCGGTGGCAAATACAGCATCGTTGCCGCTTCGGCGGTGACATCGTATTTCCGGTGAACATATCTGGAAGGTCACACCCGTTCCCATCCCGAACACGGTAGTTAAGCTTCCAGAGCCGATGGTAGTGCCACAAGCGCGAGAGTAGGTATCGCCGGAATTTTTTACACCTGGCCCGCACGGCCAAAAAGCCGTGCGGGCCAGTGCTGTTTCCAGGGGGCATCTCCGCCCCGGCGAATCCCTCCCCGGTCACTGGCGGATCCCTTCCCGGTCAATGGATCCGGTCCCCTCCGATCAATGGGTTTGCGAGACCATCCGGTCGAGGTCCGCGAGCATTTCCCGGACGAGTTCGAGCGGAAGCCCGACGACATTCGAAGGGCTGCCCGAGACGAGCCGCAGCGGCAAGCGCTCGTCCTGGTATCCGCATGCCCCGGCCTTGCCCTGCCACATTCCACTCTCGAGATACCACTCGAGAAAATCATCGGTCAGTGGCCCCATCTCCAGGATGCTTTCGGCATCGCGGGTGAGCGGGGCTTGGCCCGGGTGGTGCCAGAGGCAGACCCCCGAGACGGCCCGATGCCGCCGTCCCGAGAGCTTTTGCAGCATTCTCCGTGCATCGTTGCGGTCGGCGGGCTTGCCCAGGGGTTCATCGTCGACCTCGCTGAGCGTGTCGCAGGCGAGAATCGTGCCGGTGGCGCCCATGGCGGCCACGGCTCGGGCCTTGGCGATGGCCAGCCGCCGCACATAGTCGCCGAGCGACTCGTTTGGTGCTCTGGGGGGGGCCTCGGACTCTGCCTCTTCCGGTGCGGGAAAGACCTTCACATTCCAGCCCTCTGCCGTGGCCAGCTGCAGCCGCCGCGGGGAGCGGCTTGCAAGCACGATCGTCCTCGGCGACCCTTGGTCCATGGAAACTCCCGTTCGCGGCGTCGAAGTCCTCTTCGAGGATGATCAGCTCATCGCCGTGGTCAAGTCCGCCGGCCTGCCGACCGCGAACGCGGCGCCGGGGGAGGCAAGTGTTTTTACCACGCTCAAGCGTCGTTTCGGCGAGGCCGCGTTCGTGGGCATCGTCAGCCGGCTCGACGCGCCCGTTTCCGGGGTCGTCGTCGTTGCGAAGACGCCCGCCGCGGCTGCGAGCCTCGCCGAGCAGTTTCGGGAGCGGACGGTTGAAAAGGCCTACGCGGCCATCGTGACGGGACGATTTCCTGCTCCGCTTGGCACCTGGGTCGATTGGCACGACGCGGTATCCCGCCGCGAGGGTGAGCGGGCGTCGAAAATCCACCCAGCCGCCGCCGCCCGGGAAGATGGGGGCGATGACGTGCCGCGTGCAGCGAAGCTCAGGGCCCGGGTCGTCCGCCGGGCGGGAGAGGTGTCGCTCGTCGAACTCGAGCCCGCCACCGGTCGTCGTCACCAGTTGCGAGTGCAGCTGGCCTCCCGGGGCTGCCCGATTGTCGGCGATCGGCTGTACGGCAGCCGGTTGCCGTGCCGCACCGGTGGCGTGGCCCTGCATGCCGTCCGGCTGGCCGTCACCCACCCTGCGAACGGGAAGAGGATGTCCTTCGAGTCGCCCTGCGAGCCTTTCTGGAAAGGCAGCTTTCCGAGCCTGTTTCGCGGTCGCGCAGGCGGCTGATCGTCCGGCGGCCGGTGACCGCAGGTTGTAGACTCCCGGTGTCATGACCAAGCCAGCCGCACAGCACCGTTCCGAACGCCTGCGGTTTCGCGACACCGCCCTGGCGAGTGGGCTGCTCGACGAGGCCCAGCTTGCAGCAGCCGAGAAGGAGATTGGTCTCGTCGTCGATTCCCGGTCGGCCGATCCGGAGGCCTGGGACCGCGCGGTGTCGGAGCGGCTCGTATCGCAGGGGCTGCTGACGCCGTTCCAGGCCCGCGAGATACTGGCCGGCCGCCGCCGCTTTCGGCTCGGACAATACACCGTGCTCGACGAGATCGGCAGGGGGGGCATGGGGCAGGTGTTTCGTGCCGAGCACGCGATGATGGGCCGTGAGGTGGCCGTGAAGGTCTTGCCGCGGGCCAAATCGACGCCCGAATCGGAGGCGGCATTTCGGCGCGAGATGCGGATGCTCGGCAGGCTCGACCACGACAATCTGGTGCGGGCCTACGACGCGGGCTACGACGCGATGGTGTCGTATCTCGTCACGGAACTGGTGCCCGGCATGGATCTCAGGCAGCATGTGCAGGCGCACGGCCCGCTCGACGAGGTGGCGGCCGCCTCGGTGATCGCGCAGGCGGCCCGTGGGCTTGCCTACGCCCACGATCAGGGGCTCGTGCATCGTGACGTGAAGCCGGGCAATTTGCTGGTCATGCAGGACGGCCGCGTGAAGGTGCTCGACCTCGGTCTTGCCGGTTCCCAGTTGGAGGAGGAATCGTCGCGGATCGGTCGCATCGTCGGCACGATGGACTTCATCGCCCCCGAGCAGATCCGGATGCCCGACGACGTGGGGCCGTCTGCCGACGTCTACGCGCTGGGCTGCACGGCCTACTACGCCGTGACGGGCCGCGTGCCGTTTCCGGGTGGGAGCCGCAAGGAGAAGATGCAGCGGCACCTGACCGACACTCCCGATTCCGTGCGACAGCTCGCGCCCCACCTGAGCGACGCGTTCTGCAAGGTGATCGAAGACATGATGGTGAAGCAGTCGGCCGGCCGGATCGGCTCGGCGGGCGAGGTGGTCGAGCGGCTGCGGCCCTGGCTGCCGGAGGGCCAGGCAGCCGTGTTCAAGGCCGCGGTCGCCGCGGATGCGGCCGGGGTGAAGCCTCGCGACGCCGTCCGGCCGCCCCCTTTGCCGGGCGGTTCCGTGTCGGGTCTTGGCGACCGTTCATCGACCCTTTCGGGTGTGTCGGATTTCGCGATTCAGCCGGCGGTCAAGGCGGGGGCATGGGGGATGAAACTCCTCCGGGAGATCGGACCGCTGACACTGGCGGGGATCGTGACCAAGGCGGTCGCCGTTGCTGTGCCGGTTGGCGTCGCCTTCGGCTGGGCGATGGGCATGGTGCGGCGGATTGATCCCGAGGGTTTCGCGGCCCTGCTCCGCGGCATGACGCCGACGACGCTCGGGGCGGCCGCCTTCCTGATCCTGTTCGTCCTCCAGACGATGTTTGGAGTCACGAGCCGCAAAACGCGGTAGGGCCGAACGCGGGTCGTCGGGGCCGACGCCGTTTCCGTGCGGGAAACAGGGGGTTCTCGTTGACAGTTCGTCGGTTTCCGCCTACGAAAGAGCCGCGGGACAGGTAGCTCAGTTGGTAGAGCAATGGACTGAAAATCCATGTGTCGCCGGTTCGATTCCGGCCCTGTCCACTCCCGGCAACCCCAGTCGCTCCCGCGAGCCCGGTCACCGCCGCCACAGCACCTGCAGCGACAAGCCCAGCCCGTCGTCGAAGTTGACCACGTCGGTGCGTCCGGACGAGAAACTCGTTCCCTGGAAGAGCGTGCGGTCGAAGAGATACGCGGCCGTCGCCTCCAGCGTGAAGCCGCGGCCCAGGGTCTGCTCCAGACCGACGGCCGCCCGTTGGTCGAACACATAGAATCGCTCGTCATCCTTCAAGCGATCGGCGAGGAAGTAGATTTCCGTGTCGCTGCGGTAAAAGGCCAAGAGCGAGAGCTTCTCGGCGAGGCGGCGGCGGGCGGTGGCGTTGAAGTTGACCAGGGGAAAATAGTTGGCGGTGAAGGTCCAATCGTCCGTCGGCCGGTATTCGAACGAGGGCGGCAGACCGATCTTCGCCTCGAACCTCTCGCTCGGCCGCCAGACATAAGCGATGCCCGGCAGCGGATAGGGCAGTTGTGACGTGGGTGAATAAAAGAGGCTGTAACTCCACTCGTCGCGGGCGTTCGCGGCAGGGCGGTTGTAGAAGCCGACCGTCATCAACGTGAGATCACGGCCGGCCGCGTAGGGGCGGTCGCTCGCCGAACCAAACAGAAACGTCCCACCCAGGGTGCCGCCACCGGCCAGCGGCCGGATGTGCATGAAGCCCGTCTCCACCAGCCACAACTGGCCGGGAATCGGCTGCCCGGAGTCCGGCAGCACGGCGTCGGTGGAGATTTCGAGACGACCGAACTTGGCAATCGCGATCCAGAGCGGTCTCCCCTCGGCGGGTACGCCGATCGGAACGGCGACCCGGGCGAACTGGGCGTTGATGGCCAGCTGATCCGCCTGCCCATCGACATCGACCGCAGGCGCCCAGAAGCCCCCCGCCGAAAACGGCGCTGCCGCCCCGAAGGCCGGCCGGGGCCGCTGCCCCGGGACAGCAGGCTCGGGATCGAGATCGGAGATCGGCTCGTTGGCGAAGACGTCTTCCTCGAGGTTGAAATCGACCGGCGGCAGTCGGGCCACCCGTTCGTCGCCACGATCGACCGCCGGCTGCGCAGCGGCGAGCCCAACGATCACCCCGGCCCAGACAGCCAGCGGCAACAGCGGGGTGAACGGTCGCAGCAACACGCGTGGGCTCCGGATCATCCCGCACTCGGTGGCGGGGGGAGTTTTTAGCGTTTTCCCGCAGTCCGGGTAACCGCAAAAGCCCCGGTGTGGACCGGAGACCGCAGGCCGGGGCGGCTGGTATTCTCTGAAGAACGAGGAGGAATCCGTGAAGGCCGCAGGATGGCAGTCGACGTCGGTCTCGCGCGGCGGGCGGATCGTCGTGACCGTGGTCCTGGCCGCGGTGATCGGCCATGGAGCCGTTGCCGTCTGCGAGGCGCAGCAGACGCCGGCGACGAAGCCGCCGCCGCGGCAGGAGCAGACCGCGGCGACGCGTGCCATCGCCGCCCGCCGGCTGCGGGACATCTACCGTGGAGACCCGCGGGCATGGCCGCATCCCCGGGTCGATCCGGGGGTCGAGTGGCGCGAGATCGGTCTTCTGCCGGAAGTCGTCCATCCCGAGTCGAATCCCCTCAGTGTCGAAAAGGCGACGCTGGGTCGCGCGCTCTTTTTCGACGCCCGCCTCTCGTCGAGCGGCAA
The DNA here is from genome assembly GCA_005789975.1 of Planctomycetaceae bacterium. Next base: position 5,322 of record SXWC01000082.1, read on the forward strand.
GCTGGCCTGCGTCTCCTGCCATGAACCGAGTCTCGGTTGGACTGACGGCCGGGGCGTGAGCGAGCCTCGCGGCAAGGGGCCCGGCAGGAATACCCCGACCATTCGCAACGCCGCCTTCCAGGCCACGCTGTTCTGGGACGGCCGGGCGGCCAGCCTCGAGGAGCAGATCGAGGAGGCGCTCTTGAATCCGGCCGAGATGGCGGCCGATCGCGAGCAGGTGGTCCGTCTGCTCGCGACCATCCCCGGCTATCGACAGCTCCACGACGCCGCGTTTCCTGATCGGGCGATCGGGTTTGCGACGGTGGTCGAGGCGCTCGCCTGCTTCGAGCGGACCGTCGTCGGAGGACGGTCGCGATTCGACGCCTTCATGAAGGGGGATGCGGCCGTGCTCTCCGATGAGGAGGTCCTCGGCCTCGACCTCTTTCGCCGCGACGCCCGATGCATGAACTGCCACCATGGGCCCACCTTCAGCGACGGCCGCTTCCACGATCTCGGCCTGAGCTTCCACGGGCGGACGAACGAAGACCTCGGCCGCTACCGGATCACCCGAGATCCGGCCGACAAGGGCCGCTTTCGCACGCCGACGCTCCGGGATGTCACCCAGACCTCGCCCCTCATGCACACCGGCATGTTCGAGCTGCGGGGCGTGCTGGCCATGTACAACGCCGGCATGGTGACGCTGAAGCGGCAGCCTTTCGAGCGTTTCGACGAGGAGTTTCCGACCAAGTCGCCGCACCTGAAGCCGCTGGGGCTCAACCGGCAGGACCTCGCAGATCTTGCCGCGTTTCTGGAAACGCTCGAGGAACCGGCCCGTGGAATGCGGCCGCCGACGCTTCCCGGGATCGCCGACCCGCCCGTCAGCGTGGAACAGTGACGGCTCCCCGCGCGGCGGTCACCGCCGCGTTGGAGAGTCCGTGGATTCTCACCGTGCCGGCGGCATCCGCGATGACGAGCGCCTTGCCGTCGGGACTCATGGCGAGCGACTTGGGCTCATCAGCCTGCCCGGGCAGACTGCAGAGTTCGTCCCCGGAGTCGATGTCCCAAATGCGGACGGTGGAATCGGTCGCGGCCGTCACGACGCGGCGGCCGTCGGGGGTGATCAACACCTTTTCGACGCGGCCTTCGTGCCCGCGAAACACGCGGAGCTCCTCTCCCGTGAGGGCGTCCCAGAGGCGGGCCGTCCCATCCAGCGAGCCGGTCACAAGACGGGTGCCGGCGGAATCGAAGGCGATCGACCGCACCTGGTCGCTGTGGCCGTCGAGGGTGGAGATCTGCTCTCCCGTTTGAAAGTCATTGAGATGAACGGTCCCGATCGCCAATCCGGCAGCCAGCGTCCGCGAGTCGGGGCTGACTGCGAGGCAGGTGACGAGGCCGCGCGGACCCATGTCCGCCACGACGCGTCCGGTCACGGCGTCGTGCAGTTCTGAGTTCGTGTAGGCAAGGCGAGTGCCATCGAGACCGAATACGGCGGCGACGTGGACGTCCAGAGACGGCCGCGGAGCGGAGAACTCCGCGAGCGGGTCGCCCGTGCCGAGATTCCGGAGCGTCACGACACCTTCGGGCGAAGAGGTCGCGAGCAGCGACCCGTCGGGGCTGAACGTCATCGTCCTGGCGCCGCGTGCCCTGTCCCCGAGCGTGGCGAGGATATCCCCGGTGTCGGTTTTCCAGACATGGACGTCGCCCCCTTTTTCCGATGTCCTGGAACCAGCAGCGATGAGCCCGCCATCGGGGCTGAAGGCAATCCCGGTCACGCTGTCCGCCCCAGTGTGGAGCGTCTGGAGTCGCCTCAGCGTCCGCGGATCCCAGACCTCGATGTCGCCGGATTCCCGCGGGGCGACGGCCAGCCGGCTGCCATCCGGACCGAATGCGGCGGCCGAGAGCCCACGGACCCCTGCCAGCACGGCGAGCGGCTCCAAGGCCGTTCGAGACCAGATCCGGACCGTTCCGTCCTCCGCGCCGGAGGCGAGTGTTTCACCGTCGGAACGGAACGCGAGTGTCGCGATCGCGGCGTCGTGCCCGAGCAGATCGCGGTGCGAGGTGAAGGTCCGGGTGTTCCAGAGCCGGATGTGACCGTTCACGGTGCCGCCGGCGATCTGTCGGCCGTCGGGGCTGTAGGCCACCGCCGTGATCGCGGTGGCGTGCCCCGGCAGGCTCACGATCGGCTGTCCGTCGAGGGTGTTCCAGATGTGCAGTTCATTTTCCTCACCGGTCATGACAAGACGCTCGCCGTCCGGACTGAACGTGAGAAACGCGGACGGCGCGCCGAGTCCCCGTGGTCTCGTGATCGAGCAGAGTTGTCGCCCGTTGCCGGCGTCGTACACGAGCACGTCGAAAGGTTTTCGGACCGTGGTCACGAGGGCTGCGATCCGCTCGCCCCGGGGGCTGAAAGAGAAAGCAGCGACTCGCACATCCTTGCCCCCGCACCAGGTGATGAACCCACCGCCGTCGGCATCCCAGAGCCCGAGGGAACCGGTTGCATACCCGATGGCGACCCGGCTGCCATCGGGACTGAAGACGACCTCCCTGAGCCGGCCCCGATGCCCGTCGAGCAGGACCCCGTCGTGTCCGGTCGCCCTGGCGACGATCCGCACGCTGCCATCACGGGCGTGCACCGCCAGCCGCGTGCCATCGGGGCTAAGGGCCAGCGGCACCGCCGCGTCGGTCGTGACGCCGGCCGTTGCTTGTTTCAGGCAGGAAGGCCCGCGCCAGACGCTCACCCAGTCCTGATCCTGTGGTGGGAGGGGGACGTACCGCTGGTCATCGTCCGCGGAGAAAAACGCGAGGGACAGACGGTTGATCTCCCCCCGGGACCCCGAATGCTCGAGCATCCACCGCGGCGTGATCTTGACCGTGGGACGTTCCCGCTTCGCGACCACCGCCACCCCGAGCATGCCTCCATCCGGACTGTACCGGACATCTTGGACGGGTTTCTGTGCGACCTCGAGCGCGACCAACGCCTCGTCGATTCCCGCGCCGAGCACGCGCATCTCGAGCGGCGGCGGCGTTCCCGCGAGCGGGAGCGTCTCCCGGTGGATGCGCCGTGCCATGCCCAGGTTGCGGCTGTCGAGACAGCCCCGGAGCGAACGGAGATTGGACACGTAGAGTTGCCGCAGAGCCTCGCGGTTTGCGGCATCGGCCCGTTCACGCTCCCCGACCGCGATCGCCCGCTGCCGCTCGGCATGCAGGGCGTATATCGAGATGCCGACGATCGCCATCAGGAGCGTCATGAGCATGCCGGCCGCCGCCATGGCCGCGACCCTGTGCCTGCGGGCCAGTCGCACGATCGAATCGATCAGCCGCGGCGGGCTGGCGGAGATCGCTTCGCCACGGAGATACCGACCCAGGTCGGCCTCGAGTTCGGCCGCGCTGGAATACCGCCTGGCCCGGTCCTTTTCCAGGCACTTCCCGACGATCGTGGCGAGATCGCCGCGGAACTTCGGGTTGACGGTGCAGAGCGACGTCGGCTCGACCTCCTTGACGATGCGGGCCACCTCGTAGACCGCCCGGCTCCGCAGGTCATAGGGCTGCCGACCGGCGAGGAGTTCGTAGAAGACCACCCCCAGGGAATAGACGTCGGCCCGCACGTCGAGATCGTCGGCCGAGCCGTCAAACTGCTCGGGGCTCATGTAGCACAAGGTGCCCACGAGCTGACCGGGGTCGGTGTGCATCGTCGTCAGCGCCCCGTCGCCATCGGTGCTCCGCGCCACCCCGAAATCGATGATCTTCGGCTGCCCATGGGCATCGACGAGGATGTTGCCGGGCTTCAGATCGCGGTGGATCACGCCCCGCTGGTGGCCGTGGGCGACCGCCCGGCAGACCTCGCGAAAGAGCATCACCCGGTCGCGGGCCACGAGTCCGTGCCCGGTCGCATAGCTGGTGATCGAGCGGGCCTCCGCCACATGCTCCATGACGAAGTAGTGCACCGTGCATCCGTGCATCGCCTGCGCGCCGACGGTGTAGATGCGGGCGATCCCCGGGTGGGTGAGCCGCCCCAGGATCTGGGCCTCGTGTTCGAAACGCTTCGCAGCGGTGGCGGAGAGGAACCCCGGCCTGATCACCTTCACGGCGACGGGCCGGCAGGGCAGCCCCTGCAGGCCCTCATACACCCGCCCCATGCCCCCCTCGGCGATGAATCGCACGATCGTCACGTCGCCCAGCCGCGTGCCGGGCTCCAGATCACCCGCCGTGCGATCGCTTGCCCGCGGCTGCAGCAGGCCGGTCAGTCCCGAGCCGCTCAGCTCGCCGTCATCCACCGAGTGGCCCTGCTCCTCGGCGGCATCGGGTTCGGATCGCTCCATGGCGAATCATCCGCGGGGGTGGTGCACCGGCTTTTCGGCGTCTCATCCTAACGGCCCGTGGACAGGGGAATCCATGACCCTTGTCCACCCTTTCCACCGGCGTCCGCATCTTCGACCGGTGGAGACGCCGGGACGGGCCGCAGGCCCTGGTCAGCGGCCGGCTGCAATCGACTCCCGAAAACGGCTCAGGCTGTAGATGAAGAAGGCCAGGCCGATTCCCCCCACCGCGGCGAACTGCGGCCAGACGATGTCGAGACCCGCCCCTCGGTAGATGATCGCCTGGGCGAAGGTGACGAAGTGCCGCGAGGGGAGCACGAGGGTGAGCGTCTGGAGCCACGGGGGCTGGCTCTCGACCGGTGTGCTCCCGCCCGAGAGCATCTGCAGGACGATGATCAACAGGATGATGAGCAGGGCGAACTGGGCCATCGTCCGGGCGACCGTGCCCAGGAAGATACCGAGTGCGGTGGCGAAGAAGAGATAGACGGCGATGCCGGCGAGAAACAGCGGGATCGACCCGGCGATCGGCACCTGCAGGATCGAACGCACCACGATCAGCAGCGAGAGGGTTGCGGCGAAGAGGATCACGAGGCTGTTGGACCAGACCTTCGCCATCACGATCTCGAAGGCGGTCAGCGGCATCACCATCAGATGTTCGAGCGTGCCATGCTCCCGCTCGCGGATCAGGGCCGCCCCCGTGAGGATCACCGTGAGCATCGTGATCTGGTTGATGATCGCGATGATGCCGTTGAACCAGCTCGTGTCGCCGTTGGGATTGAAGGCCTTGCGGACGACCAGCCGCACCGGACCGTCGAGGCGCTGATCGCACCGCCGCAGGTAGCGGATCATCTCGTCGGTCATGATCTGCTGGATGTAGGAGGCCCCGTTGCTCGCCTGGAACATCGCGGTCGCGTCGATGTTGACCTGGAGTTCGGTCCGGCGTCCGGCCCGGAGATCGGCCTCGAATCCGGGGGGCACCACGACCACGAACATCGAGCGGCCCTCGTCCATCGCCCGATCGACCTCGCCCGCCGCGAGCATCACGGGAGGTCTGAACCGCGGCGGATAGAAGGCGGCGATCAACTGCTTGGAGAGCTGCGACTGGTCCTCGTCGACGAAGGCGATCGACGCGTTGTTGACCTCCGACGAGGTGCCCCGGGCCTGCGTGTAGATCGCCATCGTGAAGGCGTAGGCGACGAACACGGTCAGCACGACATCGTGCCGGAGGCTGCGAAGCTCCTTGATGCCGAGCCAGAGGATGTTCGTCAGGTGCCGCATGGCTAGTCTTCCTGACGCTTGAGCACGGCCATCGCCGTGCCCAGCAGCACCGGGATGAAGAGGGCCAGCGCCAGGGCGTCGGGCACGAGGAGTGCCGCGTCGAGCCCCTTGGTGAAGGCCCCCACGCTGGCGTGCATGAAGTAGGTCGTGGGCCAGAGCATGCCCACGACCCTGGCGTTGCCCTGGAGCGTCGACACCGGCTGCAGCAGCCCGGAGAACTGCGTCGTCGGCAGCATCGTGATGATCGCGGTCACGAACACGGCGGCGACCTGGCTCGATGTGAACGAGGCCACGACGAGGCCGATGGCCGTGGTGGCGCAGGCGTAGAGCAGGGCGCAGAGCGTGAGCATCGGCCCGCTCCCCTTGATCGGGACGCCGAAGACGGCGGTGGACATCGCCGTCAGGATCATGAAGTTGACCATCGCGATCGCGATGTAGGGGAGTTGCTTCCCGACGAGAAACTCGAAGCGGCTGGTGGGCGTCACGTAGAAGTTGGTGATCGAACCGAGCTCCTTCTCGCGGACCACGCTGACGGCCATGAGGATCGCCGGGAGGAGAACGAGCAGGAGCGGCGGAATGCTCGGCACCATCGCATAGATGCTCTCGAAGGTCGGGTTGTAGAGAAACCGCGGCTCGATGGCGGGGAGCCGGACCAGGGGGTCGGTGCCGCGGGGGCGGCGACGAGCCTCCTCCTGGAGGTGGTTGAGCGTCACGCCCCGGGCGTACTGCGCGATCGTCTCGGCACGGAATGGATTCGCGCCGTCCACGACCGCCGACACCTCGGGGGGCGATCCCTTGGCGGCCTCACGGCCGAACTGGTCGGGGATCTCGAGCGCCAGCGAGATCTCGTTGGCCCGCAGGCGGCGCTGAAGTTCGAAGCTGTCGGTGATCGCGGGCCGCCGCTCGAACGACCGCGATCCGGAGAAGGCGGCGAGGAAGTCGCGGCTGGCGGGGGTCTGGTCCTGATCGAACTCGGCGTAGCGGACGTTCTCGACGTCGGTGGTGATCCCGAACCCGAACACGAGCATCAGCACGACCGAACCGATGAAGGCGAAGGCGAGACGAACGGGGTCGCGGAGGATCTCGAGCGTCTCGCGATGGCTGTAGGCCAGCAGCCGCGCCAGCGGCGGCGCGCCCGGCCGGCTCGGGGCCGCCGTGGCCGATTTGGGTCCGGCCGCCGCCTCCGTGGCAGCCGGCTCGGCGGTCGCGTCGGCGATGTAGCCGATGAAGGCCGTTTCCAGGTCGGCGCTGCCGCGGGCGGCCATCAGGGCCGCAGGTGTGTCGCAGGCAAAAACGGGGCCCGCGTGCTTCAGCGAGCTGCGGTCGCACCGCAGCGCCTCTTTCATGAAGTGCGTGGAGCTGCAGTTGGTCACGCTATGCCGCCGCGAAAGATCGAC
>SXWC01000083.1 GCA_005789975.1 Planctomycetaceae bacterium
CTCGAGCCAGGCGGCGGCGGCGGCCAGGGCGGCCAGCGCCGGCACATCGGGCGTGCCGGCCTCCATGCGATCCACGAACCGCTCGGGCATGTCGAGTGAATCACTCGTCGATCCGGTGCCCCCTTGGATGAAGGTTTCGGGCTCGATCCCCTCCCGGGCCCAGAGGATCGCGGCGCCGGCCGTGCCGAGCAGCCATTTGTGGGCCGGCGCGGCAACCACGTCGGCCCCGAAACCGGCGGTCTCACACGGCAGCAGGCCGAGCGACTGCGCCATGTCGAGCAGCAGCAGCCCGCCGCGTTCATGCACCAACCGCCCGATCGCGGCGATGTCCTGCACCGCGCCCGAGACATTCGAGGCATGGCTCATGACGGCCAGCCGCGTGGCGGGCTTCCACGCCGCGGCGATCCCGGCCGGATCGACGCGGCCCAGGTCGTCGCAGGGCACGATCGAAAGCGTGATCACCCCGCGGCGCGCGAGCGTGTGCAGCGGCCGCAGGGTGGCGTTGTGATCGGCGGCCGTCGCGATCACATGATCGCCCGGTTTCACGAGCCCGTGGATCGCCATATTGAGGGCCAGCGTGCAGCCCCCCGGCAACGCCACCCGCTCCGGATCGACACCACCCAGGAGCCGGGCCATGGCGGCCCGGGCCCGCTCACGGATCGCGCCGGCCTCGGCCGCATCCCGGTAGGCGGCGCGGCCCGCCGTGGCCCCCACGCGACCGGCCGCGTCGTGCCATGCCGCGAGCACCGGCTCCGGCTTCGGCCACGACGTGGCGGCGTTGTCGAGATAGCGACGGCTCGGCGGTCCGTGCGACATCCTCAGCCTCCGATCTGATGCATCGCGCGGGCGGGCCGCTCGAAGGCTGGCGTGTCGATCCCGTGCGCGGCTCGCTTCGCCGCCACGCACGACCGCAGCAACGACTCGATCCCGTCGTCGTCGCCGCCGGCGCGGAGCAGGCGTCGGGCGTCCCACTCGACCGTCGAGAAGAGACAGTTCCTCAACTGCCCATCGGCCGTGAGCCGAAGGCGGTCGCAGCGTTCGCAGAACGGCTGGCTGACGGGGTCGATGAAGCCGACCCGGCCATCGCCGTCGGCCCAGCGATAATCGACCGCCGGCTGGCCGGCGTCTGCCGATGCCTCCGCCACGAGCGGGCCGAACTCCGCCTGGAGGATCGCCCGCACGTCGGCCCCCGACAGCACCTGCGACTTCTCCCAGGTCTCCTCCGCATCGAGGGGCATGAACTCGATGAACCGCAGATGGAACCCCTCGACGCGGCAGAATCGTGCCAGCGGCACGATCTCGTCCTCGGTGAGTCCCTTGACCGACACGGCGTTGATGCGGATGTCTTCGAAGCCTTCCCGCCTGGCGGCGGCGAGCCCTTCCAGCACGCGATCCAGGCCGGACCGCCTTGCGATCCGCTCAAACATCTCCTCCCGCAGGCTGTCGAGGCTCACATTGAGCCGGGTGAGCCCCGCCCGCCGCAACGCCCCGGCCTGATCAGCGAGCAGGAGGCCGTTCGTCGTCAGGGCCACCTCCGTGATCCCGGGCAACGCCCCGAGTTGCCGGACGAGCCCGGCGAGATCGCGTCGCAGGAGCGGTTCGCCACCCGTGAGCCGGATCGTCCGAATGCCCAGCCCCGCCGCCACGCGGGCCACGCGGGTGATCTCCTCGTACGTGAGCAGTTCCTCCCGGGCCTTGAACGACACCTCCAGCGGCATGCAATAGGTGCATCGCAGGTTGCAGCGATCGGTGACGCTGATCCGTAGATCGGTGTGCACCCGACCGAATCCGTCGATGAGCGGGGCGTGGCGACTCATGCCGCACCTCCCGGCCGCCCCGCCGCGACGGGATGCACCCACGTGCGGCCCCCGTCGTCACGCTCCTCGCACTTCCAGATCGGCACGTCCGCCTTGATCCGCTCCATGAGCCATTCGGCCGCGGCGAAAGCCTCCCGACGATGGGCCGCGCTCACGGCGATCGCCACGCTCGCCTCGCCGGCCACGACCGGCCCCAGGCGGTGCACGATGCGGCAGGCCGTGAGCGAGAACCGCGCGAGGGCCTGCAGCCGCAAGACGTCCAGCGTCTCCCGTGCCAACGGCCCATGCGCTTCGTAGGCCAGAGACTTGGTGATCACTCCGTCGGTCACGCCCCGGGCCGTGCCCACGAAGAGCACGTTGCCCCCGGCGGCGGGATCGCCCACCGCGGCGAGCAGGACCGCCGGATCGATCGGCTCCCGCTGGATCACGGCGCCGCCCTGCGCGCCATCTGCACGACCGGCCGGATGCTCCATCATGTCAGCCTCCGCTCACCGGCGGGATGATCGCGACGTCGTCGCCCACCACGAGCGGCGTGTCGTCGCCCACGTAGCGGCTGCCGACCGCGAACGCGCTGCGGTCGAGCAGCGGCGCAAGCGCGGGATGCAGGCGGCGCACGAGCCGCCGCGCGTCGGCCACGGTGCCACCGCCCCACGGCAGTTCGACGTTTCGGCTTCCGGCGATCTCCGCCATGCCGGCGAAGAGGGCGATCACGAGCGTCGCGGTGCCGGCGGCGTGATGGTCGCTTGTCATGGGTGACCGGCCGGTCGCGGTGAGGGGTGTCAGGTGGTCGTCAGCCGGCCGCTCGTGGCGGACAGCAGGCCGTCGAGGCCGTGCGGGCCGGGCCCGTCGAGCAGCCCGTAGGCGCGGGCCAGCAGTTTCACCGGGTGCACGGCCGGCTTCGTCGTGCCCTGCTCCATTTGTATCCGGCAGGCGCTGCACTCGGTAGCGCCCGCCTCCACGCCGCCGCCGCGCATCGCCGACACGAGTCCGAGGCCCACGCGGAGGCTCGTGCGGTAGTTCTCCCGCGACAGACCGAACGTGCCGGCCATGCCCGAGCAGCCCCGGTCGGCGGTCTCGAGAGCAATCCCCGGGATGAGCCGCAACAGGTGTTCGGCCGCCGTCATGCCGGCGCCGATCCGGGAATGACACGGTCCGTGGTAGAGCAGCCGCGACGCCACGGGCCTGAAGTCGAGCCGCAGCTTTCCCTCGCGGTGGAGCTCCCAGAGAAACGTCATCGCATCGCAGGTCGCGGCCGCCACGCGGGGCATCTCCTCGTCGTCGAGCAGCAGCGGATAGTCGTGCGTGATGCAGGTCACGGTGGAGGGCTCGGTGCAGACGATTCGGTACCCGAGCCGCACGGCCTCGGCGAGGATGCGGACGTTGCGGCGTGCCAGCCGGCGGGCGCCCTCGATGTCTCCTTCCGACACCAGCGGCATGCCGGAAGCCACCTGCCGCGGATCGACGAACACCCCGATTCCGTTCCGCTCGAGCACGCTCACGAACGACTGTGCGAGCAGCGGGTCGTGCCAGCGGGCGTAGGTGTCGAGAAAATAGAGCACCCGCGGGCCGCTGCGGCGGCTGGGCCGCGTGATTCCGCGGCGGGCGGCCCACTTCATGAACTGCCGGCCGGAGAACGGGGGGAGTTTGCGACCGCGGGCGATGCCGAGGGTCTTCTCGATGATCCACCGCGCCTCCGGGCTGGCGATCGCCCAGTTGGCCAGCGGTTTCACCCGTCCGGCCGTGGCGGAGAGTCCGTCGACCCGCGCCAACAGCCAGCGACCGAAGTCGATGCTGTTGGCCGCCTGATGCGCGGCCTTGAGTTCCATGACGAGCGCCGGAATGTCGATGCCCGCGGCGCAGTCGGTGCGGCACTGATGGCAGTTGAAACAGGTGTCGGCGAGACTGCGGGCGGCGTCCGAGGAGAGTGTCTTCGGATCGAGTCCGCCCGACAGCACGGCCGCCATGATGTCGGCCTTCGCCCGGGGCGACGCCTCCTCACGGGGATTCTCCCGGTACCGCGGACAGGTTCGCGACGTGGGCGACAGGCTGCGGCAGCTGCCGCAGCCATTGCAGGCGTCGGTCTCGACGACGAGCCTGGCGGCATCCCACGAGAGCACCGGCAGCGGCACGACGCTGGCAGGGACGCCGGGCGGGACGTCCCCCTCCGCCACATCCGCCGCCATTTCCCTGGGCCTGAGCGGCGGCCGAAAGGCGGCCCACGACCCGGCTGCGACGGCGGCATCGGCCGCCGGCGCGAGCCGGCCGGGATTGAGGATGCCGACCGGATCGAAGAGCCGCTTCACTTCGCCGAACACGCCACTGAGCTCGGGAAACATCCGGTGAAAAAACGGCGTTCGCGAGAGCCCGAGCCCCTGCTCGCCGCCGATCGTGCCGCCGACTGCGACGACCTCCGCATAGACGGCCCCGGCGAGCGCCTCGAGCCGCTCGCGCTCCCCGGGCCTGCGGGGCTCGGCGTGGGGCCGGAGATGGATCTGCCCCTGGCCGGCATGGCCGAAGAGCATGGCCGTCGCTTGTTCCCGCTTGAGCACTTCCTGCAATCGCCGCAGGAAGTCGGGAAGCGCCGTCGGCGGCACGACGATGTCTTCCACGAACGGCACCGGCCGCATCCCGGCCCGCACTCCGTGCAGCGTGGAGACGTTGTTGCGGGACAGCTCCCAGAAGAACGCGGCGTCGAACGCATCCTCCGCCCGACGCATGTCGATGCAGGCCGGGCGGCCGCGCTGAAGCGGTGCCATCGCCTGATCGAGCCGTTCGTTGCAGTCGGCGGGCTCGTCGCTCGTGAACTCCACGAGCAGTCCGGCCTCGGCGACCGGAGGGATGAGGAGCTCGAACGACGGCTTCGTGCCCCGGGCGAGGGCGAGGTGCCGCCGGTCGAAGAGGTCGCAGGCACTGGGCCCGAGCGGCAGAAGACGGACCGCCGCCTCGGCGGCGACCTCGAGAGAGTCGAAGAGGAGCAGCCCGACCGCCGTCGCGCCGTCCTTCGGCACCGTCCGCAGCGTCGCGGCCGTCACGACCCCCAGCGTGCCCTCCGCTCCGCAGAGCAGCCGCGGCAGATCGATGCGGCCGTCACGGGCGAGATCGTGGAGCCGGTAGCCACCGTGCGTGGCCCGCGTCGCCGGCTGAAATTGCGAGATCGTGCCGCGAGACGCCGTCAGGATCGCCTGCACGCCGGCGGCGAGCGTCGCGACCGCACCGGCAGGCCCACCTTCCGGCATGAGGGCCGTGGGGACGAGTTCCACGATCGAGCCGTCGGCCAGAACGACCTCGACCGACTCCAGCCGGCCACGGACGGCGCCGTGACGCAGGAAGCGGCTCCCCGAACCATCACGACCGATCATGCCGCCGACGGTCGTCGTCGCCGCGTTGGCGGGATCCGGGCCGAACATCCGGCCACGCCTGGCGAGATGCTCCTCCAACTGGGCCGCGACGACGCCGGGCTGAACCCGCACGGTGTCGCCGCGAGTCTCGACGATCCTCCGCATGTACCGGGAGCAGTCGATCACGACCCCCGGCCCGAGCGGGCCGCCGGCGACGCTCGAGCCCGCGCCCCGGGCGTGCACCGGGACGCCCCGCTCGGCCGCCCAACGCACGGTCGCCGCCACGTCGTCAACCGATCGGGGACGGACGACGGCAAGCGGCCAGACCTCGAACAGGCTGCCGTCGGTGGCGTACAACCCGCGGCCGACGTCGTCGCAGAGCACATCGCCCGAGACGACGCCCCTGAGGTCTTCCTCAATCCGTTTCCGCTCGAGATCCATGCGGTTGCCTTGTCGGCGTCAGGAGACCGAGGAAGCCGGCGGCCGGCCCGGGGCCGCCCGCTCTGAGAGGCGGATCCGCTGCTGCCGATGCTTCTCGTGGGTCTCGAGATCGAAGCCGCCGAAGGGCCCGCCGCCGCCGCGATACCGCGCCGCGCAGCGATAGCAGGTGAGGCATTCGGGCATCAGGAGGTAGAGCACCACATCGACGAGCGCGGTTCCGAAGAGGATCGCGAACGTCGGCACGAGGAGCCGCCAGGCCCAGGTCAGGCAGCTCGCCGCGAGCCCGGCGACCACGATGCCGACTCCGAGCCGCTGGGGAAAATCCTTCCGCGTGAAGAGTTCGGTGGAGGGGCACACCAGGCACCGCCGCAGCCGCGGCATCCCCTCACCGGCCTCGGCAGGCTCCCCGCCGGGACCGCTCCAGCCAATCGCATCCCGCGGCACCTCGACCGCCGCGGTGCACAGCGGACAGACGAGTGATGACATCGTCTCGACGCCGTCGATCGAGACGGTGGCCTCGCAGGCGGGGCAGGCGTAGGTGATGCGCATCGTGTCAGGCGGCCCGGAGGAGTTGCGCCGTCAGTTCGCCGAGGATCGCGGCAAGACAGGCGACATACAGGATACCCGTGGCGCTCTGCGTGTTGGGAATATCGAGCGTCTTGCGGCTCATGATGAGGAGCACCGGGAGCCCCGCCAGGCCGGCCAGCCAGCGGAGCGAGAGCAGCGCTCCCGTGGTGGCGTCGCCGGCCACGCCCCAGCCCCCCGCCGCCACGACGCCCGCCAACGACGCCGCCAACTGCACGCCCCACGCCAGGAGGGCCACGTCGATCATCCGCCGCAGCGCGTCGACCCGCATGCCGGGGGCGTTGAGGTACCAGTGACCGAGCAGCATCGCATGCACGGTGAGCCCGACGACGAGCCCCGAGACGAGCGCCTCCCCGGCGGCGGCGACACCGGATCGATCCTGCACGAGCACCGTCGCGGCCCCCAGCAGCGCGGCGCACAGCCCGCAGCAGGCGAGACCGGCCCGCACCCGCTCGCCGAGCCAGACCACGCTGCCGAGCCATGCGGTCACCGCTGCGGCAGCGGCGAGCACCCAGGTGAGCCCCGGCACTTCAGCCCGTGCCAGAAAGGCCGCCACGCTCGCGAGCCCGAGCACGACGAGCAGGTTCACCCGGTAGAAGCCGGCCGGAACGAGCGACGCCGGCGTCGCCGCCAGCGCCGCCGCCATGCCCCAGCCAAACCGGCAGAGAAAATCGACGAGCAGCCTCATGCCTTCTCCCGCGCGGACCTCGCCCGCGGACACCCATGCCGCGGCCTCACTGCCGACGACCTCCGTAGATCAGCGACATGACCTCGGCCCTGCTCGACACATTCGCGCGGAAGACGCCCTTCATCGCGGAAGTCACGCAGAGGCTGCCGGGCTTGCGAACGCCGCGGATCGTCATGCAGGTGTGCGTCGCCTCGACGACGACGGCCACGCCCTTGGCACCCAGATCGTTTTCCAGAAGGTCGGCGATCTGCTCCGTCATCCGTTCCTGCACCTGCGGCCGATGCGACACCGCCTCGACCACGCGGGCCAGCTTGCTCAGTCCGAGCACGCGGCCGTCGGGCAGGTAGCCGATATGGGCGTGGCCCATGAACGGCAGCAGGTGGTGCTCGCAGACACTGTTGAAGGCGATGTCCCGCACGAGCACGATCTCGTCGTACTTCTCGCTGAAGGCTTTCTTGAGGTGCACCCGCGGATCCTGTCGCAGGCCGCTGAACATCTCGGCATACATCCGGGCGACGCGGGCGGGCGTTTCGAGCAGCCCTTCACGGTCGGGGTCTTCGCCCACGGCGGCGAGAATCTCGCGGACCGCCCGTTCGATGCGGGCGTGATCGACATGGTGGGATTCGCTCATGGAGCATCACTGTAGCAGGCAAAATCGCCATCGACAGAAGACCGCACGGGGCCCGCCCTGCCCGGCCCCTGCCGCTCAGTTCATGCTGAACTTGGGTGGAAACGTCCGCCCCCCGCCGGCGGCGGGCCGGGAGGCGATCGCGGCGAGGAGGATGCGGGCCCGCTCGAAGACATCGCACTCCGCGAGCAGCCGGAGCTTCGTCTCGAGATCGATGTCGAGCGTGTAGGCGACGATGTCGGTGAGCATTCCCAGGGTGATCTGGTTGCCGAGCAGCTGATCGAGCTGCTCATGGGCGTTGGGCACCCGGGGCATCGAGCCCTTGAAGGCGTCGAGCAGTCGCCGCTGCAGAGCCGCAGCCCCGGCGGCCGCGTCGTCCGACTCGACGTCGTCGATAATCTGCGACTCGACCACCCGAAAGAGCTTCTTGGGGGGCAGTTCGTGGATGAGATGCAGCCGCCGCACGCCGAGCACGAGCACGTTGTAGGTGCCCTCGGACGTCCGCTGATGGGTGGCGATGCGACACAGGCAGGCATGGGGCCGGAGCGGCGGACGGCCCTCGTAGTCCGGCTCCCAGCCCGGCGCCAGGGATCCGAGGGCCACGAGTCGGTCGTCCTCGATCGCCTCCTCGAAGAGCGCGCGGTAACGCGGCTCGAACACGTGCAACGCCTGCATGACGTGCGGAAACATCACGAGGTTCGGCAGCGGGAAGACACGCGCATGCCCCGAGAACTGGTCGGGCGAAAAGGCGAGGGGTTCTTCGGTCATGGCAATCGTTCCCGGCGGGCCGGGGCCTCGCTTCAGGCCGCCGGAGGCGGATCGAGATGGATTTCAGGCAGGAGATCTGGATTCAGCTCGATCTCGGGAAAGGTGTCCGTGCTGGCGGCCACCTCGGCGAGGCAGGAGTCGAACTCCCGGAGGAACTTCGTCAGGTCGAGCCCGAGGTGGTGGGGTGCGTAGGGAGCGAGATACGCATGCGCGCTGCCGTGCAGTTTGCGGGCACCGCGAATGTTGCCGTTTCCGAAATGGTAGAGCGCGACGGCCGCCTGGATGAGTCCCTGGTAAAACTTCCGCGAGGGGCCGCGGTATTCCGTCCAGAGCTCCTCCCAGATCTCGTGGCTCTCGTAATAATCGCACTCGTTGAACTTCTCGATGCCAGCGAGATAGAGTCGGTCGTAGTCGTCGCCTGTCGTCGTCATGCCGGGCCTTTCATCCGCGCACCGTCTCCCGCGACCGGTTGCCAGGACCTGCGGTCGGGAGGATCGAATGAATCCTAGCAGCAAGAGCCTTGACGGGCAGTCGGGCCAGCACCGGGCCGTCGGCCGCCGGGAATCGAAGGGGGCCCGGTCCACCCGCGCCAATGCGATCGCCCAGACCCTCGAGAAGGCCTATCCGCAGGCCGGTTGCTCGCTCGACTTCGCATCGCCCTTCCAGCTCGTGATCGCCACGATTCTTTCCGCCCAGTGCACCGACAAGCGGGTCAACATGGTGACGCCGTCGCTCTTCGGCCGCTGGCCCGATCCGGCTTCCCTCGCCGCGGCACCGCCCCGCGAGCTGGAGGCCGTGATCCGCAGCACGGGCTTCTTCCGTGCCAAGGCGAAGAGCCTCCTGGGCTGTGCCCGGGCGCTGGTCGAGCGGCATGGCGGCGAGGTGCCCCGGACCCTCGATGAACTCGTCCGTCTGCCGGGCGTCGGTCGCAAGACGGCCAACGTCGTGATGGGCTCGGCCTTCGGCATCGCCTCGGGCGTCGTGGTCGATACCCACGTGGGCCGGATTTCGCGACGGCTCGGGCTGACACGCCACACCGACGCCGTCCGCGCTGAACGCGACCTTTCGGCGACCGTCCCCCAGAACCACTGGATTGCCTTCAGCCATCGGCTCATCGAGCACGGCCGAAGCGTCTGCACGGCCCGCGCGCCCCGCTGCGGCGACTGCCCGCTGGCCGACCTCTGCCCGAGGGTCGGCATCAAGCCGCGACGGCCGGGACGCTGACTTCCCGCGGCTTCCGGGCCGGCCCATGGGCAGGAAGGCGGGTGTCCGCATAGACTCCACCCCTGGCCCCGTTCGCTCGAGCCGTCCGCCCTTCGCCACCGTGCGGGAGTTCCCATGATCCTCTCCGGCCACGAGATTCGGCAGCAACTCGGCCGCAATGTCGTCATCGAGCCCTTCGACGAGGGCCGGCTCAATCCGAACAGCTACAACCTCTCGCTCCACGACGAACTTCTCGTCTACGAGGAGGTCGTGCTCGACATGCGGAAGAGCAACCGCGTGGAGCGGATCTCGATCCCCGAAGACGGGCTCGTGCTGACCCCCAACCAGCTCTACCTCGGTCGCACGGTCGAGCGGACCGAGACCCACAACCTCGTGCCGATGATCGAGGGCCGCAGCTCGATCGGCCGGCTGGGGTTGTTCGTGCACGTCACCGCGGGCTTCGGCGACGTCGGTTTCTGCGGCTACTGGACGCTCGAGATGTTCGCGGTGCAGCCGGTGAAGATCTACCCGGGCGTGCCGATCTGCCAGATCTTCTTTCACCAGATCCTCGGCGACATCACCGAGTATTCGAGCGAAAAATACCAGCACAATCGCGACATCCAGCCGAGCATGCTGTTTCGCGAACTTGGCCGCGACGCCGAAGCCACCCAGCAGATGCATCTGGATTTCGGGGGTGACGCCGCCGCGGCCCGGGCGGCTGCGCTGGCGGCCCCGCGGGTCGCGAGGTAGATTCCCGTCATGCTTCCCAAAGTGCTCGCCTGGTCGTCGCTCGGCACGGCCATGCTGTTCGTGATCCTGATGATGACGGCGATCTTCGCCGGAGATTCGCTCGGCGAATCGGCCCCGCTGCTGGTCTTCTGGGGCGCGGTCCCGTCGCTCGGTATCTCCATCCTCCTGGCGGTCGCGCTCCTGATCATGTCGGCATTTTCCTCCGATTCCTAGTGTTTGGGGCCCTGCACCGCCCGCGGGAGCCGGCGGCAGCGGGCCTCGCTGAAAAGGTGCACACCCTTGCTTCGAACCCACACCTGCGGCGAACTCCGATCGAGCCACCTCGGCAGCGAGGTGGCCCTCTGCGGCTGGGTCGACCGCGTCCGCGATCACAAGGGGGTGATCTTCATCGACCTCCGCGACCGTTGGGGCCGCACGCAGATCGTCGTCGGCCCCGAGAGCCCGCCGGCCGTGCTCGCCGCGGCCCGTGCGGTGCGGGCCGAATGGGTGATCCGGGCCCGGGGTGCGGTGGGCGGCCGGCCGGCCGGCACCACCAATCCGAAGCTCGCCACCGGTGAGATCGAGGTCGTCTGCCGCGAACTGGAGATCCTCAACGAGGCCGAGACGCCCGTCTTCCAGCCGGGGGCCACGGAGCGTCCGGGCGAGGAGGTTCGCCTCAAGCACCGCTGGCTCGACCTCCGCCGCCCCGCCATGCAGGAGAACATGTTCCTCCGCAGCCGGATCGTGAAGATCATGCGCGACCACTTCGACGAGCTCGGCTTCGTCGATGTCGAGACGCCGATGCTCGGCCGCAGCACCCCCGAGGGAGCCCGCGACTACCTCGTGCCGAGCCGGCTCGACCACGGGTCCTTCTTCGCCCTGCCCCAGTCACCGCAGCTCTACAAGC
>SXWC01000084.1 GCA_005789975.1 Planctomycetaceae bacterium
GCCGCGGCGAATCTCCAGGTCGAGCGGCTTGAGCGCCGTTTTCTTGCTCCGGCCCCAGAAGTCGCGATAGACCTTGGAGAGGTTACGCGTCTCGACGACCACCTCCGCCGGCTCGCTTCCGGGGATAGTTCGACTGGCAGCCGCGGCTTCTTGGCTCACGATGGTCGTCCCTTCGCCCTCGCTCAGGTTGCCGGCGGCCCCGCGCTCACCAGGCCTCGAAACCGTTGTATCGCATCACCGGCGGATGTGGAGAGGCAGGGGCAAAATCACTCTTCCTGGCCCAAAAAGGAAGCTCCGGCCGATGCCCCACGCCCCCGGCATGACACTGCCCTTGTCCGCCCGAACCATTCGGCTAGGATGACGCTGTCGAGATTGATTCTCAAAGTCTTTTTAAAGGCATCTTTTTCGCAATCGGGGCTTTGAAATGTTTTTGCCTGTTTTCGAAGTCTCCGGCACCTCGGGCGGTCAGCGTGAACTGATCGCAGGGGCGAGACGGCCCGGGCTGCCCCTCGACGGGCGTCCGGGAGCACGCCCCCGACCCCGCCACGGTTTTACCCTTGTCGAACTCCTGGTGGTGATCGCGATCGTGGCCACGCTCATCGGCATGCTCCTTCCCGCCGTGCAGTCGGCCCGGGAAGCCGCCCGCCGGACGGCCTGCCAGAACAACCTCCGCCAACTCGGCCTGGCGTCGCTCAACTACGAAAACGCCAAGAAGCATTTCCCGCCGTCGGCTCTTGCCGTGGCTGAAGCGGGCAAGGCGCCCTGGTCTGGTCAGGCCGCCATGCTCCCCTTCATGGAGGGCGATACGGTCTTCCGCCGCATCGACTTTTCGAAGCCCTATTCCGATCAGGTCAACAAGGACCTGTCGCCTCCCAACGGCGTCGCGGCGATGCGGATCGACACGTTTGTCTGCCCGAGCGAGCCCAAAGCGAGGCCCGTGCTCGATGGGAACGGGGCTCCCAAGTATTACCCGCTCAACTACGGACTCAACACCGGCGAGTATTTCATCTATGACCCCGACACGAAAGCCATCGGCAGCGGCGCCTTCGCCCCATTCTCGAAGTTGAAGGCCGGCGTTTATGCCGACGGCCTGAGCAAGACGCTCGCGATCGCCGAAGTGAAGGCCTACACGCCCCGCGCCCAGGATGTCGGCAGCCTGCCGGCGACGGCCTTCGCTTCGCCCGCCGAGGTGACGGGCTTCATGGGTTCGGGCTGGTCGGCCGACGCCGGCCACACCGAATGGGTCTGCGGCCGAACGCTCCACATCGGCTTCACGACCACCTTCGCCCCCGGCACCAGCGTGCCCCACACGGTGGGGGGCGCAACCTACGACGTCGATGTTTCGAGCATCCGTGAGGGCATCGCGCCCGCGGGCCCGACCCGTGCCGCGGTCACGTCGCGAAGCCATCATGGCGACCTCGTCAACGCGTCGTTCATGGACGGCGCGGTGCGATCGATTGGCACCGACATCGAGCTGAGCGTCTGGCGGGGGCTCGGCTCGCGGGCCGGCGGCGAGATGGTGTCGGCTCCCTGACGGTGGCCGCCGACTGGCCCGCCGTCAGCAGACTGTTGAAGAAGTCTGCCCGAGCAGGATGCGAGGATCATCGACCATGAAAACCCTCGGCGTTTCCACCGGTCGATCCAGTGGACAAAGGTGATGGATGACTTTGGCCAGTTAGCGGGCCGACGACTGGCTCGTGGTCGAGGGCACGGCGGGCTGCCGGGCCGTGGCCGCCTCGACCAGGCGGCGTGCCGCGGCCAGCTCGGCCGCGGAGAAGAACGGGACGTCCGGATCACCCCCCGCCATCACGATCATCTCGGCTCCCAGCTGCTCCCACGAGCGGCCGTTCGAGATGTGCCAGGTGGCTGCCTGGGCGACCTTCTGTGAAATGCCGCCATTGGCCAGCGACGAGATGACATCCTGCAGCCGCGGGTCGCTCGAGCACGATGCGAGCGACTCCATGCGGTATTCGATCCGGGGTGAGGGCTCGCGCTTGCCATGCTCGAGGCAGACGGTCGCGACTCGAAGCGTCTTGGTTCGCTCGGGCGGCAGCGAAAATGGACCGCCCCCCTGGCCGCCGATGCCCATGCCGGCGTTTTGCACGCCGCCCCCACCGACGTTCTGGGGTGTGCCGCCGATGCCGCCGGCGCCGAATCCGGCGCCACCCTGCTGCTGATTCTGAAACTGGGCGAGCACCGGCACGCCGGCAAATCCCGCGGGGAGCCGGAGCGTCAGCGGCCGGTTCGAGCGATTGGTGACGACGACCTGCGCCGAACGCGAATCATTGGGAATGAACTTCAGATCGATCAGGCCGGATGCCCGCGCCTCGAGCAGGTCTTGTGACGCCGGAGCGGCCGTCGTTGCCTGGGGGGCGTTCCCCGGCGACTCGACCGCGAAGGCCGACGACGAGAGCAGGGCGAGAACGGCCAGAAACGTGAGCCGGATCATGATCGAGCCTTTCGATGCGGGACCGTCGCGGCCCGGGCTGCGCAGGAAGGCCGCGCCACCGGCGGCCACGCCCCAAGTATGCCTTCGGTTTACGGCGATGAAAAATGCCGCCGATGCCCCGACACGCGGGGATGTAACGATTGAAACAATCGCAGGGGCCGAAGGTCCCCAACCGCCTTGCCAGGCGATCGGGCCGGGATCAACGCTTCGAGAACTGAGTCCCGCGACGTGCACCACGGAGGCCGTATTTCTTCCGTTCCTTCATGCGTCCGTCGCGGGTGAGCAGGCCACCCTGGCGGAGCGGTTCGGCGAGTTCGGCGTCAAACACCTTCAGGGCCCGGGCGATGCCCAGCCGGCAGGCTCCCGCCTGACCCGTGGGGCCGCCCCCATCGACCGTGATCGACACCTTGACGGCCGACCTCTTGCCGACGTGCTCGAGCGCACCGGCAACGAGTTCCCGGTCCTTGATCGCGGGAAAGTAGGCGTTCAAATCCCGGCCGTTCACGACGATCTCACCGGAACCCGGACGCAGCCGGACCCGCGCCACGGCCGTCTTCCGCCGACCGGTCGCAATGATCTCTTCTCCGCGTCGTGCGTTCTTCACGCCCTGCTCTGCCGTCATCGTCGTCCTCTTTGGTGGTCTTTTGCGTGTGGTGTCGCGTGATGGTTGGTGGTCGGGGCCGTCTGTCGTCGGATCGCCTCGGTGCCGGATCAGGCGCCGAACTCGATCGGCTCGGGCTGTTGCGGCTGATGCGGATGCTCACTGCCCGCATAAACCTTCAGTTTGTCGAGCATTTTCCGGCCGAGACGGCTCTTCGGGAGCATGCGGCGAACGGCCTCCTCGATGATCAGTTCAGGGCGGCGATCCCGGCGATGCTCGGCCGTTTCGGTCTTCAGGCCGTTGTAGCCGGTGTACCAGCGGTAGAGTTTTTGCTGCCACTTCTTGCCGCTGAACTCGATCTTCTCGGCGTTGATCACGACGACGTGGTCGCCCGTATCAACGTGCGGGGTGTAGGTGGGGCGGTGTTTGCCCATCAACACCATGGCGAGGTCGCTGGCGAGCCGACCGACCCTCCGGCCGCTGGCATCGACAACCCACCACCGCTGCTCGATCTCACCGGGCTTGGCCATGTACGTCTTCATCTGTCGATCAACCGTTGATTCTTCGGGTGCGAGTTGTCCGCCCGAGGGGCGGGAAAGAGCCCCGGAGACTAACAATGGGTCCGCACGCGAGCAAGCGGTGTCGGCCAGAACCCGGGAAAAACAGGCCTGCCGTCGTCCGACGCCGATCATGAACGAGCGGCCGTGTTCACCGTGAAAATCTGGTTCCAGGCCCCTCCGCCGCCTCCGGGCAGATTCCGGACGAACGCGATCTGCCGGCCGTTTGGCGAGAAAACACACGCCTCCGGCCGCGGTCCGGACGCATCGCGGATGGGTGGCGTGAGCCGCACGACCACGCCCGTGGTCGCATCGACGCGGCAGACGCTGCCGTCGATCACGCAGGCGATCCGGCCGCCACAAGGGCTCCACGTGAACGCGCTGCCGACGCCCGAGGGCTCCCGGGTGATCTGCACCGGCTCGCCACCCCGCGGGCTGACCGCATGAATCTGCGGCGCCCCCGCATCATCCCGCATCAGAAACCCGATCCACTCGCCATCGGGGCTCGACCGCAGCCAATGCCGAGGACCCTGGATGCCGGGATGGCGACGGCCCGCCGTAAAGGTGAGCCGGCGCTGCCGGACGCCGAGCGGCGGCTGCGGTCGCGTCGTCGCGGTGCCCGCGAGCGGCCCCGCGCCCGGTTGCTCGAGAGCCCCGGGCCCTTCGGGCAGATCGGCGATGAAGACCTCGGTGATCGTTTCCCCCGGGCCGGTTCGCACGTCGCCCTGAAAGGCGAGCGCACGCCGCTGCCATGAGCCGTCCGGCCGACGGTACCCATGCAGCCCGACCCAGGACTCTTCGCGGCTGCGGGCAATGTCGTCGGTCCCCGGCCGAGGTTCGTCGTCGAGCCTCGACATCGCCACGCTGAAGGCCGACCCGTCGTGATTGCGCGGATGCGTCCGCGGCACGACGACGCAACGGCCGCACGCGCTCACGGCGATGCCCCGGCGATTCTGCTCGCCGGGAAGTCCGGCCCGATTCGCCGCCTCGAGGACGGCGTCCTCGTAGGTGAAGCTCACCAGCTCACCGTCGGGCGAAAACTGATGCACGTGGCTGCCGCCGCGGAGCGCGCCGGACGTGAACGGGGGACTGAGATCGCGTGCATCGAGGGGTTCCACGACGCCCGGAGACGACACGCGAACGATCACCCCCTGCCGCCGCGCGGGGCCGTACGTCCAGTCGGAGGACGGATGCTCCGGACCGCGGATGAACACCACCCGGTCATCGATCGGGCTGCAGGTGACCACGCCACAGCAGGCCCCGTTCCGCGACTCGTGGAGCACCTCGACGCGGCCGGTATCGACCTCGACCCGTTCGATCCGCGTGCCGTCGAACGTCCCCCCGTCCGCCGCCGAACGGACGTCGTAGACGATCCAGCGGGAATCGGGCGACCAGACTCCGCAGTGGGTCAGCACGTGGCCGTGCGGGGCGGTGGTGAGTTGTCGCATGGGCGTCATCGGCGGGGCGTCGCGACAGGATCGGGTTGCCCGTGGTGCACCCGACGACGGCGCATCGGGCTGGATCCTGCCTTACTTGAGGACCTCGGACCAGAGGGCGTCGGAGACGAGAAGGCCGGCGCGGGTGAGCCGCACGCGGCGGCCGTCGTCGGTCGCGAGGCCCCGTTCGGCCCAGCGGGCGATCGCCCCGCCGGCGAGGGCATCGAGCGCGAAGCCGCTGGCGGCCGCGAAGGCCTCGCGGTCGAGGCCGTCGCGGCGGCGGAGGCCGACGACCACGCGCTCCCGCGCGGCGTCCTCGGCCGTCATCCCATCGACATCGAACGCGAAGCCCTGGCCCGCCAGGACCTTGTTCATCCAGGTCGTCGTCGCCCGATGGTTGGTGATTCGGGTCCGACCGTCGAACCGCGCAGCGCCCGGACCGAACGCCTCCCAGGGGCGGCAGTCCCAGTAGGCCTCGTTATGGCGGCAGCGGGCCCCCGGCTTCGCGAAGTTCGAGACTTCGTAGTGCTCGTAACCGGCGGACTCCAGCCGGTCGATCGCCGCCTCGAACATCCGTCGCTCGAGCGGCTCCTCGACGGACTGCAGCAGGCCCTTGCGGCGCTGCGATTCGAAGGACGTGCCCTTCTCCCACGTGAGGCAGTAGACCGAGACGTGCTGCGTGCCCAAACCGATGGCCTCGTCGAGATCCTGCTCCACGTCGGCGAGCGATTGCCCCGGAGCCGCCGTCATCAGATCGAGGCTCACGCCGAAGCCGGCCGTGATCAGCAACGCGACCGCGCGGCGCACGTCGTGGGGAGCGTGGTCGCGGTCGAGCGCCCTGAGCGTCGCCGCGTCGAGCGACTGGCCGCCGAGGCTCACCCGCGTCACGCCGCAGTCGGCGGCGGCGGCCGCGAAGTCGGGCGTCACGTCGAGCGGGTTGGCCTCCACGGTCACCTCGGCACCGGCGACGGGTTGGAGTCGCCGGTGCAGGAGGTCGAAGAGCCGCCGCAGCCCGACGGGTCCGAGGTGTGAAGGGGTGCCGCCGCCGAGGTAGAGCGTGTCGAGTTCGAGCCCCGCCGGAGCGGCAAGAGCCCCGGGCGACACCCGCTCCAACTCCCGGGAGAGCGCCGCGAAGTAGCGGTCAACGAGTTCGTCGCGGCCGGCCACGAGCGTGAAGTCGCAGTAACCGCAGCGGTGCCGGCAGAAGGGCACGTGGACGTAGGCGTGGCGGGGCGGCCCCATGGTGGACGCATCTCGATGACCGGCGCGGGGGAACCGCCTGAGTATGCCGCATTCCCGCGGACGCCCCCACCCTGGCCGCGATCGCCTCCCGGCGATGCCGAGCGGCGGCCAAAGGACACCCCGGCCCGCCGATCAGATCCAGATCTGCAGGCGGCCGTCGAGCATGTCGGGAATCTTCTTGGCGAGAATCCGCCGGATGCGGTCGTCGGTGTAGCGGGTGGAGAAGTGCGTCGCGATGACCAACTCGTTGCGGAATCGCTCACGGCGGGCGAGCAGATCGTCCAGGTGCATGTGGCCGAACTTGTGGATTTTTTCCTTGCGGTGCGAGTGCGCCACGAAAGTGAGCTCGGTGATCAGGATCATCGCCTCGAACATCGCCGGGGAACGGTCGAGCCCCTCGGGCGAGCTGTCGCCGAGGTAGGCCACCAGCGGCGAGCGGATTTCGTGCGTGACGTCGATGCCGGAGAGACGCAGGTCCCGGATCTTGTCGCCCGGCAGACCCTGGTATTCGTGCTTGAGCTTTCGGCGGCGTTCCCAGACGACGTAGCCGACGCTCGGAATCGTGTGGCAGGTGCCCGACACCGTGACGACATGCTCCCGCGAGAGCTCGATCTCGTCGCCGGGCCGCGCCGGCAGAAGCGTGCATGGGAGCCGGCCCCGGTCGAGCCTCGACACCGCCTTGAGCAGCTTCTCGATCGGTTCGATCGCCGTCTCCGGCAGGTAGATCGTCGGCGGCTCCATCTTCATCATCCGCCGGCGGGCCACATAGACCGGCAGCGCCGCTATGTGGTCGAGGTGCGTGTGCGTGATGAACCAGGTGGCCGTGGCCATGAAGCCCCACGGCTGCGAGCCGAGGTCGAAGCCGAGCTTGAGTTCGGGAATCCTCCAGCAGCTCTGGACGGCGGCGCGGGAATACCCCTCGACGGTGAGTCCCTTGTGGACGAGCGTGCGGAACGGCGAGTTGTCGATCATGCGGGAGGTGCCGGCGGAGCCGAGTGTGGAGCAGAATGCCGCTGTGCCGCGGGCTCGAGCCAGATTTCGTCGAAAAGGTTGTCCTGGCGGGTGGCGATTTTCCCACGCCGCACGAGCTCGAGCGCCGCCAGGAAGATACCCACGATCCGCGAGCGGGGCATATCGTCGTCGAAGAGCTGCGTGAACGCCACCCTCCCCCGCTCCGCCACGAGCGCCTCGATCCGGTTGGCATGCGTCTCGATCGGCGTGTCGTCGTGGACGATCTGCCGCGGCCGACGCTTCTCCCGCTTGGCCATCACCCGCGTCATCGCCCCGACCAGATCCCACACGTGGACGTCGCCGATCGTCACCTCGGCCGGCGCGTTGCGTGCCGCCGGCTCGTCGGCCGAGTGCCTGGCAAACCGCAACTCCCATTGCCGGGCCCGGTCTTCGAGCATCGTCGCCGCGTCCCGGTATTGCTTGTATTCCAGCAGCCGTTGCACGAGATCCTCGCGCACGAGTTCAAGCGGCTCCTCGGTCTCCTCGGGCCGCGGCACGAGCGCCCGCGCCTTGATCTCGAGCAACACGCTCGCCAGCTCGACGAACTCGCCCACCTGATCGATGGCGAGATCCTCGAGCACGTCGATGTAGGCGACGAACTCGCCCGCAATCGCGGCGATCGGCACCTCCGTCACATCGACCTCGTGCTTCTTGACGAGGTAGAGCAGGAGGTCCATCGGCCCGGAGAACACGTCCAGGGCGACCTTGAATTCCACGCAGACCTCGCCGCACGTGCCACACGCAGTGAATCGACCACCGCCGCCAATCATAGGGAAGCCGACCGGGATGCCGCAGGGGAGAATTCCCCACGTCGCCCCGCCCCCCCACGCATCACCGTTTCGGCTACGCTACCCCCATGGACATCGAACGTCTCTGGGCTCCGTGGCGGCTGGGAGACGTGCAGGGCGCCGCGGCCGCCGAGCCCGCCGGCGACGTGGCCCGCTGGCGGCCCGGTGCGGACCAGTCGTGCTTTCTCTGCCGCGCCGCTTCAGCCACTCCGGAGCAGGATCGAGCGCTGGGGGTGCTCGAACGGACGCCGCTGAGCGTGGTCGTCGCCAACCGCTACCCCTACGCCAACGGCCATCTCCTCGTGGCCCCGCTCGACCACCGCGCGACACTGGCGGCCCTCACGGCCGAGCAGCACCTCGACCTTCAGGAGCGGATCACCGCCTGGTGCGGCACGATCGAGCGGCTGATGCAGGCGCAGGGCTTCAACGTGGGGCTCAACCTCGGCCACGTCGCCGGGGCGGGGGTGCCGGGCCATCTCCACTGGCACATCGTGCCGAGGTGGAGCGGAGACGTGAACTTCATGCCGACGGTCGCGGGGGTGCGGGTGCTGCCGCAATCGCTCGACGCGCTCTGGGAACAGCTGACGAAGGCTGCCGGGGAGTCCGTCCCATGACCGCCGCCGAGTGGAGCCAGCCCGATTGGCGGATCCGCGAACAGCTGATGCTCGCCCCCTGGGCGATGCACGCCGTCGACTCCGCGGGCCGGGTGCATCACGAGGAGCCGCACCCGTTCCGGAGCCCCTACCAACGCGACCGCGACCGCATCGTGCACTCCGCCGCGTTCCGGAGGCTCGCCCACAAGACGCAGGTCTTCACCGGCTACCACGGCGACTACCACCGCAGCCGGCTCACGCACACGCTCGAGGTGACGAGCATCGCGCGGACGCTCGCCAGGGCGCTGGCTCTCAATGAGGATCTGGTCGAGACGCTCGCGCTGGCCCACGACATCGGCCACCCGCCGCTCGGCCACGCCGGCGAAGACACGCTGGCCGACCTCCTCCGCGGCGAAGGGGGCTTCAACCACAACGCGCAGGCGTTGCGGATCATGGAGTTGCTCGAGACCCGCTACGCCGAGTTCCCTGGCCTCAACCTCTCCCGCGAGGTGCTCGACGCGCAGGCGACCCGCAAGAAGGACGGCACCGCCCCCGCACCGCTGCTGGAGGCGCAGGTCGTCGATGCCGCCGACTCGATCGCCTACGACACCCACGACGCCGACGACGCCGTGGAGCTGGGACTCGTGACGCTCGACGAACTCCTGGAACTGCCACTGGTTGCCGAGGCGGCGGTCCGCGTGGAGGTTCTTCATGGCCGTCTCGAGGGGGTCGAGGCCCGCCGGGCGATCCTTCACGAGCTGGTCGATTTCCAGGTGGCGGAGCTCGTCCGGCAGACGCGACACACGATCGATTCGCTCAACATCGACTCAGTGACCCGCGTGCGGGAGGCATTCCGCGGCGGTGGCTCGTCTGCCGGGGGGAGAATCGTGGCCCACTCGCCGGAGCTCGCCGCCGGCAAACGCGAGCTGGAACGGTTTCTCTTCGAGCGCGTCTACCGCTGCGAACGGGTGCTGTCCGTCAGGTTGCCCGCCCAGCGGAACCTGACCGAGCTCTTCTGGTGGTATGCGAACCACCCCGACGAACTGCCCGCCGGATACCGGCAGCGGGCGGCCACCTTCGGCATCCGCCGCAGCGTCGCCGATTACATCGCCGGGATGAACGACCGCTACCTCGAGTTCGACCACCGCCGCCGGCTGCCGGGGGACTGAACCTCCCCTGCCCCGGATGGGATTCGCGCCGGGCCGATGATAGAATCCGCCTCTCTTCTCCCCGTCCCCCGTCGGCCAATCGCCCCATGGCACTCCTCATCCTCCGCGCGCTCTTCGTGATGGTGTCGGTGGGCATCGCGGTGCTGATCTTCAACTCGTCGGCCATGCAGTCGGCCGACGTCTGGGTCCCCTGGGCGGTGCTCGCGGCGATGGTGGCGCTGCCGCTCACGGTGATCGGCATCGACGGCCTGTTCCGCCGCAAGGATCTCACGACGATCACGGCCGTGTACTTCGGCCTCTTGATCGGCGTGTTTCTCGCCTACGTCGCCATGCTGGCCCTGACGCCGATCCTCCCGATGCGGCCCAGCGACCCGCTCCGGACCTGGCTGCCGCTGATCCTGGGTTGCGTGCTCTGTTATGCCTGCACGAGCCTGCTGCTGCAGACGCGAGACGATTTCCGCTTCCTCATTCCATTCGTCGAGTTCGCCCGTGACGTGCGCGGGTTGCGCCCCAACGTGATCGACATCATGACGATCGTCGATGGCCGGATCGCCGATCTCGCGGAAGCCGGCATCTTCGAGAGCCGGTTCGTCGTGCCTTCGTTCGTGCTCGACGAACTGCAGATTGCCGCCTCCTCTTCCGACAAGCAACGGCGTACCAGGGGCCGCCGCGGCCTCGACGTGTTGGCCCGCCTGCGAGCGAACGAGGCGATCGACATCGACGTCATCGCACCCCGCGACACGACCGAGGACATGTCGATGGAGACCCGTGTCGTCGACCTCGCCCGCCAGCTGGGGGGCCGTGTCGTCACGATCGACGGCGGGCTCGCCAAGCTCGCGGGCGTGCAGACGGTACCGACGATCAACATCAACGACGTCTCGCTGGCACTCAAGCCGACCTTCGTGCCCGGCGACTCCGTCAACGTGCGGCTGGTGAAGCAGGGAGAGGAGCCCGATCAGGGCGTGGGCTATCTCGAGGACGGCACGATGGTCGTCGTCGAGAACGCCCGCGAGCAGATCGGCCGCTCGGTGCAGGTGAGCGTCACCAGCACGCTGCAAACCTCGGCCGGCCGGCTCGTCTTCGCGCGGCCCCTGAGCCACTCCGCCTGAACGGGCGCAGCCCGCAACGGTCATGCAAACCGCACGGCACGTCCGAACGACGGCACTCGCCGCCGGCGCCGTCGCCTCCATGCTGTGGCCGGTGACGCCGGGCTTGGCGGCCGACCCGCCCGGTCTGGCGGTCTACCGCGAGCACTGCCTGCGGTGCCACGGGCGGGATGGCGCCGGGACGCCGGATGCCCCCGAACCGCTCACCGCCGACCGGTCGATCGACCAACTCGCGGCCACCATCGAGCAGACGATGCCCCTGGACGACCCGGCGAAAGTCACCGGCGAGGCGGCCCGGGAGGTCGCCGCCTACATCCGTCTGGCCTTCTCCCCGGACGCGGCCCACGACCGCACACGTCCGCCCCGTGTCGAACTGTTGCGCCTCACCGTGCGGCAGTATCGCAGCGTGATGGCCGACTTGATCGGGAGTTTCCGAGACGCCGGCCCCGGGGTCTCCCCCCAACGCGGGCTCAAGGGGAGATATTTCCGCGGACGGGGCTCCGATCGCGACGCCAGACCGGTCTACGAACAGGTCGATCCGCGGATCGACTTTCGTTTCGGCATCGAGGGCCCCGACCCCGAGCGGTTCGAGCCGAATCGGTTCACGATCCGCTGGACTGGCTCGATCGTGCCGAAGGAAACGGGACTCCACGAGTTTGTCATTCGATCCTCGCACTCGGTGAAGCTCTCGATCAACCGCGACCACGACGAGCCGCCGCTCATCGACGCCTCGGTCACATCGAACACCACGACCGAGCATCGCGCCGGCATCTTCCTGCTGGGGGGCCGCGTGTATCCGTTGAGGCTCGACTTCTCGAAAGCCAATCAGGGCGTCGACAACAACGTGCACGAAAGCGTCTCGGCGGCCGCGATCCGTCTGCTCTGGCAGCAACCGCACGGGATCCTCGAGACCGTGCCCGACCGGGTGCTGATTCCGTACG
This sequence comes from Planctomycetaceae bacterium, assembly GCA_005789975.1. The sequence goes on from SXWC01000084.1 coordinate 11,894, forward strand.
ATTCGCCGCGGTCGTTCGTGCTGACCACGCCGTTTCCGCCCGACGACGAGTCGCTGGGATACGAACGGGGCGCAGGGGTGTCGCCGGAGTGGTTTGCGGCCACGACCGCGGCAGCCGCCGAGACCGCCGATCACGTGCTCGACCGCATCGAGCAACTCGCGCATGTCAAGCGAGACAGCCCGGACCGTGAGCAGAGAATGAAGGCCTTTGCCGCCACGTTCGCGGAGCGGGCCTTCCGCCGTCCGCTGACCGACGACCTGCGGACGCTCGTCGTCGATCGGCCATTCGCCGACGCGCCCGATCTCGACACAGCGCTGCGGCGATCGCTCCTGGCCACGCTCGGCTCGCCCCGCTTTCTCTTCCTCGACACGGGCGGGGACGATCCGTTCGCCACGGCGGCCCGGCTCTCGTTCGGGCTCTGGGACTCGATCCCCGATCGACCGCTCAGGGAGGCGGCCGGCAGGGGCTCGGTCACCACGCCGGACCAGATTCGCGGCCAGGCGGAACGCATGGTGCAGGACCGCCGCACTCGGGCGAAGATCCGCGACTTCCTCTTCTCCTGGCTGCGGGTCGCTCTCGGCCCGGAGGTGCGGAAGGATCCGCGGCACGAGCCGGACTTCTCGCCGGACGTCGCCGCCGATCTCCGCACCAGCCTGGATCTCTTCCTCGAAGAGGCCGTCTGGCAGCGGGGCGACTTCCGCCGGCTGTTCACCGATGACGAGGTGCACCTGAACGGTCGCCTCGCGCCGCTCTACGGCGTCGCTCTTCCGTCCGCTGCCCCGTTCACCCGGGTCCGCGTCGACGACGGCCGCCGTGGTGGACTCTTGACCCACCCCTACCTGATGAGCGTGCTCTCCTACCCCGCGGCCACCTCCCCGATCCACCGCGGGGTGTTCCTCACCCGCACCGTGCTCGGCAACGTCCTGCGTTCGCCGCAGGAGGCGATCGCGCCGCTCGCTCCGGAGCAGCACCCCGACCTCACGACCCGCGAGCGGGTCGTGAGCCAGACCAGCGGTGTTGCCTGTCAGACCTGCCACGCCATGATCAATCCGCTCGGCTTCGCCCTCGAAGAGTTTGACGCGGTCGGCCGCCACCGCACGGTCGAAAACGCGGGGCTCTCCGCACGGGCCATCGACGCATCGGGCTCGTACCTCTCGCGCGAGGGTTCCCTCGCCACGTTCGCCGGGGCCCGTGAACTCGCGGCTTACGTGGCGACCAGCCGAGACGCGCAGGACGCCTTCGTGCAGTCGCTGTTCCACGCGCTCGTGAAACAGCCGGTGCCGGCCTGGGGCCCCGACACCATGGAAACCCTGCGGCGGTCGTTCGCAGCGTCCGGATTCGACATCCGCCGCCTGTTGGTCGATATCGTGGTGCTGGCCGCGGCCCCACCCCGCACCGCAGCCGCCGACAAAGCGCCCCCGGAGACCTTGCCGTGAGTCCCTTCGTGCAACTGTCGCGACGCCGTCTGCTCGGGCGGCTGGGCGTCGGGTCGGCGGTCCTTCCCTTCCTCGGCAACCTGCCGAGCCTCGCGACGACCCCGGTGGCGGCGAAGCAGCGGCTCGTGATCGTGTTCAGCCCCAATGGGGTGGTGAGGAGGAACTTCTGGCCGGCGGAGGCAGGACCGTTCGACGATCGGCCGCTGCCCCCGATCCTCGAGCCGCTCGCCCCCTTCAAGGACAGGCTGCTCACGCTCAAGGGCATTCACAACAAGGTTCGGGGCGACGGCGACGGCCACATGCGGGGCATCGGCTGCCTGCTCACCGGCATCGAGCTCTTCCCCGGCAACGTCCAGGGGGGCGGCGAGACGCCGGCCGGCTGGGCGAGTGGCAAGTCGATCGACCAGGAGATTCGGGACTTTCTCCAGTCGGACCCCGCGAAGGCGACGCGGTTCGGGTCGCTGGAGTTCGGAGTGCTCGTTCCAGACCGGGCCGACACCTGGACGAGGATGGTCTACGCGGGCCCCAACAAGCCGGTCACGCCGATCGGCGACCCCTACCAGATGTTCCACAAACTCTATGGCGAGATGAAGGACCGCGAGAGCCTGCGGAGCGTGCTCGACGAGGTGCACGAGGACCTTCGGCGGTTGATGGCCTCGCTTCCCGTCGAAGACCGCCGGATCCTCGAGGAGCACACGAGTCTGGTGCGGGGCCTCGAGCAGCAACTCGCCGGCCATCAGGCGGAGGTCGAGCATGCCGTACCCGTGCTCGAGCAGGGCGTCATGCTTCACAACGACCACATGCCGCGGATCAGCCGGATGCAGATCGAGCTGCTCGTGTCATCGCTGGCCGCGGACTTCGCCCGGGTCGCGACCCTGCAATACACCAACTCCGTCGGCCAGCCATGCATGCGGTGGCTCGGCATCGACGAGGGTCAGCACGGGCTCTCCCACGAGCCCAACTCCAACGAGTCCGCCCAGGACAAACTCACGCGGATCGACGCATGGTACGCAGGGGAGGTGGCCCACCTCGCGAGGCGGCTCGCCGAGACACCCGAGCCCGGGGGGGACGGCTCGATGCTGGACCACACGACGATTCTCTGGACGAACGAACTCGGCGAGGGCAACTCGCACTCCCACGAGGACATTCCCTGGGTGCTCGTGGGGGGCGGGCTCGGATTGACGATGGGCCGCGCGGTGAACTTTCCCGGCGTCCCCCACAACCGATTCCTGCTCTCGCTGGCGCACGCCATGGGTCATGCGGGGCTCGGCCGGTTTGGAAATTCCGACTACTGCGGCGACGGCCCGCTGACGGGCCTTGCCTGACCGGCGGCGAAGCATCATGCTGCCGGGGCAGTGATCTCCTCCCGCTCCACCGCCGCGGTCGATTCCGAACCACGGGTCTGCACCGTCTGCCCGCTGCTCTGCGAAGACGTGATCGTGACCGCCGACGGCATGACCGGGGCCTGCGGGGCCGGAGCGGCCGCGTTCGGCATGTTGGCCGGCGAGGCGTCGGCCTCATGCAGCATCGACGGCTCCGCCGCACCACGCGAGACCGCGCTCGACCGGGCCGCGGCAACGATCGTGTCCGCCCGGCGGGTGCTCTTGACGGGTCTGGCCGACGCCAGCCTCGAAGCCATCACGACCGCGCTCGATCTGGCGGAGGCAGTCGGCGCGGCGGTCGATGCCGGTGGCTCGGAGATGTCACAGGTCAGCGGACCCACGATCGCACGGACGGGAGAGGTGACTTCCGAATGGGAGGAACTCCGCGATCGTGCCGACCTCGTCATCTTCTGGTTCTGTGATCCGTCCGCGACGCACCCGCGATTCATCGAACGGTTCGTCACCCCGCCGCGGCCCGGAAACGGGCCCCGCCGCACGATCGCCATCGGCGGCGACTCCGTGCTTCCCCCGGCACCGACGCACCGTCACATCGCCCTTCCGACCGCGGCCGCCGTCGATGCCGCGCGGCTGATCGAGGCCGCGGTGGCGGGAAATCGGGGCGGTTCGCCGCGGGCGGATGACGACGCCATCGCGGCCGCAGCCGACGTCGTTGCCAACGCGATCGCGGGGGGCGGGTGCGTGGCGGTCGTGACCATGCGGGGAGCCGATCCAAACGGTCTCGGCCCCTGGAGCACGGCCCTGCTCGTCCGCGCGATTGCGCATCAGAAACCGGCCTTCGAGATCCCGCTCGCCGGCGGACTCGACGGCGGCGCGAATCTGGCGGGTGCCGCGGCCGTCTGCACGTGGCGGTATGGCGCGGCCGGTGCGATCGCGCGGGCGGATCGCGGCGGCGGGCCGTTCCTGCCCGCCGAGAGCGATGCGGTCCGCCTCATCGATCGCGGTGAGGCCGATTGCGTCGTGGCCGTGGGCAGAATGGCTCCGCCCGTTGCAGTCGCGGTCGCCCGTCGCGCGGCGACGATCGGCCTGGTGCGCATCGGCGCGGCCGACGCGGCCTCCACCGATGCTGCTCGGCCGGCGATTCGGCTCGGCTGCCGATCGCTGCTGGCATCGCGGTCGGGCTCCCTGCTCCGCGGAGACGGCCGCCGCGTCGTCCTCGGCACCGACACGGACGCCGCTGGCGACTCGATGACGGCGGTGCTCGCGGCCCTCGTCACCGGCGTACGGGCCTGTCTCCAGCCACGCAGAGGCCCGGCATGACCGTGGCGGCATCGACGGCGACCGATCGACTCGTCCTGCTGCAGGGCACGATCCACGACCCGGCTCACGGCCGTGACGGCGTCGTCGGGGATCTCTGGATCGACGCCGGCCGGATCGTGGAGCCGCCGACCGATCCGGCGGGGTTCCGGCGGATCGACGTCCGCGGCCTGGTGGTGATGCCGGGCGGCGTCGATCTCCACAGCCACGTGGCAGGGCCGAAGGTCGCCGCCGGGAGACGGATCGCCCCGCACCTCGCGCGGCGCGACGGGCCCGCGGCCGTGCCCACGATCCACGCCACGGGCAGCCTCTACGCGGCGCTGGGCTACACCACGGTCTTCGATGCGGCGATCGCCACCGCCGCAGCCGACATCGCCCACCTGGAACTCGCCGAACTGCCGATCCTCGACAAGGGGATCTATCTGCTCGCGGCCGACGACGTCGCCGTGCTCCGCGCGGTGGCCCGCGACGACGCGCCGGAAACCAGACGGCTGCTCACCGCTGCGATCACGGCGGGGCGGGGCTGGGGGGTGAAGGTGGCCAACCCGGGAGGCCCCGCGTTCTGGAAGCAGGCCCGCGGCGATCACCACGACCTCGATTCCCCGCTGCCCGGCCTGTCGCTCACGCCCCGCATCCTGCTCGAGCGGCTCGCCGAAGCGGTGCAGGCGATCGGTCTGCCCCACCCGCTTCACGTCCACACGGCCAACCTCGGGCTCCCGGGCAACTGGCGAACGCTCCTCGAGACGATGAAGTCGCTCGCCGGCCGGCGTGCCCATCTCGCCCACGTCCAGTTTCACAGCTACTCAGGCGGCGGTCTCGACGAGGGCTCGTTCGGCTCGGGCGTGGCTCCGCTCGTCGAGTTTTTCAACACGCACGACTCGCTCACGCTCGACGTCGGCCAGATTCTGTTCGGCGACACGGTGGCGATGACGGGCGATTCGGCGGCGGCCGAACATCTGGCCCACGCGACGGGCGTGCCCTGGATGTCGCATGACCTCCATCTCGAAGGGGGCTGCGGGGTGCTGCCGATCGCCTACAAGGAAAAGAGCCTCGTGCATGCCTGGCAGTGGGCGATCGGACTCGAGTGGTTTCTCTCGGCGAGCGATCCGTGGCGGGTGGCGCTCTCGACCGACCATCCCAACGGCGCGCACTTCTCGGCCTACCCGCATCTCATGCAACTGCTCGGCGACGCCGCCTTCCGCCGGGCGGCCTTCGCGCGGCTCCATCCGGCGGTGCGGAGGCGGAGTCCACTCGCGCACCTCGACCGCGAATACTCGCTCCAGGAACTCTGCATCGTGACCCGTGCCGCCCCCGCGCGGATCGCCGGCCTTCCTCACAAGGGTCATCTCGGCCCCGGTGCCGACGCCGACATCACCATCTACCGACCCGATCGCGACCTCGCGCGGATGTTCTCCATGCCCGCCAAAGTGTTCAAGGGGGGTGTCCTTGTCGCCGAGGACGGCCAGGTCCGCGCGATGCCCGCCGGCCGCACGCTCGCAGCCGGTTGATCACCCGAGCCGTTCGAGCATCTCGGCAAACGCCGCGACCATCCGTTCGACCGGAAACTCGACGGCCGCCCGTTCCGCGGCCGCCGCGGCGAATCGCATCCGCATCGCTTCATCCTCGAGCAGGTTGAAGGCCCGCCGTGGAAACTCGCTCTCAGGCAGCGGCGGCACGATCCAGCCGGTGTGACCATCGACGATGAGTTGCCGTGCGGCGTCGCCATCGACCGCGACGGCGGGCACACCCCGTGCCATGGCATCGAGGATCGCGCCGCCGAAGGCCGTGCTCCCCGGCTGCCAGACCAGGCGGGCTTGGCCGAGCAGATCGGGCAGCACGTCGCAGTCGCGAAAGACGAAGAGCCGCTCGGCCAGTTCCTGCACCCTCGCCCGCCGCCGCACCCTGGAGAGCAGCGGGCCGGCGCCGACGAGCACATGCTGCAATCCCTTGCGGACGACGCCAAGCTGGTCGATTGCCCAGAGCAGCCGCTCGAGCCGCGAGGCCGCCACGAACGGCGCCACGCAGAGCGTCCACTCGGCCGCGGGGTCGAGTCCGAGACGGGCGGCGACCGCCTCACGGTCGAGGCCCTGCCCCCGGTCCGGGGCGATGCCGGGGGCGATCGTGACGATCCGGCCGTCCGACACGCCAAGCCTGCCGCACGACGCGGCCACGCCCGGCGACGTCGCGATCACCCGGTCCATCCGCCGCAGCGACCAGCGGAGCCGGCTGCCCCTGACGGGTGCGGCCACGTGTGCGACCGCCCGCATCCCGGGAAGCACCAGACGGGCCACCGCCGCCAGTTCCGCCTGCCGCCGACCGAAGGAGAGCACCACCGCCGGTTCGAGTTCACGGGCCAGCCTCATCAGTCTCAGGCCGGCACCGAAGTCGGTCGTGGGACGGCGGCCGACACACCGTGCACGGACGCCGGCGGCCCTCAGCCGCTCCACGATGCCACCCCCGTGCGACGTGACGGCGACATGGACATCCCATCCGCCGCGGACGAGGCCTTCGGTGAGCAGTTCCACCTGCCTGCCGGTGCCGACCGGGTCACATCCGCCGACGGCGATCAGGACGGGCTTGCGGGTTGCTCGCTGCATCGTGTCTGTCCAGCCCGCGCCGCCGCAATGTCCTCGTCGTCGAGGGCCGCAAGATGCGGCAGGTGCCGCAGTCCGCCGTCGAAGTCCAGACCATACCCCACGACGAACTTGTCGGGAATGTCGAATCCGACGAAGTCCGGCTGGATCGCCACCTCCGCCCGCCCGGTCTTGCGGAGCAGCACGAGCGACCGGACGTTCGCCGCGCCACGGCGGCGAAACTCCTCCAACAGGGCCGCGAGCGTGCGGCCGGTGTCGAAAATGTCGTCCACGATCAGCACGTCCCGGCCGGTGAGGTCGGGCAGCAGGTCGAGCCGGAGGTCGAGGGTTCCGGGCGAGGTGGCCGTGCCGCGGTAGCTGCTGGCCCAGACCATGCTCACGGTCACAGGACCCTCGAGCCGCCGGATCAGGTCCGCGACCAGCACGATGCTGCCCGTGAGGACCCCCACCACCGTCAGCGGCCGTCCTCCGACCTCCCGCCGCACCTGCTCCGAGAGCCGGCCGATGCCGGTCGCGAGTTCATCGGCCGTGAGCAGCACTTCCATCGCGTCAAGGGTCCTCGTCGGTGTCGGTGAACTCGTGCCGTGGCGGATCCGCCTGAGGCAGAATAGCCGCCGGAAAGTCGGGTAGGATAGGGATCGTGGCCACCGTCGCTTCGCCGTTCCCATCATGCCGCTCCCGCCGCGCGATCACTGGTCCACGATCGAGGTCGCCGGCCATCGCTGCGAGGTTTACGCGCCTCCCGACGCCCTGCCCGGCAGGGCGTTGATCCACCTGCACGACCTGCGTGAGCGGTGGCTGCAGGAGACGCCGGCCCTCCGCGACATCATCGAGGCCCGCCGCCTGCCTGTGCTCGCGCCGCGAACCGGCCGCTCGTGGTGGCTCGATCGTCTCGTGCCGTCGTTCGACGGGGCGGTGACGCCGGAGCGGTATGTGATCGACACCATCCGCGGCGAGGCCGCGGCGCGGTTCGGCGTGGAACCCCCCGGGATCGCCCTCCTCGGCATGGGCATGGGCGGACAGGGGGCGCTTCGGCTCGCCTACCGGCACCCGGCGGTGTTTCCGGTCGCGGCCGCGATCGCCCCCGCCGTCGATTTCCACCAGGCGATGCGCGACGCCGCCGACCGGGATGACGGTGAGGACTACGACACGCTCTGGCAGCTCTACGGCGACGTCGAACGCGCCCGGCAGGACACGGCCATCCTCCACGTGCATCCGCTCAACTGGCCGCGGCATCAGTGCTTCGTCAGCGATCCGGACGACCTCCACTGGCACGACGGCGCCGCCCGACTCCATGGCAAACTCGTCGCCCTCGGCATCCCGCACGTCGCCCTGCTCGAGGACCGCGGCGGAGCCGACTTCGAGCGTCGCGCGGCGGCCGACGTGATGCGGTTCGTGCTCGAGGCCCTCGACAAGGAGTCGCGTCGGGTGCCGGGCTAGCTGTCCGTGGACAAAGTCATCCATGACCTTTGTCCACTGGATCGACCGGTGGAAACGCCAAGGGTTTCCACGGTCGATGAGCCTCGCATCCTGCTCGGGCAGACTTCTTCCAGAGTCTGCGGGCTGTCC
>SXWC01000085.1 GCA_005789975.1 Planctomycetaceae bacterium
GACCACATCTACAAGATGAACTACCAATCGCTGATCGACGCCCACGAGGAGAGCGGTGCCGACGTGACGATCGCCGGCCTGCCGGTCGCCCGTGAGCTGGCCGGCGAGTTCGGCACGATGGAGGTGGACGGCTCGGCGCGGGTGCGGCAGTTTCACGAGAAGGTCGAGGATCCACCGCCGCTGCCCGGCAGCCCGGGCATGTGCCTCGCCTCGATGGGCATCTACTGCTTCAGGTCTGACTTCCTTCTCGAGCAGCTCCGCCTCGATGCCGGCGACGGCCAGAGCCGCCACGACTTCGGCCGCGATCTGCTGCCGCGGATCATCCACTCCCATGCGGTGCACGTCTTTCCGTTTCACGACGAGAATCGCAAACGCGAGGCCTACTGGCGCGACGTGGGCACCGTCGATGCCTACTACGAGGCCAACATGGATCTCGTCGAGGTCGATCCGCAGCTCAATCTCTATGACGAGCACTGGCCGATCCGGACCCACCACCCCGCCTACCCGCCCCCGAAGTTCGTGTTCGCGGAGGAAGGCCCCGCCGCCCGGAGGGGCGAGGCGACCGACAGCCTTGTCTGCCCCGGCGCCATCATCTCCGGCGGCCGGGTGAGCCGCTCGATCATCGGGCCGGGAACGCGGGTCAACAGTTTCGCCAGGGTCGAGGAGAGCATCCTGTCCGAAGGGGTTGATGTCGGCCGCCATGCGTCGGTTCGCCGGGCGATCGTCGACAAGGATGTCCGAATCCCGCCGGGGGTGACGGTCGGCGTCGATCCCGAGCAGGATGCCGCCCGGGGCTTGACAGTCTCGCCCGCAGGCGTGACCGTCATCCCCAAGGGCTTTTGTTTCGACGAAGCCGCGAGCCTGGAACCCGCCGCCGCCATTGTCCGCAGAGTCCACTGAACCACACGCCCCGTGCCCAACCGCAACTTCCTGCTCCTCGTCGTGATCTGCTTCACATGCCTGGCAGCCTATGCGGCCCGGGAGCAGTCGGCGGCCGGACGTCGCTTCGGCGAAGTGCTCGCCCACATCGACCACTCGTATCTTGACCGTGTCGATCACGGCCAGCTCCTCGACGCCGCCGTGGATGCCGCCGTGTCGGAGCTCGACGAGCATTCGGCCTACATTCGCGGTGACGACCGCATCGAGCTGGAGGCGGCGCTCGACCAGAAGTTCGGCGGGGTCGGGCTCGAACTCACGATCGACGAGGCGACCCGTGAACCGCTCGTGGCGTCGCCCGTCGTCGATTCACCGGCGTGGCGCGCGGGGATCCGCATGGGTGACCGCATCGGGGCGATCGATGGCGAGCCGACCGCGGGCATTCCGCTGCGGGAGATCGTCGGACGGTTACGGGGCCCGGTCGGAGACGCCGTGGTCGTCGCGGTCGTGAGGCCGGCCTCCACGAGGCCGCCGACGCTCGATCCGGCCGCCGCGCCCCGTCACGACGCCGAACGCCGTGACGTCACCCTCGTCCGCGAGCTGATCAGGACCGAGAGCGTGACCGGTGACCGGCGTCTGCCCGACGGCGGCTGGGATTGGATGGTCGAGGACGCGCCGGGCATCGCGCTGGTGCGGATCACGACGTTCGGCGAGCGGACGGCCGCGGAGTTCGCGGCCGCAGCCGATGCGATCGCCGCCACCGGCGACGTTCGCGGACTCGTGCTCGATCTCCGTGGAAATCCGGGGGGACTGCTGTCGGCGGCCGTGGATGTCTGCGATCTCTTTCTCGAGGAGGGCGTCATCGTCCACACCCGCGGTCGCCGCGTGAGCGGCTCGACCGCCGAGAGCGAGTTGCTCGAAAGTCGCCGCGCGAGCCCCGGCGTCAGGCTCCCGGGTGTTCCGTTGATGGTGCTCGTTGACGGCCGCAGCGCCAGTGCGGCGGAGATCGTCGCCGGCTGCCTGCAGGACTCGGGGCGGGCGACGATCGTCGGCAGCCGAACCTTCGGCAAGGGAACGGTGCAGGCGATCCTGCCGTTGTCCGACGACCGGGGGCTTTTGAAACTCACCACGTCGGAGTACCTGCGTCCGAGTCGCGTCAACATTCACCGGCGCAGGAGCGACGGTGACGACGAGGCCTGGGGCGTCGCGCCGGATGCCGGCTACGAGGTCGCGCCCTCGGCCGATGCGATCGCACGGCTCAACGCCTGGCGGCGGCATCGTGATGCGGTCGGGACCGCGCCGGGCGATCTGCCGCCGGCCGCCCGCCTCCCGCCCCGCGAGATCGACCCGGTTCTTGCCCGTGCCATCGACGGTCTGTCAGGCCCGGTCGCCCCCTCGAAACCCCACCTCCGCGGCGAGGAAGAAGCTCCCCGCGACGACGACCATGCCCTGCGGCCCGACGCGTGAGCGGGCGAGCTTCAACGCGGCGGCGGGCGTGGCCGCCTCCTCCGGCGCGGGCAGCCGCGTCTGACGGCAGGCTTCGCGGAGGCGATCGAATGTCGCGGCCCGCGGGTTGTGCAGATAGCGGGTGAGGACGACATGCTCGAAGAGCCCGGTGACGGTGCCGAGCATCTTCTCGATCTGTTTGTCTCCGCTGGCGGAGAAGACGAGGGCCCGCCGTCGATGCGCGGCCAGCACGGGGCGGAGCGTCTCCATCAGCGACTTCATGGAGGCGACGTTGTGGGCTGCATCGACGATCACGAGGGGCCGCGCTGCCACGGTCTCGATGCGGGCCGGCAGCCGCGTCCGGGAGAGGCCGCGGGCGATGGCCTCCCGCGGCACGCGAATTCCCCGGGAGTCGAGCTGTCCGGCGGCGATCACCGCCAGCGCCGCGTTGTCGGCCTGATGACGGCCCGGCATCGAGGTGGTGTACCACTCCGCGACGCCGCACGGCGGGGTGACCAGGAACGACGAACCGCGGAGCGCCTCGGCGGGGTTCGCCGGCCGCCGGTGCCGGACGGTGAAATCCCGCCCGAGTTGCAGGAGCGGTGCGCGGCGGCGGCTGGCCGTGCCGGCGATCACGCGGCGGGCGGTCGGCTGCATGACTCCCGAGATGACCGGGCAGCCGCGTTTGATGATCCCGGCCTTCTCACCGGCGATCTTCGCGATCGTGGGGCCGAGCAACTTCATGTGGTCGAGGCTGATGCTCGTGATGACCGTGACGAGCGGCTGGGACACGTTCGTCGCGTCGAGCCTGCCACCGAGTCCGGTCTCGAGCACGGCGACGCCGACCCCGCTCCGGGCGAAGTGCAGCATGGCGACGGCCGTCACCACCTCGAACCAGGTCAGCTGCCGGCGGCCATGCTGCCGCGCGGCACGATCCAGGGCATCGACGGCCGGCATGACATCCTCGATCGCCGCCACGAGATCGGACGGTGAGATCGGTTCGCCGTCGATCGAAATCCGTTCCTCGATGGCATGCACGTGGGGCGACATGTAGCGGCCCACGCGATGTCCGGATTCCTCGAGAATGGCGGCGAGCATCGCCACCGTCGAACCCTTGCCCTTGGTCCCGGCCACGTGGGCCACGGGATAGCGGAGGTGCGGATCGCCGAGCGTGGCCAGCAGCCGGCGCATGCGGGTGAGACCGAAGGCCGCGGCCTGCGGACCCGACGTCGGCACCCGTTCGTAGTTGACGCGGCCGTCGAGCCATGCGAGCACGCGATCACGGTCTGCCGCACCGGCACGTCGTTGCGGTCGTTGCTTTCGCATTCTGCGCAGTTTGCCGGAACTTCGTCGGAGGAACTGGTCGGGCTGGCGTGGGGCCCTGCCGATTGGAGTTTAGTCGGTGTTTCCGCGAAGTGGGCGAGAAACAGGGATTGACGGTCGGACGGCATTCCCTGACTCTCCGCCCGCCGAACCCCGGCGTACGGGGAGGGGCGTTCGTTCCGAATGACGGTGCCATGCGACAGCCCAACATCCCGAAGCGACGCGGCGGATCGGATCGTCCCCAATTCTGGGCGGCCCTGGTGGGATTGTGCGCGGCTGTCACCCCGGCGTTCGCGGCGGAGCCGACCGACGCCGTCGTCGAGCCGGCGGCGATGGTGGCCGACGGCGGCCCCGACACGATGCTCCCGTCGCCGATGTACGTCGCCGACCCGCGCGTGGGGGATGCCTTCACGGCGTTGCCCGTGGCCAACAGCCCGGGCCTCACGAAATCCTGGCCGCGGTGGTTCGCCGGTGCCAGCGGGCTGGTGATGACCAGGACGCTCCCATCGGGGGCCGCCACGATGCAGCCGCTCGGGGGCACGCAACTCACGACGGCCGATGCCGGCGCGAGTTGGCCCGGCGGCGTCGACCTGCATCTCGGCCGGTGGTTCGGGATGCGGCAGCAGCACGCCGTCGAGCTGATCTACTGGGGCGTCTACAACATCGGCACGTCGGGCGAAGTGACGTCGAGCGCCGGGGGGATCGACGCGATTCCGCAGGCGTCGGGCGTGACGGTTGCGGGACTTCCGGCGGCGACGTTCCTGACCGGGGCTACCGCGCAGCAGATCAATCGCTCCGACGTGGTCAATGACATCGAGATCAACTGGGTCTATTCGCTCTGGGATCGGCCCGAGTTTCTCCCGCGGGAGCGGGTGGTGAACCTCATGTGGCTGGCCGGATTCCGCTTCTTCGAGGTGGGCGACACGCTCACGCTCCAAAACGGCACCGGTGACCCGTCGCTCGGCGGACTCGATTTCGGCGTGGCGACCAACAACAACATCTACGGCGGCCAGGTCGGAGCCAAATTCGACTGGCGGATCCTGCCGATGGTCCGGCTCAACATCGTTCCCAAGTTCATGATCGGTGGCAACTCGATCACCAACACGAGTTCTCTCGTGCGGACCAACGGGACCTACGGCACCTTCACCGCGGACGGCTCGCCTTCCCAGGTCCATTCGGCCCTCGGCGTCTTCTCCTGGCTGGGATCGGTCGATACGGCCGTGGCCTGGGATCTGACCGAGCACTGGAGCCTGCTGGTCGGCTACCGTGTCGTGGGCGTCGGCAACATCGCGCAGGCCGACGACCAGTGGCCGACCGACATCTCTTCGCCCGCCTCGCTCTCGGGAATCGCGGCCGGTTCGAGCACGATCGTGCACGGTGGATTTGCCGGCTTCGAGGGGCGATACTGAGAAACATGAGCGACATCCTCCCCCCGCAGTCGGCGGCCGACCTCGCCGCAAAGAAGTGTGTTCCCTGTGAAGGGGGCGTCGCCCGGTATTCGGCGGCGGATGCGGCAGCCCAGGTGGCTGGTCTGGCGGGCTGGCGGCTGTCCCACGACGCCACCCGGATTCGTCGCGACTGGACGCTCCCCGACTTCCGCTCGGCCATCAAGATGCTCAACAACGTCGCGGCCCTGGCCGAGCGTGAGCAGCACCACCCCGACCTGCATCTCGAGGGCTATCGCCGCGTGTGGATCGAGATCTTCACGCACGCCATCGGAGGGCTGTCGGAAAACGACTTCGTGCTCGCCGCGAAAATCGACGCGATCACCCCGTCGGCGTGATCCCGGACGCCGGGAGGGGGTTTGGAGCCCGCCCCGCGAATCGCTGCGGCCCGGGCACGGCGGCGGGACTCATACGGCTCCCAGTTGAGCCTCGCGCGCCAAGGGTTGATTGCCCGCGGATTGGAGATTCTGGTGGGTGACGCCGGCCGGTGATGGTTCGGGGCCACCCATACCCCGTCGCCGGATGTTCACGACGGCCCTCCGGGCAATCCTGTTCGGCACGGCAGATGCAGGACAGGTCAATCTTTGGCCGGGCGCAGTGCTGGGCATCAGGAAGCCGCACTCTTGTGAGGGATGCGGGCTGCGGCCAGCTCGCCGCAGGGCTCGGAGCTTCCCGTGCCCCGTCGCCGGACGTTCGCTACGGGCATCCTGCCCTTCGCGTCACTCGGCGCTGCTCTTGCTTCGCCATCCTGGCTTCGCTCGACCAGCGACGCCTGCTCCCGGGGCACGGGCACCCCCTCGCTGAGTTCAAACGTGGACTGCGCAGCATCGAACCCCGCGTGCCGATCAGGCCGTGGCTGCGCCGGCGCGGGCTACCTTCGTGTTTTGATGAACGCTTCCAGATCTCCGCGATCAGTTCCGCCGGCAGGTCGAGTCGATTCGTGAC
>SXWC01000086.1 GCA_005789975.1 Planctomycetaceae bacterium
CGGTCCATCTTGTTGACGAACGCCAGCCGGGGAACCTTGTACCGCTTCATCTGACGGTCCACCGTCATCGACTGGCTCTGCACGCCGCCCACGCTGCAGAGCACGAGGATCGCGCCGTCGAGCACGCGGAGGCTCCGCTCCACCTCCACGGTGAAGTCCACGTGGCCCGGGGTATCGATCAGGTTGATGTCGCAGTCGCCCCACCTCACGCTCGTCGCGGCGCTGGTGATCGTGATCCCGCGCTCCCGCTCGAGGTCCATGTAGTCCATGGTCGCCCCATCCCCGTCACCCTTCACTTCCTGGATGCGATGGATGCGCCCGGCGTAGTAGAGAATCCGCTCGGAGAGCGTGGTCTTGCCGGAGTCGATGTGGGCCGAGATGCCCATGTTGCGGAGCTTGGTCAGTTCCATGAATACACGTTCTTCGGGGAAAACACGGGAAGGGAAATGGAGCCGCCAGGAGGGACATTGACGCGCGGCTCACGGAAACGCGACTTCCGAAATATACTCCCCGTTGGAAAAACGTGACAGACGCCCCGTTTCGCTCGGCGTTTCCCGCCTCCAACCCGCCGCCGATGACACACCACGCACCCGCACGCCCGCCCGTCGAACTCCCCGCCACCACGCCGGCCCCGACCGACCACGGCCCCGACCGACCCTGGCTCACCTGCCCGCTGCCGATGCTCGTGTTTTTGAGCGTCGGTTTGCTTGAGCCCTCGAGAAGCGGCGGCGGACTGGCCGGCAGCCTGGGGATGACCTTCGACAGTTATCCGGTGATCTACGCGATCCGCGTGACCGCCACTTTTCTGTCTCTCTTCTGGGTCTGGCCGTCGCTCCGCGGCTGGCTGGGACGGCCCACATGGTGGCCGCCGCTCCTGGGGATCGGCCTCGTGGTGCCGTGGGTGGTGCTCGCGAAACTCCAGCGCGCTGCCGGCTGGCTCCCGGGGGGCACCAGCCGGGCGGCCTTCGAGCCGTTTGAATATTTCAGCGACGACCCGGGGCAACTCTGGGCCTACCTCGGAATCCGCGGCCTGGGGCTCGTGGTGCTGGTGCCGCTCGTGGAGGAGCTCTTCCTGCGTGGTTTTCTGCTGCGGTTCGTGATCGACGAAAACTTCTGGAGGGTGCCCTTCGGAATGCTGACGGCCGCGGCGGCGGGCACCTGCGGCCTCTACGCCGTCTGCAGCCATCCGAGCGAAGCGGTGGCCGCGGCGGGATGGTTTGCCATCGTGAGCGGCATCGCCGCCGCGACCCGCAAGCCGATCGACTGCGTTCTCGCCCACGCCGCCACCAACCTCGCCCTCGGAGCGTATGTGCTCGCGACGGGCAGCTGGTGGCTGCTGTAGGGCATGCCACTCCGCGGACGCATCGCACCGACTCCGACCGGCCTGCTCCATGTCGGCCACGCGCGGACCTTCGCCCTCGCCGCCGAACGGGCCCGCGGGGCGGGGCTCGTGCTGCGCATCGAAGATCTCGACGGCCCGCGCTGCCGACCCGAATACACCGCCGCCGCGCTCGACGACCTCCGCTGGCTCGGCCTCGACTGGACGGAAGGCCCCGACCTCGGAGGCCCGCATGCGCCCTACGTGCAGAGCGATCGCACGGCGTGGTTTCTCGACGTCTGGCGGCGGCTCGAGGCGACCGGGGCGATCTACCCGAGCCCGCACTCGCGCCGCGACGTGGAGGAGGCGGCCACGGCACCCCACGCCCCCCCCGGCGGCAACACCGGGGACGCGGAGCCGATTTTTCCACCGAGCCTGCGGCCGAAGCGGCGGGAGCGGGCGACCTCGCCCGGTGGCGTGGCCTGGCGGTTTCGCGTGCCCGACGGTTGCAGGGTCGAGTTTCACGACGCGCTCGAGGGCCTCGTGTGTCGCACGGCCGGCATCGATTTCGGCGATTTTGTCGTGTGGCGACGGGACGACCTCGCCGCCTACGAGCTGGCGGTCGTGGCTGACGACCACGCGATGCAGATCGCGGAGGTGGTCCGCGGCGCCGATCTGCTCACGAGCACGGCCCGGCAGCTGTTGCTCTCCACGGCCCTCGGGTGGACTCCGCCGGCCTTCTGCCACGCCCCGCTCGTCTGCGACGCCACCGGCCAGCGGCTCGCCAAACGCTCGGGGGGCCTCGCGATCCGCGAACTTCGGGCCGCCGGCTGGACCCCGGCGGAAGTGCTCACGCGGCCGCTCGCCTGACGCCCACACGGTTGCGAAGCCACCCCCTGGGCCCCGTGGGCTCCGCCGCTTGCCCCCCCTGCCGGGGCGGCTCTCTTCTCGCCCGTTTCCCTTCCCGCCGCGACCGGCCGCCATTCATCGACCGCAGCCGCGCTGGTCGATGAATCTGGGGGTTGCGCCGATCACGGAGGGCGGAATGGATATCGCGGTCATCATCTCGACGTTCGAGCGGCCCGGTCATCTGCAGCGGTGCCTCGCATCACTCGCCGTTCAGGAGGGCGTTGCCGGCCGCTTCGAGGTCGTGGTGACCGACGACGGCTCCCGCGACGAGACACTGCGGCTGGTCGCCACCGTTGCCCGCCACTCGGCCTTTCCACTGAGCTTCACCACCCACGACCACGACGGCTTCTGCCTTGCCCGCTGCCGCAACGAGGGAGTGGCGGCCTCGACCGCTCCGTACATCCTCTTCAGCGACGGCGACTGCGTCTTCCCCCGCGACCATCTGCGGCAGCACCTCGCCGCCCGCCGCCGGGGCCTGATCGTTGGCGGCGACTGCGTGCGGCTCGACGAGGCCACCTCGGCACGCATCGACGCCAACACCATCCTCCGCGGCGACATCACGCGGCTGGTGCCCCGGTCGGAAAAGCGGCGGATGCTGTTCAAGGGGCTGCGGGCCAAGGCCTATCAGTGGGCCCGGCTGCCCATGCGGCCACGGCTCTCAGGCAACAACATCGCCCTCTGGCGGGAAGACTACGAACGGATCAACGGCTTCGACGAGCAGTTCGTCGGCTGGGGCCTCGAGGATCGCGATCTCCAATACCGCCTCGAACGGATCGGCGTCCGTGTCAGGTCGATCCTCCTCGAGACGGCGCCGATCCATCTCTGGCATCCCCCGGCACCGAGCTTCGCCCGCAACGGCGTCGGCACGTCGAACCTCAGCTACTTCAAGTCGGTCCGGGGGCGGCCCGTGCGCTGCACCGCGGGCCTCGTGAAGCTCGACGAACGGCCGCACACGATCGCCTTCCCGAACCCCGCGACGGCGGCCCCGCGTCGCCACGCAGCCTGACCCGAAACAGGTCACCCGACTCATGTGGCCTTTCTCGACAGCATGGCGCGGTGGCCCGCGGACGGCCCGCATCGACGCTCCGCGGATCCATGTCCGCGGCGACGGCCGGCGTGTCACGGCGCGGGTGGCGGGCCGAGACGTGTGGTTTGAGTCGGCCGACGCTCCGCTGGCAGGTTCCGGCGAGGCCTTCGGCACCGCGCTGCTGATCCCCGCGATGCGCGCCGGCAGGTCGCTGACGGTGGACGGCCCCGTCTGCGCGACGTGGGCCACGAACCTCGGACCGCTCACCGCCGCCTTCCGGGACCTCTGGTATCCCGACGCGCCGGCACCGCGGGTGACCCCGGAGCCACGAGCGACGCCGCCGGGATCCGCCACCGCGCTCTGCTTCAGCGGCGGAGTGGACGCCTTCCACACGCTCCTCGCCGGCGGCCGGCCGGTTGACACGCTCGTGTACGTCGCCGGCTACGACGTCAAGCTCGCCGACTCCGGCCGGCTGGCCGCAGTCGAGCGGCTGCTCCGCGAGGTGGCGGCGTCGAGCCATTCCGGCAGCGTGGTTGTCAGCAGCAACCTCCGCCGCCATCCGTTGGTGCGGGCCACCCCGTGGAGGCGCGAGTTTGGAGCGGCGCTCGCCGCCGTGGGGCATGTGCTCGCGCCGGAGGTTGGCCGGCTCCTGATTTCGAGCGACGGGCTCGGCTTCGAACACCCCGAGGTGGGCTCACGGCCCAGCACGGACCCGCTGTTCGGCTCGGCGACGCTCGCCGTCGAACATGTCGCCCCCGGGACGACCCGGCTTGAAAAGCTCCGCGCGATCGGCGGTGACCCGCTCGTGCAGCGACATCTCCGCGTCTGCTGGCACAACGTGGACGGAAAGACCAACTGCGGCCGCTGCGAGAAGTGTTTGCGGACGATGCTCATGCTCGACGTGTGCGGCACGCTCGGCCACTTCCCGGGCTTCGACCACGGCCGGCATCTGATCGAGGCGGTCGATGCCCTGCCGGAGGTGGATGGCGTCGTGGCGCCGTTTTACCGGGACCTGCTCGCGGCCGGTCTCACGGGCCCCGCCGCCGCGAGCGTTCGCCGGCTCGTCGATCGCAGCGTCGCGGAAGCTCCCCGCCCGCGACGCCGCGGCGGCCAGCCGCTCAGGCCCGCGCGGCACCGGCTGCTCGGCCCCGAGGCCTTCGCGCACGTCTGCGGACCGCTCGTCGGCCGGAAGGTCGGCTACGTCCGCCCGGTGGGCAACGTCGGCGACCATCTCATCGAACTGGCGATGACGCAGCTCTTCTCGATCTACGGGATCGACTGGTCGCCCGTGAACCTCGACGCGGGCCCGCGGGCCCGCGAAGGGCTCGACCTGCTCGTGTTCGGCGGCGGCGGCAACATGGGCACGCGGTACGAGTGCAACCACGACCTCCGCAGCCGAGCCCTTGCCACCGGACTGCCGGTGGTGATCCTGCCGCAGTCATTCACGACCGCGGAGGATCGGCCCTTCGAGCGGGTGCATGTCCGCGAACGGGGCAGCCTCGCCTGGTGCCCCTCCGGCATCCTCGCCCCCGACCTGGCGCTCGGCCTCGCCTGGCCCGAGCCCCCGCCGGCCGACCGCGAACTCGGCCTGTATCTCCGCCGCGATCAGGAACGCGGGGGCCGCAGGCCGCTCCTCGCCCGCGACCCCGTGCGACTCGCCGCGACGCCGGCCGACTATCTCGCGTTTGCCGCCCGGCATCGCAGGATCATCACCGACCGGCTGCACTTCGCCGTCGCCGGCCTCCATGCCGGCCGCGACGTGACCCTCGTGGCGAACGACTATCACAAAAACCGCTCCATGCACGAGACTTGGCTCGCGGATCTCGGGTGCCGGTTCGCCGAATCCGCCGCCGCGGCCCTGCGACCTGGCCGCCGTGCCGCCTGAACCGGCAGGGCGACCCGCATGGCCCACCTCGCGCTCGCGCTCGATGCCGATCCGCTCCGCCGCGAGCGGTTTGTGGCGGGCGTGCGCCGACTGTTCGCTGAACTCCCCGGCGCGACGATCTCCGAGGAACGGCACGACTCGCTGGCCTGCGTGTGGGTGACGGGACCGCGGGCGCCCGTGAGCGTGCACCGTGATGCGGACGGCCTCGCCATCTTCATCGGCTACGGCATCGCCGACGACGGCCGCCGGATCACGGCCCGCGACCTCGCGGACGACTGGCTCGCCCCCGCAGGCCGGCCGCGGGTGCACGACGGCTACCATGTCGGCCTGGCCTGGTCGCGCGACCACGGGCTCGCCGCCGGCGTCGATCCCATGGGGGTGTTTCCGTTTCAGTGGACCCAGTTCGGCACCGGCGCCGACGCGCCGCTCGTGGCCGCCACCACGCCGGCGGCGTTCGGCTGCCATCCGCTCTTCGACGCGACGATCGACCGCCGCGGACTCGCCGGAATCCTCCTGGTGCATGGGGCATTTCTCAACCGGCCGCTGGTTGCCGGCACGCGGCGGCTGTCGAAGGGCCATCTGCTCCGCTGGTCGCCCCATCGCGCCGCCGAGGAGCAGCTCGTCTACCGGTTTTCCGGCTCGCCACCCCCGGCCGGCGAGACTCCCGAGGAGATGCGGGCGCGGATCCAGCTGGCCCTCGGATCGGCGATCCGCCGGCACCGACCGCCCGGCGACGATTCATCGCTATTGCTCTCGGGCGGCCTCGATTCACGACTCGTCGCCGCGACGCTCGTCGATCAGGGCATCGCGACGAAGGCGGTCGCACTCGGCCGCGACGACGACTTCGAGGTGATCGCCGCCGCCGCGGTCGCCGGCCGGCTGGGCATGCCATTCGAGGTGGTCTCCGCCGAATCGCCCGAGGGATTTGCGGAGCGAAACCGGAGGGCGGCCCGGTTTCTCCAGTTGACGACGGCCTCGTTGGGCGACGACTTCGCGGAGAGTTTCGCCCTCGCCAAGCCGCCGGGCCGGTATGTCTGGTCGGGCTTCATCTTCGATTGGACCTTCGAGCCCGTGTCGTTCGCCGACGGCCGCGACCCCGAGACGGGAGCGTGGGCCGTCGAGGGCATGATCGCCTACATGAACCGCTGGGGGATCCCGATGGCCCGCCTGCCCGAACTGCTGGGCGACGACGGGCCTTCCCTGCGCGACACGCTGATCGCGGACCTCCGGGCTAAGTGCCTGGGCGGCGAGGATCGACCCGAAATCGAAGCCTGTCGAATCCGCTGGGATCAACGCATCCGCAACCATGTGGCGATGGCCTGTCACGCCATGACCTTCCGGGCCTGGCCGCTGATGCCGGCGACCGATCGTTGCTTGAACGAGGCCGTCCTGGGATTGCCACCCCCCGCCTTCCGAGGCCGCGGGCTCGAGCGGGCGATCCTCCGCCGGATGCGTCCCGACCTCTGCGACGTGCCGCTCGACACCAACTCGTTTCGATTCGACCCGCTGACCGGCGACCCTTCGTGGCTCGGGAAGCTCGCGGCATCCGTGAGGGGCCGGCTGCGGCGGCTCTACTGGCAGCGGTTCAGGCGCCGTGATCCAAGACGCTACGAGCGGCTCTTCAACGTGGACCATCCGCGCTGGATGGCGGTGCGCCGCGACGTCGAACCGCTGCGGCCGCTCCTCCACCGCCACCTCGATCCGCGGCTCGTGGCGGAACTCCTGCCGCCACCGGACGTCCGGACCAACTTCGCCAATCCGGTGAACACAGGGGGCGCGATCCGCTTGCTGCTCACGCTGGCCATCGTGCTCGAGGGCCTCGATCACCCGTAGGAGCCGCGCACCCACCCGTCGCTCCCGCCGCGGGCTCCCTGGAGCAGCGCCTCCGCCGGCATTTCAGGCCGCGGCGTGGGCCTGCTGCGTGTGGACGGCCGTTGAACGCAGCAGGATGCAGCCCTGCAAGACCTCGGGACGGCCGGGGCTGCCGACCGCCGCGGTGGGGCAGGCGATGAGCCCCGCGATCCGGCCCCACGTGGTCTTGAGGGCGTGCGGCACCGAGCAGGCGCTGACGTTGCCCGTCCGCCGCGTGAGCCCGTTGATGAGTTCGCCGGTGACGCCGTGCTCGTCGAGCTTCATGCCGGTGAACCGCACGATTCCCGAACCGGCCTGATGGGGCACGACGAAGTTGACGTCGCCGCCGGTGAGGCCCGTGCCGGCCAGCGCCTTGCCCACGGCCGACGACATCGCCCGCGGGGCTATCTCGGCGATCGCCATGCCGTCGAGCGAATAGACCAGCCGCTCGTCGGCCACGACCCTCCCGCCACCCGGCGTGGGCACGGCCACCCGCGGCCGGAGGTGAAAATCGAACGCCGACCGCTCGGCGGCCTGCTTCTCGGCCACGGCATGCACGATCTCGAAATGGACCGGATGCCTGCGGCTGGTCGTGGGGGCCAGCAGCGTGGCGGAGGCCATGTCGCCAAACAGGCCGGCCGTCTGCCGGCAGCCGTAGTCGGTGATGCGGCTGATGCGGCTGGCGACGACGACGAGCACGAACTCGTCTTGCCGCAGGGCGAGCCGCGGGGCCCAGCGCCGACTGACGAGCTCGAACGCCCGGCTGTAGCCGCAGCAAAACCAGTTGATGCCGATGGTACGGCTGCGTCTGGCCCCGAGCTCGCGGGCCAGTTGCCGGGCCGCCCGACCCGGCCTCTCCACCGCCGCTGCGACCGGCGAGAGATGCCGGCGGGCCACCGAGGGAGGAAGAAAGGAGGGCGATACGAAGACGATCCCGCGGCAGTCGGCCAGATTGCAGCCGGTCTCACGCTGGAGTTGCCGGACGGCCTGCAGGCCCATCGTCAGCTCGTCGTCGAGCGAGATCCCCCGGGCCTCGATCCCGGTGTGGTGGGCGAACTTGCGGGGCATGGTGTCGCCGAACCAGTCGTTCTCCAACTCCCAGGGGGGCTGATGAACCGAAATGGCGGCGATGCCGAGCGGCTGATGGCGGGGTGCGTCCATGCGTGGATGCCGTGTCATCGGGGAGGGGTCGCAGAGGCCGTCCATGGCGATCCGCGGCGGGAGTGTGGCGTGCGACGGCACCCGGGGCCAGCGAGAAATCAGCCCGTAAAACAGGCCACGACCCACGCCGGCCCCCCGCCCGTCGAGACTCGCCGGCGAGCCGCTACAGTGGATTCCGGCGGCGGCGGCGTCGCGAATCCCCGAGGTCCTGGAATCACGGCACATGCATCGGTCGATCGCGGACGCGGGCTGGAGGTTCGACAACTCCTATGCACGGCTCCCTGACACGCTCTTCACGCCCGCGACGGCCACGTTGGTGCGAAGCCCCGCGATCGTGGTCTTGAACCGGCCGCTCGCCGCCGACCTGGGGCTCGACGCCGAGGTGCTCGGGGCCGAAGGGGCCGCGGTGTTTGCCGGCAACGCGCCGCCGCCGGGAGCCATGCCGATCGCCCAGGCCTACGCCGGGCACCAGTTCGGCCAGTTCACCAACCTCGGTGACGGCCGGGCGATCCTGTTGGGGGAACACCTGACCCCCGACGACCGCCGCTTCGACATCCAACTCAAGGGCGCGGGCCGCACCCGCTACTCCCGCGGCGGTGACGGCCGCGCGGCGCTCGGCCCGATGCTCCGCGAGTTCGTCGTCAGCGAGGCGCTGCACGCCCTGGGAATTCCCACCACCCGCAGCCTCGCCGTCACCACGACGGGAGAGCTCGTCTTGCGGGAGGCCCCCCTGCCCGGCGCGGTGCTCACGCGGGTCGCGGCGAGCCACATCCGCGTGGGCACGTTTCAATACGCGGCGGCCCTGGCCGGCCAGAGCCCGCTCCCGCCGCTGCTCGAACATGCCATCGCGCGACATGATCCGGAACTCGCCGGAGCCGACGACCCGGCCGTGGCCTTCCTCGAGGCGGTCGTTGAACGGCAGGCGGCGCTCGTGGCCCGGTGGATGCTCGTGGGCTTCGTGCATGGCGTGATGAACACCGACAACGTCGCGGTCTCGGGCGAGACGATCGACTATGGGCCCTGCGCGTTTCTCGACGCCTACGATCCGGCGACGGTCTTCAGTTCGATCGACCGCCAGGGCCGTTACGCCTACGCCAACCAGCCCACGATCACGCACTGGAATCTCGCCCGGCTCGCCGAGAGCCTGCTGCCGCTCGTGCAGGGTGATGAGGAAGCGGCGCTCGAGAGCGTGCAGCGGGTGCTCGGGACGTTTCCGGAGCGGTACGAGCGGCATCGCCTGGCAGGAGCCCGGGCAAAACTCGGACTGCTCGCGGAGGAGGACGGCGACGCCGGGCTGGTTGCGGCACTGCTCCAGCGGATGCACGAGACGCGGGCCGACTTCACGGCGACCTTCGCGGCCCTCGCCCGCTGGGCGGAAGCGGGAATGTCGGCGGAGGAGCGGTGCGGCTCCCCCGACATCGAGGGCTGGTGCGACCTCTGGCGGGAGCGACTCACGCGGCAGCCCGGCACGCTGGCGGAGGCGGCCGCGCGGATGCGGCGGGTCAACCCGGTCGTCATTCCGAGGAACCATCGCATCGAGGAGGCCCTTGCCGCGGCGGAGATGGGCGACTTCTCCCCGCTCCACCGGCTCGTCGCGGTGCTCCGCTCGCCCTTCGACGAGACACCGGAAAACCTGCCCTATCGTTCCGGGCCGCCGGCGGGCTGCGGCCCATACCGCACTTTTTGCGGCACCTGATCCCGGACCATCGGGGGCGCCGGTCGATCAGCCGCCGGGCACGGTACGGCGGTTCGGCAAAATGGGGCCGCTGGGACTCGAACCCAGGACCAAC
>SXWC01000013.1 GCA_005789975.1 Planctomycetaceae bacterium
GTCGAGGTCGTCGCGGGCCAGGGCCTCCCGCAGCACCGCCACCAGCGGGCCGTTGCCCGAGAGGAACACCGCGTGGGCCGCGTCGGACCGCTCGCCGTGCCGCGTGGCCACGTTCAAGCCCACGAGCGTCTTGCCCGCTCCAGGAACGCCGGTGACAAACACGATCGCCTTCCGCCGCCCGGCCTTTGCCGCGGAGATGATCCGCTCGATGCTCCCGCTCGTGGCGGCGAGGTTCACGGCCCCCGCGTCGCTGCGGGTGATGTCGTGGACCGTGTGGCGGGCGTAGAGCGACCGGGCCGCCTCGATGATCGTGGGCGTGGGGGAATAGGAGCCCGTGCCCCACTCAGCCGGATTGATGGCGGCGCGGTCGATCGCGGCGGGGGAGAGCGGGGCGGCGGCGGCTGATTCGAGGGCCAGGCGGATCGCGCGGCCGAGCGACTCGCCGCCACAGCAAAACGGCGGGCGAACGCCGTCGGCGTGGGGCGGCTTCCAGCGGGCGTCGCTGTAGGATTCCGCCGCACGATGCGGCGGCTGGCGACCCGGGGAACCCTTGGCGTTCCCCGTGGTCGCCGAAGTGGCCAAAGGCCATGGAGGGCTTTGGCCACGGAAAGCTGGCGCCTCCGTGGCACAGAGAATCGGGAAGATTGGGGCGGCGTGGCTCGGGGCGTGGAAGTTTTTGAGGTCGAGGCCGTAGTCCCAGGCCTGTTCGTAGTCGAGCCGCTCGAACTTCTTCGCGCCCACCTTGAACTCAATCGGGATCACGCACTTTTGTGTCACGAGCACCGCATCGACCCGCCGGCCAAGCCGCGGGATGTCAAACTCGAGGTGGATCCAGGGAGCGTGGGCGGCTGGTAGCGGGGCGACCTGTTCCTCGAGGGCGGCACGCAGGACGGGCAGCTGCAGCCGCCAGGCCGATTGCTGCTCAGGGGCGAGCGTGTAGCCATGAGGGCTCGCGAGCGGCGCGTAGACCTCCTCCTCGCTCGCGGCGAGAAACTCCTCCACCGGCGCGGCGTAGAAGGCGGCATTGGTGCGTGGGCCTGGCATGGGAGGGGAGCCTACCAAACCGGAGGGGCAACCTTGGTCCCCCGCGGGGGGCTTGACGAAGGACGGTACGCATGTACACTTTCTGCCAAAGAGCCCGCCGCTGGACCCGTCCATGCAGTCTTTTCGATTCACGCCGTACTTCGAGGATGTTGTGCTGCGAAAGCGGCCATATCTGAAGGCCGAGTGGTGCATCTACGTGGTCGAAAACGCCGTGTACTCCGAGGCCCAGGAAAACAACCGCTGGAGGTTTTGGGCCCAAATCCCCGAACTTGGCGACCGATACCTGCGGGTCGTGACGCTGGACGATAAAATCACTATCCATAACGCGTTTCCCGATCGAGGGTTCCGGCCATGAAACTCAACTACCACGCCGACACCGACTCGCTCTACATCGAGCTTTCCGAGCGGCCGAGTGTCGATAGCCGCGAGATCTCCGAGGGAGTCGTCGTGGACTACGACGCCGAGGGCCGTGTCGTCGGCATCGACATCGACAACGCTGGAAACAAGATCGATCTCGGGCGCGTGCTGCTCAGCAAACTGCCGGGCGCTGTCGAGACCGAAGCGGCCTAAACCTGCGGCACGCCCAGGTCGGCGAGGTACTGGCTCACCCCCTCGTAGAACCCCGGGCTCCGTGTCTTGTCGTGTTTGGCCCCCGGCGGGACGAAGATCACCATGCCCTGCCCGGCCCGCGTGAGCAACACGCGATAGGCGTTCTTTAGATACTGCCGCCGCTCGCGCTTCTTCACGTCCGTCCGGCTGTTTTCATTTTTGGGGCCCCGCGAAAACTGTGAATAGATGGGGTGCGATAGAGCGACGAGCGGGTGTCTTTCGCGGGGCTCAGAAACCAGTGCACCGGGTCGATGTTCACCCGAATGTCGATCGGATGAGGGGGCGCCGTCGAGCAACGCCTTCACGAAGCAGGAGAGTGATTCGGCGCGGAAGGAACGCATCGAGGTGGCCAGGTGCAAGGCCGGCTCGAACGTGGCGACCGCCGCACCGGCCCGCGATTCCGTGAGCCGAGCGAGGGCGCCGGTGGCCGCATACTCGGAGTCGGTCAGATGCGGCGAAATGAAGACGTCCCACTCGGGGAACGCCGTGCGGACGCTCTCGAGCGGGTGTTGCTCAGCACACTGCCAGGCGCGGTCGAAACCGCAGCGTCCTAAACCTGCGGAAACTCAGTACCCCCGACAGGGATCGAACCTGTGACCTGAGCTTTAGGAAAGCTCCGCTCTATCCAACTGAGCTACGGGGGCGAACGCAACGCCCCAATGGAATCACGCGCACGGACGCCCGTCAACTGCATTCCAAACGAAACTGAACGGGCGATGTGCCGATGATCGAGCGAAAAACCTGGGCGAAGTGGCTTTGCGACGAAAATCCGACGCGGTGGGCGATCGCGGCAATCGACAGGTCGTCGGCGAGCAGCAGTCGGGCAGCCTCCCGCACCCGCCGCGCCCTCACGAACTCCACGGCGGAGACTCCAAAACTGAGCCGGAACTTCCGCGAGAAATGCCCCGGGCTGAGGTGCACGAGGGCGGCGAGCGAATCGAGCCGGAAGGTCGTTTCCAGACTGCCATCGACGTAGTCGCACAGGGACTTCATCTCGCTGCGCGTGAATCGCGACGGATCGCGATGCCACACCGGCATTTTGCAGCCCTGCAGTTCCAGCAGCCGCATGACGATGGCCCGGCCATTCAAATCAGCCGCCAGGGAATCGGCTGCCTCGCCGGCCCGGTCGTCGAAGCGCCGGAGCATGGCGGCGAGCAGCGGATCCTCGAAGCAATGGGCGCCGTGCAAGTCCCCGGAAATCCGCTGACCCTCACGGTCAGCCACCAGCCGAACATACTCCGGCGCCATCGCCACGTGCAGCACCGTCGTCCGCCCCATCGGCTCGAAATAAAAACGGTGTTGGACACCCGGGGGAAAATACCCGCAGGTTCCGTCATGGGCATACGCCTGTGGACAACCCGGCGCCGACAACCAGGTCGAGCGGGCAGAGCCCTTGGTCACGAGGCCGAAGAGGTGCCAGCTGCTGGCACGGGTGATCTTGGACGAGCGCGTCACGGTGGCGGAAAAGACGACGAACGGCGGGGCATCACGGCCGAGCGCCTCCGGCTCGGCCGGCTGGCAGGGGGGCGGTTCAGGGCCGTGATCGGTCGCCAGTTGCTCGGTGCCGCACCGCCAGGCGGCCTCCAGGTGCCGGCGGAGTTTGGCCAGCACGGCGGCTTTCCTCCGCGACACTGTTCCTTCCGAGACGCCGAGCGTTCCGGCGATCACCGTCTGAGGCACGCTGTTCAGCAGCATCTCGACGACGCGTCGATCATCGCCGTGAAGGGAGCGGATGAGCCTCTTGAACGACACGATCCGTCTTTCGCTTTCGCAAGACGCGCTGTCCGCGTCGCTGGGCTGAAGGATCGTCGCAGCGGGAGCCGAGACTCCCAGTGCGGGCGATGACCGAGTCACCTCGTGACGGCGCGGCGAGCAGATGTCGGAGAAAGTGGGCGTGCGTTGCGATCTGCGTCGCTCGGCTCGCAGCACGTCGAAGGCGCGGCCGCGGGTGAGCCAGACCACGTATCGTCGCCCCTCGTCGTCACAGTCCTGTGACCGGGGAGCGAAGGGTGTGACGGGCGTTTCGACATCGTCGGCGGGATGAAGCCGGCGGAGATGATCGAGGACGAGCGAGACCGCGTCGTCAACCGCGGCGAGGCTGCGAATGCCCGAGCGGCGCAGGCTGGCGGCGGCATGTGTCTCGACGATGGGCAGGACGGCGGCGGCAAGTGTCTCGAAGTCGCTCGGGTCGCCGCTCGACTGCCACTCGAGCAACAGTTCGGTGATCGTTCGCGTTTCGATGTCCGTCACGAGCCTTCCCCTCAGGAAATCCCCTCATGCGAGCGGCAGCATTGTTACGCGGCCGGCACTCCGCCGCCTATCGCGGTTTGAGCGCAAGGGATCATCGACCCGGCGTAATGCCCCCCGCCGCGTCCCGAACGTCTGTGAACGCGGCGAAAGCCGGGGGGTCGAAGGAATTCCGAGCGGCGTCGCTATGATGTGCCCAGACCGCCTCCGCGGAGGCGATCACACCACCAGGAGGCTTTGGAGTGGCACGCGCGGCGCTGGCTCTCGAGGACGGCACGGTCTATTTCGGGGAGTCATTCGGGGCCGCCGGCACCACATCGGGCGAGGTCTGCTTCAACACCTCGATGACGGGGTATCAGGA
>SXWC01000087.1 GCA_005789975.1 Planctomycetaceae bacterium
CACCGTGTCGTTCTCGTCGATCACCGGCCCCGCGCCGAGGTCGAGCAGGGTGAGCAGCGTGTTGCGGAGGTTCAGGTAGCGGGCCCGGTCCTGGAGGTCGTCGGCCACGAGCAGGACCTGCGCCACATGCCGGCCGCGGCCGCGGAGAACCCGCTCATAAGCCTCGATCAGGCAGCTCTGGCCGATCGCGGCCACGGCCTGAAGCTGGGCCAGCTCGGTCGGTCGGCGGGTCAGGCCGATGCGGCCCATGCCGGCGCCGACGGCCCCGGAGCTGACCAGCACGACCCGCCGGCCGTCCGCCGACACCGCGTCGATCTGCCGCCCGAGCGCTTCGATCCGGGACGTGTCGAGCAGGCCATCGGGGCCCGTGAGCACGCGCGTGCCCACCTTGACGACGACAAGCTCCGCGGCGGCGATGACCTGTTGACGGATCGGATCGAACATGGCGGCGGGGAGTGGGCGTCCGTTCGTGGGATCGGCGCGAAACGCCGTATCGTACCCTCGCGGCGGCGTGCGCGGCCACCCGGCGATGCCGGCCCCTTCCACGGCCTGCTATGCTTCTGCAGCGAGGACGAATCCCGGCCGCGATCGTATCCTCCGCCCCGGCGTCAGGGGGCGGCGCGGCAGCCCGCCGAGGCCAACCTGCGATGAGCGATCTGTATCACGAGTGCGGCCTGGCCGCGATCTACCACCTGGTGGGCGACGAGCCGAGTCCCCTCTGCCCGGTTCAAGGGCCGGAGGAGGTGTCACGGCTCGTGCCCCGGATGCTTCTCGACATCCAGAACCGCGGCCAACTCTCCGCCGGCATGACCGTCTGGAATCCCCAGCGCAGCCAGCTCCTCGCCACCTACAAGGAGGTGGGGAGCGTCAGCGAGGTGTTCCGGATGAGCCACCGGGGCAAGTACGAAAGCCTGATGGAGCAGCACACGGGACGGGCCGCCATCGGCCACGTGCGATACGCGACCTGCGGTGCCGAGGACCGGGGCTACGCCCAGCCGCTGGAACGGCCGCACATCCAGAAGCGGAAGTGGTTCGCCTTCGGCTTCAACGGCCAGCTCGCCAACTATCCCGAACTGCGGGCGGAGATCCTGGCCACCGACGACAGCCATCTCGCCCGCGACAACGACACCGAAGTGATCATGCACGCCATCGGCCAGGAGTTGTCGGGCAATGCCGATCCCGATCCGATCGAGATGCTCGCCGCAATCTCCGCCCGCTTCGACGGCGCCTGGAACATCGCCCTGCTCGACGCCTGCGGCAGGCTCGTGGTGGCCCGCGACCCGCGGGGCATCCGGCCGATGGAATATGCCCGGCTCGGGCCGCTGATCGCGGCGGCGAGCGAGAGCGTGGCCCTGCTGAACCTCGGCTTCCCGGCCGAGTCGATCCGTTCCCTCGAACCCGGCACGGCACTGATCGTCGACGGCACGAATGTGAGGGTGGAGCGGTTCGCCGAGACGCCCCGCAAGGCCCATTGCTTCTTCGAGTGGGTCTATTTCGCCAACGTCGCCAGCACGATGGATGAGCGCAGCGTCTACCTCTCGCGGAAGCGGCTCGGCGAGGAACTTGCGCGGCTCGAGACGGTGCCGATCGACTCCGACACCGTCGTGGTCCCAGTGCCCGACACGAGCAAGGCTGCCGCCGATGCACTGGCCTACCGGCTCTCGATCCCATGCGTCGAGGGGTTGATCCGCAACCGCTACACCGGCCGGACCTTCATCGACGCCGCCGCGAGCCGCCGCCAGAAGGCGGAGACGAAATACACGCCCCTCCGTGAGGTGCTCGAGGGCCGGCGGGTGATTCTCGTCGAGGATTCGATCGTCCGCAGCACCACGATGAAGGTGCTGATCGGCCGCATGCGGTCGCTCGGGCTCGCCCGGGAAATCCACGTCCGCGTGGCCTGCCCGCCGATCGTCGCCCCCTGCTTCTACGGTATCGACATGTCGACCATCGACGAGCTTTTCGCTCCCGAGTTCCTTCCCGACGGAAAACTCACCGAGGCGGCTCAGGGAGAAATGGCGGCCCGGCTGGGGGCCGATTCGCTCCGCTACCTGCCGATCGAGGCGGTGGCCCGATCGATCGGCTTTGACGAGGCCGATCTCTGCCAGGCCTGCCTCACGGGCAACTATCCGACACCGGCCGGTGAGCGGCTCTACACGATCGCCCTCAGGCAGACGTCCCGCGGAGGCGCGGGCCGGACCTATGAAACAGCCCGGTAGGCTCACGCCGGCGGGATGACACGATCGCAGTCCGCGGGTCGGTCGTTGCGGTCGAGGGCGGCCCGCCAGACCGGCGCCCCGGCGATCCGGGTCCGGCGCTCGAAGTGGGTGCGGTAGTCAAGGTCGTGTTCCGGCGGCGGGGCCTCTTCGTCCCGCGGATCGGCGAACAGGCCGGTGGCTCTCGCGAAGGCCATCGACTCGTGGAAATATTCCTCCACGTCGGTCCAGACGTGCAGGATGGCCCCCGGCGGCAGCACACGGCCGGCGTGCCGAAGGAAGAGTTCCGAGAGCACCCGCCGCTTGCGATGGCGGGCCTTCCACCACGGATCGGGAAAGTAGACGTGGACGCCGCCCAGACAGGCGTCGGGGAGCATGCTGCGGACGAGGAAGGTCGCGTCGCCGTGGATGATCCGGGCGTTGGTCCGGCCCGCGGCCGCGAGCCTCCCCGCACAGAGGCGTGCGTAGCCCCCCGCGATCTCTGCGCCGAGAAAGTTGCGGTCGGGCGTCTGCGCCGACGCCGTGGTGAGGAACAGCCCCTTGCCGCTGCCAACTTCGAGTTCGACCGGCGCCTTGGAGGAAAACAAGGATCCAGGATCGAAGGGCGAGGGCAGCGACTCGAGCGCGAGCAGGTGCGCCGACAGGTCGAGCGATGGATCGGGTTTTCGTGGTGGGCGACGAGGCATCAGGAAACCGGGCCGATCACGTCGCGGTGGCCCGGCTGGCGGCGAGTTTTCCGGCCGACTCGAGCACGTCGATCGGCAGCGGCACCCCCTTGATGATCCCGTCCACGACGATGTTCTCGCGGACGAGCCCCTGGAAGCGGCAGACGATCATGGCCCTGGGACGGACGCGGATCCGTTCGACCGCGATCACGAGACGGTCCCCCGGCACCACGGGCTCACGGAATCGAACCTCCTCGAGGCCGCCGAATCCGACCACCTGGGCATCGAGAAGGTTGTATCGCTGGGAGTAGTAGCTGGAGAGTTGGGCCGCGGCCTCGCACATCATCACCCCAGGCATGAGCGGCACGCCCGGAAAATGGCCCCGAACCCAAAACTCGTCGGGTGTGAGGTCCTTGTAGCCGACACACAGTCCACGGGACAGATCCTCGTGCACGATCGCCGTGAGTTGCTCCATCTCGAACCGCTGCCGGTTCCAGCGACGAATTTCCTCGATATCGGCCACGACGCGGTCGAGATCGTATTCGCTGGGATGGATGATGTAATCGCGCGGAGCCACTGCGGATGTTTCCTCAGGCTGCTGCGGGTTGGGGGATTTTCGGGGCGGGACGGACGAACGCGAAGACTACGTGCGGATGTGCTTCCGCTTTGCCTTGCGGGCCTTGCTGCTGGCGGGCCTGGCGCCGTGATTCGCCTTCTTGAGTTTGCGATGGGGCTTGGCCATGGTCGACTCCGGGGACAGGAACGGATTGCCAAAAAAGGCGGGGACGCAGGTTGTACCACGCGCCCCGTTCGGCTTCCACCGCCTGCCAGGGCTACCGCTCGGCAGCCGCCGAGGCGCGTTCCGCGGCGATCGCATCACGGAGGCTGGTCCGCACGATTTCCACGAAACTCGCCCCCAGAAACCCGAGCAGCCCGCCGATGACGGCCGACGAGACGCCGCCCAGGGCCGCGCCGGCGAGCGAACTCGACGTCAGCGAGGCCAGGGCCGTCGCTCCGGTGATACCGCCGCACGCCGCGCCGATCCCGGCCGACACGGGCACCAGCCTGCCGAGGCTCTCCCGTTGTTCGAGCCTGCCGGGCCGGAGCGGGGGGATCAGGGGAGGAGATTCACCGGGCCGCCGGACCCGCGACAGGTCCCGGTCGGCCGTTTCCCGCAGTCGCGTGCCGATCGCGTTGCCCGCGACATGCATCGCGACGCTCGCGATCAACACCGCCGCGGCAATCCATCCCGCCAGCCCGAGCCAGCCAATCGCCGCTCCGGCCACGCCGAGGACCACCGCCAACCAGGAATATGTGACCGGCCGCATGTGCTGACTCCACCAGGGAGTATAGGCGGGCCGAAACGCCGGCCTACCAGCCGGCGGCAACCGCCTCGGGGCGGTAGATCGGCAGCAGGCGGTAGTAGACCTCGAGGGTCAGCACCGCCAGGGCCGTGTGGGCCACCCGGCCACCGGGCGCGGTTTCGGGGTCGGCGAAGAACCAGCTGCCGGCCTCGTGGCCGACCATCCCCTGGCGGGCGACCAACTGGTCTCGATTGCGGGAGTTCCATTTCGGCCAGGCGGGATGGTCACGCTGCAGGAGCGCCTGGGAGAGATAGAAGTTGAGGTAGACCGCATCCGGAGCGGGGCCCGCCTTGGCCAGCGCGGCGAGCCCTCGATCGATCGCCTGCTCCTCGGGCCAGGCGGTGTAGAGCCGGCAGAGCAGGCCGATCGCGGAGGTGCAGGGCCGGGACTGCGGCGACTGGTAGCCGTAGGCCTCGCCGCGGCGGACCTGCACCCGGTCGAGGAATCGGCAGACACCGTCGATCGTCGGCGAGGGTACCGGGATGCCCGCCAGTCCGGCGCTCTTCACGGCGGCGAGTTGCCAGGCCGTCACCGTCGTGTCGCCCGGTTGGCCGGGAAGGTAACGCCAGCCACCGCCGTGCATGTCTTGGGCGGTTTCGATGAAGCGCACGGCATCGCGGACGTAGCGAACGAGCGCCTGGT
Organism: Planctomycetaceae bacterium; assembly: GCA_005789975.1. Next base: position 4,885 of record SXWC01000087.1, read on the forward strand.
CCCGCGTCATCCCGAGCGCCTCGGCGAGGGCGAGGGTGGCCACCCCGTGACCGTACATCGTTCCCTCGCTGAGATCTCCCCCGCGGGGCGTCGGCTGCATGCGACTCATGAGGTAGTAGATGCCTCGTGTCACCGTCTCGCGATGAACGCCCTCGACGTGCGTGTGCCCGGCGCCGAGAAAGGGCAGCAGCGCAAGCCCGGTGGCCGCCGTCGTGCTCGAGACCGTGCCGGGATCACGGCACGCCCCGTCGCATTGGCAGCCGCTGAGATCAAATCGCCATGAGCCGTCGGTCGCCTGATGCCGCGCGAGCCAGGCGAGCCCGCGCTCGACCGCCGTCTCGCTGGCCGCGGAGCCCCCGTGGTTCACGAGGCCGAGGCCCCGTTCCGGTCCGCGACGCCCGGCGAATGCGCGGAGGAGGTCGGCCTCGCTGGCAGCCGCTCCCCCGGGCGCATGCGATGCCGTCTGCGCCGGTGCCGAGGCGGTGGGCCGCGATGCGACGCGGATGGGGGCGGAGGCTTCGCCGGCCGGGGGAAGGGCCGCTTGGAGGTCCTCGGTCACCGCCACCTCGGTCACCGCCACGAGGGGAGGTTCCGGTTGGATCACCGTCGAATCCGGCGTCGGCAGCGGTGCGGCGACGGCGGCAGGGATCGCCGCAGCGGCGATATCGACGGCGGCCAGCTCGGCCGGTGCGCCCCCGGCCGACGAGCCTGGATCGACGTCAGGCTCGTCGTTCTGGACGATCAGGATCGGTCGCGGCCGGTCCCGCACCTCGGCAGGGATCATCGCCAGTGCCAGCACGATGAGCAGGGCAACGTGCCCGATCAGGCTTGCATACCCCGAGCGGACGCCGGGGTGGCCGAGAAGTCGCTCGATGAATGTCCGGCTTCCAGTGCCCTCCCGCATCACGGCTGCTCCGCATTGCCGGAAACCACGCAGACCTTGCCGGTTGCGTGGACTGAGGCATCGCGAGAGCCCTCTGCGGCGCGCACCGCGATCCCCGCAGGGATCATCGGCCGTGGCCGGTGTCCCGCAGGACTATTCCTTGAACTCTTCGTCAACCGACTGATTGCGGTAGATCGGAAGGTGGCGGTAGTACACCTCGAGGATCATCGTCGCGAGCGATGTGCAGTAGAGGCGTCCGGCGGTTTCCGCCCCGTGGCCTCCCCCCTCGACCCCCTCGTGCCAGCTGCCCGTCTCGTGGCCGCTGGTCGCCTGGGTCTTCAGCAGCAGCTCCTTCATTTTCTTGTTCCAGGCGATCCACATTTCGCCCTCCATGTGGTGCATCACCTGGGTGGCGTAGTAGTCGTAATAAAGGTCCTTGTTGGGGCCCAGCTTCGAGATGTGTTCACAGCCGCGCTGCAGGGCCGGATTGTCCTTCTTCCAGCCCAGATACATGCGGCAGAGCAGGCCGACGGCGGTCGTGCCGGCCCCCTTGCCGGGATTGGTGTAGCCGTAGAAGGCGCCGTCCTCCTCCTGCACGGCGTTGAGGAAGTCAACGGCCTTCTTGATCGTCAGCGGGTTGACTTTGAGGTAGGCCATGTTGCCGCTCTTGAGCGCCATGATCTGCCAGCCCACGGCCGAAGTGTCGCCGGGCTGCTTCGGTTCGTAACGCCAGCCACCCCCCGACGGATCCTGTGCGTCCGAGATGAAGTTGAGCGCGAGTTGGGTCGGTGTGGCGAGCCGGTTGTCCTGCGACATGGCGTAGCATTCCGAGAGGGCGATGCCCGTGAGCCCTTGGGAATACAGGCTCCCCCCCCTGCCATAGGCCTTGCCATTGCCGGCGACCGTCAACTGGGCGAGGAAGTTGATGCCCCGTTCGATCTGGGCCTTATACGGACCTTCGCGATGGGTGTAGCCGCGGCCCAAAAAAGGCAGCAAGGCGAGCGCCGTGGCGCCGCAGCGGTCAGGGTTGTTGCCCGATTTCGTGCAGTTGCAGCCGGCGCACTGTCCCAGTTCGAACGACCAGCCGCCGTCGGGCAGTTGGTGCTGTGCGATCCACTTGAGCGCCCGGTCGACGGCCTTCTCCGTGTCGTCACCGCCACCACCCGCACCCGCGAGTTTGCCTGCCTGGCCCCGGGATCCGAGGCCGCCTCCCTTGCCCCCGATGGCGCCCATCTGCGACATCATGTCGGCCTCGGGCGCCGTCTCGGTGCCGAAGTCGGTGAACTCGACGGCCAGCGGCGCGGCCTCGACATCCGTGGCCAACGTCGTGACCTCGACCGGTGTGACCTCGACCTCGGTCGTCACCGCGACGTCGGCCGTCGCATCGGAGGTCTCGACAGCTTCATTCTTGGGCAGGTCTTCCTCGGGTTCGTTGAAGTCTTCCTCGGACTCGGGTGCGTTCGACGTAATGATCCGCGGCACCTCCTTCTTCGGTGGCTCGGTGACGATCAACGCCATGGCGAGCAGGGCGACGACGTGCACGAGCATGCTGATGGCCCAGGGGGGCGCCTGCCGGACCGCCTCGCTGCCGAGCGTGCCATCGCCTTCTTCGTGTTCGGCTTCAGCCGCCGCTTGACCCGCGCCGCCCTGTTTCACCGAACCAGCCTTGGCGGGCTCCGGTCGTCGAGGGGGCGTCGCCTTGGCGGCAGGGGGGGATGCTGCCGAAGAGGCCGGGGCCGGCGGCGGGGCTGCCGGGGTTCGGGGGGTTTTCTTTTTGAGATCGGGATCAATCTGGCTCGACATGGAATGTTCCCGTCAGCAGGGGCTCGTGGTGACGCTCAAGCACGACCGCTCCGGCGATCGCTGCGATTCATGGAATCGCCCGGTTTTCAACCATGGAAAGGGACCTTCGACCGTCGTCAAATATACCAATGGACGCGGGAGCGGGGGACCAGCGGCGGCATTTCCCGGCCGCACTCCCGGAGGCCTCCGCCGCCCCGCCAGGAACAGGTTCGGCCGGTGCCTGGTGGAGTATTCCCGGGTCTTTCAGGGTTGGCCGCGGCGGGGAATGGCACGGATTGGCCCTGCGCGGGCACCCCGCTGGCCTTCGTGAGTCTGGCCGGGTAAGTTTTCGGATCTTCCGCGGCCCCCTGTGGCAGCCGTGGCACACACGTCAGCCGGTCACCGGCAGATCAGACGACTCTGGAAGGACTGCGGCCACCGCAGACGATACGACCATGGCGAAGGGCAAGAAGAAGCTCGAGATCATCCACCTCGTGTGCGAGGAGACGGGCGACCAGAACTACACGCTGCGCCGCAAGAGCGGCGGCGAGAAACTGAAGATCAAAAAGTATTCGCCGCGGCTGCGGAAGCACACGCTTCACAACGAGAAGAAGAAATAGCCTAAGCGCCCCGGGATTCAGCCTGCCGACTCCAGCGCGGCGGCGATGGATTCAGGACCGGTCACCTCGACGACCTGGTCGGGAGAGTGTCGCAGGCGGGCCTCGTGCCGCGTGCCTGCCGTCACGATCGCCAGCCGGCATTCGGCCGGCCGGGTGAAGGTGGTGCCGCCGGGACTTACGATCAAGTCGATCTCGCACGGCGCGC
>SXWC01000014.1 GCA_005789975.1 Planctomycetaceae bacterium
AGCCGGGACCGATCCCAACCTTGACTCCGTCGGCGCCGGCCTTGATCAGGTCGCGGCAGCCCTCGCGGGTCGCCACGTTGCCCGCCACCACCTCGATCTCCCACCGCTTCTTGATCGCCGCGACGGTCTCGATCACGTTCGACGAATGGCCGTGGGCGCTGTCCACGACCAGCATGTCGACCCCCTTGGCGATCAGGCTCGCCGCCCGGTCGTAGTCGAACACCCCCACCGCCGCCCCGACCCGCAGCCGTCCCTGCCGGTCTTTGCAGGCGTTGGGGAACCGCTTCATCATGTCGATGTCCTTGATCGTGATCAGCCCGGTGAGCACGCCCCCTGCATCGACGAGCAGGAGCTTCTCGACCTTGTTGGCCATCAGGATCTTCTCGGCCTCGTCGAGCGACACGTTGCCGGTCGCCGTGACGAGCCCCGATTTCGTCATGATCTCCGCGATCGGCGTCTCGCCACTCTCCAGGAAGCGGAGGTCGCGGCGGGTGATGATGCCCACCAGGCGACGGCCGTCGGCCGTGATCGGCACGCCCGAGATGTTGTATTGATCCATCACCTCGCGGGCCCGGGCGACCGTGGCCGACGGGGGGAGCGTGACGGGATCCATGATGATTCCGTTGGCGCTCCGCTTGACCTTGTCCACCTCGTCGGCCTGGCGGTCGATGGAGAGGTTCTTGTGAATCACCCCGAGACCGCCCTCCTGGGCGAGGGCGATTGCCATCTCGCTCTCCGTGACGGTGTCCATCGGCGAGCTGACGATCGGGATCTTCAGCGAGATGCCGCGGGTCAGGCGGGTGCTGACGTCCACTTCCGCGGGCACGACGGCCGAATACCTCGGCATCAACAGCACGTCGTCGAAGGTGATTCCGGTGGCGACGATTTTCCCGTCCATGAGGGCAGGGCTCCTTGTGCTGGAAAAGCCCGGCATTATGCGGTTGGGACGCCCCGGACGGCAACGTCCCGCACTCCGGAAGCCCGTCGCGGCGGGTTTGTGGCGGGCTGGCCGCCGGGACCGCACGGCGCGAAAGCGTGTCCTAGGTTTGTGGTGCCCTTCGAATCCGGCACTCGCCGGGGCACCCCTCGTCACCACGCGGTCCATCATGCGCCTCCACGAAGACCCCAGCCCCACGCTCCCCGCCACCTCGCTGCTCCGCGCCGCGGCCGCCCCCAGGGCCATCCCGGTCGAGCCCGACCAGGCGGCGATGGATGCCCATCTGGCCCGCAGCCGCTACGGCCGGTTCACACTCACCGAGGCCGTCCGCCCCGGCTGGCACCTCGACGTCGTCCCCCAGGCCGGCTTCCGCCACGATGCCTACGTCGATCCGCGGACCGGGGGCCGGATCCCCGCGGTGATCGCCGCCGTCTCCAGCGAAGATCTGTTTTCCACGTTCCTGGATCTGATCGCTCCGCTCGGCGAGGCGTGCGACGTCGTCCTCGAATCGTCGCACGATTCCAAGGACACCCGCCGCGAACTGACCCGCGAAGGCGTCGAGAGGCTGGTGCTCGAGAGCATGCTCTGGGAATACGAGGACCTGCTGCTCAACGACGGCTGCACCTCGATCGCCGTGATGCATCCGGAACTCTCCCTCGAGGTGCAACTCGACGAGCACAAACTCATCGTGGTCTACGCCCAATCGCGGCTGCCCTTCGAGCGGATCCTGCGGGAAAGCGGCGTCGAGCGAAACGACCGGATCCGCTTCATCTCGCAGGGCGAGCATCTCCACACGTCGCATGCCCGCCACGCCCGGCAGTTCGAGGAACTCGCGGCCCGACTCGGCGCCTGCTGAGCCGCCCCGGCCGGCCGCCTGCCGTCCCCCTCCCGGGAAGCCCGCTTTTGCCGGGCCGAAATGGCATTGAGAGGGCGGGACCGATTCGCGACCATACCGGGGCTGCCGGCGGATCGTCCGCGGCCGCAGTTCGCCGCCGGCCGGGTTCCCGAATGTCGCGACGCATCGCCCTCCTCGTGCTGGCCATCGCCTGCGGGTCCGTCGGCTCCGGTGCGCAGGAGCTTCCCCCGGCCGCTTCCGCCACGATGCCCGGGCAGCCCAATCCGTTCGCCCCTCTGCCCGAGGGCGCGATCATGGGCCCCGGCGGCCCCGTGGTTCCGGGCCCGCCTCCCGTGCCCCGCAACGCTGTCGTGATCCCGCCGCTCGATGCTGAAGTCGTCTGGACGAAGATGGTCGATGTCGCCGACGACTTCTTCAAAGTCCAGTCGGAGCAGCGGGTGGTCTTCGCCAACGGGGTGCCGACCGAGGGCCGTATCGACACCTTTCCGCAGACCGGCGCGACGGTCCTCGAACCATGGCGGGGCGACTCCGTCGGCTGGGGAGAGCGGTGGGAGGCGACGCTGCAGTCGATCCGTCGGATCGCCGTCATGCGGCTCACCCCGGACGCCGCCGGCTGGCGGGTCGAGGTGATGGTGAACAAGGAGCTCGAGAACCTGCCGCGGCCGATGCAGGCCACGACCGGCGGCGCCTCCTTCCGCAACGACGACTCGCTCTATCGCTACGGCACGCCGCTCCCCACGCTCGGCCAGCAGGTGGGCGACCAGCCCCGGCCCGTCGCCAGCCCGACGCCGAACCTCGGCTGGATTCCCCTCGGCCGTGATGCCCTCCTCGAACAGAAGATGCTCTCCCGGGTGCTCGCCAAACTCGGCGTGCCTCCGCAGCCGCAGGTTGAGCCCTACTATCAGCCCCCCGACGCGGCCGCCGGCGCCGCCGCCCCGCCGCCAGCACCCCCTGCCGCCCAGGGGCCCGTCTACGGCGCGCCGATCCTGCCGGAACAACTCCCCCCGGGCGCCGCGATCGCCCCCGGGCCACCGGTGCCCATCGAGACCCTCCCGATCCCCCGATGAAAGCCGGGGTCATCCGGATTCTCATCGGGCTGGGGGAGCGCGATGCTCCGGTGGCGGACGGGGACGAGCGTGAGCCGGTCCCGCGGGGCGCTCCGCAGGTGGCATGCGACGGCCTCACGGGCCGCCACGGGAGCAACCGCACGTATGCCGACGAGCAGGCCCTCGTCGAGGAATCCGTCAGGAGCTACCGGACGCTCCCGGGGAAAGTCATCCGGTCGACCTGCAGAACGAGGTGGATCACGCCTTGGGATTGAGTGGGAGCCGTATCACTCGTCCGTGACGCAGCCCCGCGACGCCGGTGCAACCGAGCGGATGTACTTCGCGAGGATGCCCCGCGTGGCCTTGAGCGGCGGGGCCTTCCATTCCGCCCGGCGACGGGCGAACTCCTCGGCCGTGACGTTCGCGTCGATCGTGGCGGTGTCGGCGTCGATCACGATCACGTCGCCATCCTTCACGAGCGCGATCGGTCCGCCCTCCTGGGCCTCGGGCACCACGTGCCCCACGATGAAGCCGTGCGAGCCGCCCGAAAACCGGCCGTCGGTGATCAGGGCCACGTCGTTGCCGAGGCCGGCTCCCACGAGCGCCGAGGTGGGAGTGAGCATCTCCGGCATGCCCGGCCCCCCCTTCGGTCCCTCGTAACGGATGATCACCACGTCGCCCCGCTTGATGGCCCCCTGCTCGAGCGCCGCGAGCATCGCCTCCTCGCTGTCGAACACGCGGGCCGGGCCGCTGAATCGGGAGCCCTCCTTGCCCGTGATCTTCGCCACGGCCGAGTCGGGGGCGAGGTTGCCGTGCAGGATGGTGATGTGGCCCGTCTTCTTGAGCGGGCTCTCGACGGGATGGATGATTTTCTGCCCCGCGGCGAGCCCCTTGCTCGTCGCGAGGTTCTCGGCGAGCGTCTTGCCGGTGACGGTCATGCAGTCGCCGTCCATGAGGCCCTTGTCGAGGAGATACTTCATCAGGCCGCTCGTGCCGCCGATGGTGTGGAGATCCTCCTGCACGAACTTGCCGCTCGGCTTCAGGTCGGCGAGGTAGGGGATCCGGCGGGCCGTCTTCTGGAAGTCGGCGGGCGTGAGTTCGATCTCCACACTGCGGGCCATCGCGATCAGATGGAGCACGGCGTTGGTGGAGCCGCCGAGCGCCATGATGGTGACGATCGCGTTGTCGAAGGCACGGCGGGTCATGATGTCGCGGGGCTTGAGGTCGATCTCGAGCAGGTGGCGGACGGCCGCCGCGGCCCGCACGCATTCCTCGGCCTTGCCGGGATGCTCGGCCGGGATCGAGGCACTGTCGGGCAGCGACATGCCCATCGCCTCGATCGCGGTGGCCATGGTGTTGGCCGTGTACATTCCACCGCAGGCGCCGGCGCCGGGGCAGGCATGGCGGACGATGTCGCCGCGACGCGCGTCGTCGATCCGCCCGGCGACGTATTCGCCGTAGCACTGGAAGGCCGAGACGATGTCGAGCGTCGAGCCGTCGGCAAGGTGGCCGGGCTTGATCGTGCCGCCGTAGACCATGAGGGCGGGACGGTTGAGCCGGCCCATCGCGATCAGGCAGCCGGGCATGTTCTTGGCGCAGCCGGGGATGGCCACGAGGGCGTCGTACCACTGGGCCTGCATCACCGTCTCGATCGAGTCGGCGATGATGTCGCGGGACGGGAGCGAGAAGCTCATGCCGTCGGTGCCCATCGAGATGCCGTCGCTCACGCCGATCGTGTTGAACCGCATGCCCACCATGCCGGAGGCCAGCACGCCCTCGCGGACCTTGGCGGCGAGGCGGTCGAGGTGCATGTTGCAGGTGTTGCCCTCGTACCACATGCTCGCGATGCCGATCTGGGGCTTGTCGAGGTCGGCCGGCTGAAGACCGGTTCCGAGGAGCATCGCCTGCGAGGCGCCCTGCGAACGCGGCTGGGTGATCCGGGAGCTGTAGCGGTTCAGCGGGGGCATGACGCGGTGTTCCTTGCGGTGGAAGGGAGTCTGGTCGCCCGCGGGCCGAACTGGGCCGACGGAGGACCGTCGCAGAATAGTATGCTGATCCCACGCGTGAAAGACGCCGCCGCCGCCACCGTCGCACCGCCCCGAAATGCCCCCCGCCTTCATTTATTTCGATCTCGGAAACGTCATCTTCTTCTTCGATCGTGACCGGGCCTTCCGCCGGATGGCGGAGGTGAGCGGCGTCGATGCGACGCGGGTCGGCGACGTCGTCATGCGGGGCGGACTCCAGCAGGCGCTCGAGCGGGGCGAAATCGACTGGGGCGATTTTCACGCCGAGTTCTCCCGCCGCACCGGCAGCCAGTCCGACCCGGCGATGCTGGCCCGCGCGGCGAGCGACATGTTTCAGCTCAACGTCGACATGGTGCCGCTCGTCGCGGCCTGCGGGGGGGCGGGGATTCCGCTCGGGATCCTCTCCAACACATGCGACCCCCACTGGCGGTTTCTGGCCGCGGGCGACCATTGCATCCTGCACGGCACGTTCCGCGAGATCGTGCTCAGCCACGAGGTGGGCATGGCCAAGCCCGACCGCAGGATCTACGAACTCGCCGCCTCCCGCGCGGATGTCGAGCCGTCGCGGATCTTCTTCTGCGACGATCTTCCCGAGCACGTGGCGGCGGCCCGGGCCGCCGGCTGGGACGCCGAACTCTTCACGTCGGCCCGGCTGCTCGCCGACCAGCTTTCCCGGCGGGGGTTGCCGCTGACCGGCTGTTGAAAAAGCCGGCCCTGGCCCCGCCGCCGCGGAGCACGTTCCCCCGGACCGGCCGTGAAACGCCGAGTGGGGCGTGCTCCACAGCCTGCTAGGCCCGTGACCGTCCTGCGGCGGCGATCACCCGGTGGAGCCCGGCGTCGTCGAAGCGGCCCTCCAGGGCGACGATGCCGTCGATCTCGAGAACGGGCACCCGGAGGCCGAACCGCTCCCGGGTCGCGTCGTCGCCGTCCACGTCGACGACGGCCGCATCGATCCCCTGACAGGCAAGCATGTCTTCCGCCTGTTCACAGAGGTGGCACCCGCGTCGCGAATACAGCACGAAGAGCATCTTTTGAGTACCATGAAGAGGTCGGCGCCGGCGGGTTCGCCGGCATCCTCCTCGAATGTGCACTCCATGGCGGGTCAGGTCCAGAGCGTCGACGAGTTTCTCCAGGTGGTCCGCCGCAGCGGGCTGGTGGAGGAAAACCGGCTGATGTCGGCCGCCGAGCCCTGGATCGGCCACGCGGGGCCGCCTCCCGAGCCGATGCTCACGGCCTTGACCGAGTCGGGCCTGCTGACGAAGTGGCAGATCGAGCAACTGCTCAAGGGCCGTCACAAGGGCTTCACGCTCGGCAAATACAAGCTGCTGCGGCTGCTCGGGGCAGGGGGGATGAGCAGCGTCTATCTCGCCGAACACTCGTCGCTCCGCAGCAAGGTGGCGATCAAGGTGCTGCCGGTGAAGCGGGTCGACCAGACCTCCTACCTCGCCCGCTTCGAGCGGGAGGCCAGGCAGTCGGCGCGGCTCAGCCACCCCAACATCGTTCGCACGTTCGACCTCGATACCGCCGGGGCGATCCACTACATCGCCATGGAGTATGTCGACGGCATCGATCTTCACGCGAAGGTCAAGCGCGACGGGCCGCTCGGCGTGCGCGAGGCCGCCGACTTCATCCGCCAGGCCGCCGCCGGCCTCCAGCATGCCCACGAAGAGGGGCTCGTGCACCGCGACATCAAGCCGGCCAACCTGATTCTCGATGGCCGCGGCACGGTGAAGATCCTCGATCTCGGGCTCGCCCTGGCCGGCGGTGACGAGGACGGATCGCTGACCCGCGAGCACGACGAGAAGGTGCTGGGCACGGCCGACTTCCTCGCCCCCGAGCAGGCGACCGACAGCCACAAGGCCGACCGCCGGTCCGACATCTACTCCCTGGGTTGCACGCTCTACTACCTGCTCATCGGCAAGGCCCCCTTCGCCACCGGCAAACTCGCCGACCGGCTCCAGTCGCATCTCCACAAGCCGCCGCCGAACATCCTCGACCAACGCCCCGACGTGCCCGTCGCGATCACCGAGCTTTATTTCCGGATGCTGGAGAAGCATCCCGACGGCCGGCCGCAGTCGGCCCGCGAAGTGGCCGACGCGCTCGCGTCCTGGCTGGCGAACACCGCCGACGCATCGGCCGTGCACAAGGCGGAAGGTCCGCGACGTTCACTTCCCAGGCGCCAGGTCGGGGGCGCGAGTTCCTCCGGGGTGATCGTCAGAAGCGGTCCCGGCAGCGGCAACGCCTCGAGCGGCATTTTCAGCTTTCCGCCCCCGCAGGGCTCGAGTGGCTCGGGCAGCCTGCCCGGCACGCCGCCCCCGTCGAGCATCGCCCGCGCCCAGCCCGCGCCGCCGCGGATCGAATCGCGGCCCGCCGCCGGCCCCGGCGGACCTCCGCAGATCGTCATCAGCACCGAGAAATCCCCCGCGAGAGGCTCGGCGACGAAGGCGGGGCCGGTGATCAAGAAGCCGAAAAACGTCGGCGGCCTGCCGCTGGGGGTGTGGATCGCGGTGGGCCTCGGGGTCGTGCTCGCGATCGGCCTCGGCGCGACGCTCCTGATGAAGGGCTGACCACCCTTCGGCATGCCGTGGCCCCGCGGCGGGGAACGCGGCCGCGGCGGAATCGCTCACCACGCCGGCCCGCTCAGGCCATCGGGAGCTGCGCCGCCGTTGCCGCGGCACGCAGTTCCTTGGGGAGCGGAAAATAGACGTCTTCCTGCCGGATCGTCCGCTCCTCGACGTCGGCCGTGAACCGTTGCTTCAGCCACGCGATGCAGTCCTGCACCACGCTCTCCGGGGCGCTCGCACCGGCCGTGATCACGACCGTCTCGTCTCCCCGGAACCACGTCGGCTCGATCTCGTTGGCGCCGTCGATGAGGTAGGCGGCGATGCCCCGCTCGCGGGCGAGTTCGGCGAGCCGCTGGCTGTTGGAACTGTTCTGGCTGCCGAGCACGATCACGATCTCGGCCCCGTCCGAGAGCAGCCGAACGGCCTCCTGGCGGTTCTGGGTAGCATAGCAGATGTCGTCCTTCGGCGGGCCGACGATCTGCGGAAACCGCTCCTTGAGGCGGGTGATGATCCGCGAGGCGTCGTCCACGGAGAGCGTCGTCTGCGTGAGGTAGGCCAGCTTGTCGCCGGGGCCGAAGGGCAGCGAGTCGACGTCGTCGGGGGTTTCCACGAGCGTGAAGGCGTCGGGGGCCTGGCCGATCGTGCCGATCACCTCGTCGTGTCCTTCGTGGCCGATGAGCATGATCCGGTGACCCTGCTTGGCATACTTGATCGCCTCGAGGTGCACCTTGGTGACCAACGGGCACGTGGCATCGATCGCCGTCA
>SXWC01000088.1 GCA_005789975.1 Planctomycetaceae bacterium
GGATGCACGCGGTCGTCGCGGGTCGAGGTCGTGATCAGGATCGGCGGATAGCCGCCGTCCCGCGTCAGGTTGTGATAGGGGGAAAACCCGCGAATGAAGCCCCACTCCTCCGGCTTGTCGGGGTCGCCATACTCGCCCATCCAACTGGCGCCGGCGAGGAGTTTGTTGAACCGCCGCATGTCGAGCAGCGGCACCTGGCAGACGACCGCCCCGAAAAGATCGGGCCGCATCGTCAACATGTTGCCCATCAAGAGGCCGCCGTTGCTGCCCCCCATGATGCCGAGGTGTTTCGGCGACGTGACCCCGCGATGAACGAGATCCTCGGCCACCGCGATGAAATCCTCGTAGGCCCGGTGACGATTTTCCTTGAGCGCCGCCTGGTGCCACCGCGGACCGAACTCGCCACCGCCCCGGATGTTCGCGATCACGTAGGCGTGGCCCTGCTCGAGCCAGGCGACACCCGAAACGGGGTTGTAGCCCGGTACGAGCGGGATTTCGAAGCCCCCGTATCCGTAGAGCAGGGTCGGCATCTCGCCGCAGGCCCGAAAGGGCTTCGCGATCTGGAAGTAGGGGATCCGCGTGCCGTCTTTTGAAACCGCCTCGAACTGGTCCACCCGGACATCCTTCGCATCGAAGAACGCGGGGGTGTGCTTGAGCTTCTCGGCGGCGGTGGCGGGCTGCGTCGCCGACCCCAGCGCGAGCGTGGAGGGCTCGACGGGGCTCGAGGTCACCAGCCAATAGTCGTCCGACTCCAGCTCGTCGACGGGCGAGACCGAGGCCGTGCCGAACTCGGGCACGCCGGCGAGCGGCGTGCTCTGCCACGAGCCGTCGGCGAACGTGAGCACCGCGACGCGGCTGCGGACATTGTCGAGCGTGGTCAGCAGGACGTGGTGCCGCGTGCCCGCCCAACCCGCGAGCGACGAACGGTCCGTCGGCTCGAAGAGCACGTGGAGCCTGCGATCACCCTTCAGGAAAGCCTCGAAGTCGCCGGCGAGCAGGGCTCCGGCGGGATAGGTCCTCTCGCCCACCGTCCATGGCGACCGCAGCTCGATCAGGAGCCACTCGCGATGGACGGAGGCATTCGCATCGTCGGGCTTGGCGATCTTGATGAGCCCGCCGTCGCGGCGGAGGAAGAGTTCGCTGGTCCAGAACGTGATCTGCCGGGAGACGAAGTCCCGCTCGAATCCCGGCGTGAGATCGCGATAGGCCCCGACCGCCATGTCGTCGGCCTGGCCCTCGTACACGAGCGTCGCCGCCGCCAACGGTGTGCCGCGGGCCCACTCCCGCACGGTTCGCGGGTATCCGGAGGTCGTGAGCGATCCCGGTCCGAGGTCGGTGGCCACGAACAGGCTGCCGCCGTCCCGCCAGGCGACGCGGCTCTTGGCCTCCGGCAGTGCGAAGCCGCCGTCGACGAACGCCTTCCGCTCGAGGTCGAACTCACGGACGACGTCCGCGTCGGCGCCGCCGCGGGAGAGCGAGACGAGACACAGCCGGTCCTCGGGCTCGAGCACCGTCGCCCCGTGCCAGACCCAGTTTTCACCCTCGGACTCCGCAAGGGCGTCCACGTCGATCACGATTTCCCAGACCGGCTCGGGCCGGCGGTATTCGTCGAGCGTTGTCCGCCGCCAGAGGCCCTTCGGATTCGCGGCGTCGCGCCAGAAGTTGTACAAGCGGTCGCCGATCTTCGTGACCGAGGGAATCCGCTCCTTGGAGTCGAGGATCGAGAGAATCCGCCGTTCGAGCCCGGGAAACCCGGGGCCAGTCGTCAGGGACCGCAGGCTCTCGGTGTTTTGCTCGCGGACCCAGGCGAGCTGCTTGTCGCCCGTCACATCCTCGAGCCAGAGGTGCGGGTCGTCGGGGGCTTCGTCAGGCGAAGCGGCGGGCGTGGAGGTCATGAGAAAAATCAGGGAGAAGCAGAGGAATGCCTTCATGTGCGGACGTGTCCGGTGCCCGTGACGACGTATTTATAGGTGGTGAGTTCCCGGGTGCCGCAGGGCCCTCGGGCGTGGAGCGTGTCGGTGGAGATGCCGATCTCGGCGCCGAGCCCGAGTTCACCGCCGTCGTTGAACCGCGTGCTGGCGTTGATCATGGCGCAGGCGGTGTCCACCCGCGACGCAAACCGCCGGGCCGCCGCTGTGTCGGCGGTGATGATGGCGTCGGTGTGCCGGGAGCCGTAGCGGTTGACATGATCGATCGCCGCGTCGAGCGAATCGACGACCGCGACCGATATCCTCGGCCCGAGATACTCGGTGGACCAGTCGGCCTCGGTCGCCGCGGTCGCGCCGGGGACAAGGGTCCGCGTGGCCCGGTCGCCCACGATCTCGACGCCCTGCGCGGCAAGGGCCGCGGCGATCCTCGGGAGGAAGGCTTCGGCCACGTCGCGATGAACGAGGAGCGACTCGGCGGCATTGCAGACGCCCATCCGCTGGCACTTCGCGTTGATCGTGATCGTTTCAGCCATCCCAAGATCGGCGGCCCTGTCCACGTAGACATGGCAGTTGCCCGTGAAGTGCTTGAGCACCGGCATCCTGGCCTCGGAACAGACGAGCCTGATCAGGGCCTCGCCGCCCCGCGGGATCGCCACGTCGATGAGGTCGTCCATCGTGAGAAACTCCCCCACGGCCTGGCGATCGGCGACATCGACCAACTGCACGCAATCAGCCGGGAGCCCGCTTTCCGCCACGGCGGCACGGATGCTCTCGACGATCCGTCGGCTCGAGTGCGCCGCCTCCTTGCCACCACGGAGGATGATCGCGTTGCCGGAGCCGATCGCCACGGCGGCGGCATCGGCGGTCACGTTGGGCCTTGATTCGTAGACGAAAAACACCACCCCGAGCGGCACGCGAACCTTGCGGACGACGAGGCCGTTGGGACGGATCGATTCCTCGATCACCTCGCCGATGGGATCACTCTGGGCCGCCACGGCCTCGATGCCCGCCGCGATTCCCTCGACCCGGCGGGCGTCGAGCAGGAGCCTGTCGATCTGCGCGGGTGTCAGGCCATAGCCCGGTGCGGCCGCCACATCGGCGGCATTCGCGGCGAGGATGGCCGGCAGATCGTCGCGGATCCGGGCGGCCGCCCTCCTCAGGCAGTCGGCCTTCCTGTCACCGGGCACGTCGGCCAGGTCGGTCGCGGCATGGCGGGCCCGTTCGGCGATCGCACGGCAGTGGTCTTTCAAGGAGCGGGCGGGCGATGAGGCGGGAGTCGTGGACATCGATGGGTTCCTGACGTGGGTCCTGAGGGCCCCCATCCTAACGGTCCGACGATCTTCGCATCCTGCCCAGGCGGACTGCTTCCAGAGTCTGCTCGTCTCCACGCCGGAAAAACGGGAGGCGGCCGTCCCCCGGAGCCGTTGCCGATCGTCGGCATCACGCCGTCGGCTGGAAGAGTGCGAGCGCCGCACGCACCAGGCCCACCGCGTGAACACGGACGATGTGAACGCCCTGGGAGGCGAGTCCGCAGGCGGCGCCGGCCGTGCCGCCGTCCCGCTCGGCCTCGGTCGCCGGCCGGCCCAGGGCCCTTTCGATCGATCGGCCGATGAAGCCTTTCCGCGAATGCCCGACGAGGATCGGCACGCCGAGGTCGAGGAACCGGCCCGCATGGGCCATGAGGGCGAGGTTGTGCTCGTGGGTCTTGCCGAAGCCGATCCCCGGGTCGAGGCAGATCCGGTCGAGGGGGATTCCCGCGGCGACGAGCGTGTCGCGGCGGCCCGCCAGATAACCGTGGACGTCGGCGACGACGTCGTCGTAGCGAGGGTCGAGCTGCATCGTCAGGGGCGTGCCCTGCATGTGCATCGCGCAGATCCCGGCCCCGCTCTCGCGGGCCACGCCGGCCATGTCGGGGTCGCCCTCGAGCCCCGTGACGTCGTTGATGATCTCGGCGCCGAGGTCGAGCGCGCGTGCCGCGACGACCGCTTTCGATGTGTCGATCGACACCGGCACGCCCGTCTCGGTCGCCAACCGCCGCACCACCTCGGCCACGCGACGCAGTTCCTCGGCGGCGGCCACGGGTTCCGAGAAGGGCCGAGTGCTCTCGCCGCCGACGTCCAGGATGTCGGCCCCCTCGCCCACGAGTCGCAGCCCATGCGCGACGGCCGCATCGACGTCGGCGTGACGCCCACCGTCCGAGAAACTGTCGGGCGTGACGTTGACGATCCCCATCACGAGCGGCCTTCCGAGGCGGCCGCCGGGATGCGGCACCTCGATCGCCCGCGTGCGGAGTCGCCAGTGCGTGAGCGGGGGATGGATGGCCATGGGAAGAGTCTACAGGCCGCGGACCCGGCCCTCCGTCAGGGAGCCCCGAGCGCGAGCCCGGGGAGGGCATTCTCCGCCCCGGCCCGTTCCCGCCCGTTCAACCCCGTTCAACCCCGTTCACCAGGGCTCCTCCATCAGCCCCACGATCTGCTGCGCGAGCTTGATGATCGCCTCCTGCTGCGTGCTCACGACCGATCGGCCGTATTCGGGCACGAGACTGGCGGACTGGCCGACGTCCACCGTCGCCGCCGGCATCGGGACCTCGCCCGAAGCGATCACCGTCCCGCCACGGTCGGCCCAGGTCACGAGCGTCTGGTAGTTCATCTGCACCGACCGCGACTGGTCGGTCGGACTTTCGACGAGCATCCGCTTGGTGTCGGCCACGATCCGCGCGGTGAGCACGCTGTCGGCCGCCCCGTCGCTGCCCACCACCTTGAAGGGAGTCCGTTTCTCAATCTCCTTGCAGATCGCCTCCGTCAGCCGCTCGCCGATGTCCACGGCGGGCGTGGTGCGGAAGCTGTCGCTCTGGACCATCGGCACGTAGACCGTGCGGACGTTGGGTGCGTAGAGCGTGTTGTTGCCGAAGCGGTAGCCGGCGCAGCCGGCGATCGTGAGCAGCGCCAAGCCGAGCGGGCCGGCGAGCCGGCGGACGGCGCGGTCGTTCATGTCGCCTCCTTGCCGGGCCTGCTCAAAAGCGGGGCGGGGCGATGCCCGACTCGTCCTGACGGGCGATCTGCGTCTCCGCCTCCGCCATGGCGTCGAGTTCCGCCTCCTTGAGCGAGTCGGGGTTGAGCACGCGGGACAAGAGCGGCAGCGGATCGTCGGAGACGTCGGCCTTGTCCTTGATGCCGAGGTATTTTTCCCGGGCCTGCTGTGCGAGCTGCGTCTTCGGATAGTCGCGGGCGATGAGGGCGTAGTAGATGCGGGCCGACGAGTAATGTTTGCCCTTGGCGTAAAACTCCGCGCGGTTCCAGTGTCGCTGCGCCTGCTGGGCCGCGATCTCGGCACGTGTCTGCTGGACGCGATCCTCCTCGTCGTGGGCGAGCTGATCGGGGAACTGCACGAGCACCTGGTCGGCGAGGAGCTCCGCCTCGTCGAGGATGCCCCCTTCATAACCGGGGCCCTGATAGGCCCGGAGCTTCGACTGCAGGCCGAGCAGATGAGCCTGGAGCAGGAAGTCGCTGTCGGGGTATTCACTGCGGAGCAGCCCGTAAAAGTAGTCGGCATCGAGCCACTGCCGGTCGAGGAAGTGGGCGTTGGCCTGGGCCATGATGCTGTCGTCGGCGAGCGGCCCGCGGGGATCGTTGATGCGGACGTGGTCGTAGGTCTTGAGCGCCCGGCCCCGGGTGTCGAAAAGGGGCCGGCTGCGGTCAGAGAGGTTCGGAACGATCACCGGAAGGTGCGACTTCTGGTCGATCGCGATCCAGTATTGGGCGATCACGAACTGCCGCTGTGCGATCCGGTCGAGGTATTTCGTGTTCGCATACTTCTTGACCAGTTCGTCGTACTGGTCCTCGGCCTTCGGATACTGGTCGGTGAAGAAGTAGCTCTCGGCGAGCTGCCAGAGGGCGTCTTCCTCGATCACCGAATCGGGCCACCGGTCGATCGCCACCTTGTATTTCGTGATCGCCGCCTTGTAGTCCCCTTCCCGATAGAGCTTGTCGGCCTCGGCGAGCGCCTTGCGGGCGACGGGCTCGTTCGGGCCGCGGCCCACCATCTTCTTCCAGCGCTTCTTGACGTTGTCCCCCTTGAGGTAGTCCCAGCCGACGTCGTCGGAGGCGGGGGTGTATTCGGAGGAAATCACCTCCGAATCGGCATCCTCGCCGAGCTGACGATCGATGTCTTTCTCGGTCTCGGCGGCCGAGTTCTTCGCCCAGGGCCAGGTCGGCTTCTGGAGCGTCGCACAGCCCGATGCGACCACGGCGCAGGCCGCCAGCGCGGAGGCGAGGCGGCAGGCGGCGGGCTTGGCCGATGTCATCGTGGGCGGTTTCCGGTGGTGGTCGGTCAGGAAGTGCGGCGGCCGCGGTGGGTCAGGCGGGACGGCACGCGCAGGGGGCGTTCGAGCAGGTGCGAGAGGAGGGTGGTCATGATGCCCCGCACCTCCCCGCACACGGCGGGCGGCAGGGGGACGTCATCGGCGGCCACGCGACCGTCGGCGAGCAGGCGGAGCGCGGCCAGGGCCGGCGCCGAGACGGAGACGACCCCGCGGCGGCCGCCGCGGCAGCGGTCGCAGAGCGTGCCACCGTCGAGCATGCCGAAGGGGGTGCGAGCCTTGTCGGACAGGCGGCCGTGGCACTCGGCACACCGCGAGAGCACGGGGGCATGGCCCACGATGCGAAGCACCGTGAGCTGGAGCGCCGCGAGCAGGGCGTGGACCGGGGCGTCGCCGCCTTGCCAGTCCGAGAGCCTTCGCAATGTCGCATGGGCCACCTCGAACAATTCCGGTTGCGGATCAGCGTCGGCAGTCAGGGCGTCGAGCAGTTCGGCGACGTGCATGCCGCCGAGCACCGCCGACAGGCTCGTGCCCACGCGAAACCGGCTTTCCAGCCCGGCCTCCGTGAGCAGATCGAGTCCGCCCGACGATTTCCGGAGGACGAGTACCTGACAGGTCGAAAGCAGGTCAAGACCGCCATCAAAGCCGCTTTTTGGACGCCACGCCCCCTTTGCCAGGGCCCGCAGCTTCCCAAACTCCCGGCAGTAGATCGTGACGACGCTGCTCGTCTCGCCAAACGGCGAGGTGCGGATCACGATCGCCCGTGACTTTTCAGCGGCCATCGTCGGACGGTGTCCGGAGTTGCTCCACCCGCACGAGGTCGATCCGTCGCCGGGTGGCCGCCAGCACCTCCACCGCCGCGCCGTGCGATTCGATCCGGTCGCCGACCTCGGCGATACGGCCGAGTTGGTGGAAGACGAACCCGCCAATCGACTCGAAATCCTCCTCCTCGGGAAGGTGGATGCCGAGCCGGTCGTTGACCGTCGCGATCCGGACGTGGGCCAGCGCCTCGCAGGCGGTCGGGGAGGTCATGCGGATGCCGTCGGTGAAGGCCTCGTCGTGCTCATCGGCGATCTCGCCGACGATCTCCTCGAGCGCGTCCTCGATCGTTACCAGGCCGGAGACGCCGCCGAACTCATCCGTCACGATCGCCATGTGGGTGTTGCCCCGCTGAAACTCGAGGAGCAGCTTCTGCACGCTCATCGATTCCGGCACGAACCAGGGAGGACGGAGGAGGGGCCGCAGGCTCGGGGCGGGGCGGTCGGCGGTCGGGGCCGCGAACGCATCGGCGAGCCTGGTGAGCACGTCACGGGTGTGGAGAATCCCGACCACATCGTCGGGTGAACGATCCCAGACGGGCAGCCGGGTGTGACCGCTTTCCGCGGCCAGCCGTACGGCCGCCTCCCACGATGTCTCGAGCGGGATCGCGATCGTCTTCGTGCGGGGCGTCATGATCGTGGAGACCCGAACCTCGTCGAGGCCGATGATTCCCTTGATCATGTCGCGGGTGGTGCCGGCCAGCCGGCCCTCGCGGTGCGCCTCGTCGACGACGAGCCGAAACTCGTCCCGCGGCCGCTCGTCGGTCGCCCCTCCGCCGCGACGGCCGAAGGTCGATGCCAGCCTGCCGAGGTGGCCCACGACCGGCGCGATGAATCCGACGATCGGTCGCCAGATCGGCCAGGTGGCGACCACGATCCACGGGCCGGCAAAGCGGACCAGCAGCATTGGCAGGACCACCAGGGCGAGCCACACCATGCCGATCCAGCTGGTGACCGCCGAAATCTCCAGGGCGAGCGAGCGGTCTCCCGCCGCACGCAACCCCGGAAACGCCAGCAGTGTGGCGCCCACGGCCGCCATCGCGACGACCGACGCCGCGATGAAGGCGATGGTCTCGCTGCCGGCGATGATCTCGCCATACCGCTCGGGGCGGCCACGGCGTTCGCAGAGTTCCTGGATCGTGGTTCGCTGGGCGCCGCGGACGGCGCGGGACTGCACGGCCGCCATGCTCGCGAGCATGAGCAGCACGATCGCCGACTCGACGCCGAGCAGGGCCGATTCGCTCATCTGGCACCTCGTTGTGGGCGGCCGCGGCGGCCCGACGACGGCGGGCGCGGAAGCCCCGCTGCCGCCATCAGCGTCTGCTCGCGGGCCCGCATCCGGCGGCGGTCGGCCGGCTCATGATCGTCCTCGCCGGCCAGATGCAGCAGCCCATGCACCACGTAATAGGCCAGTTCGTGCTTCGGCTGCCAGCCCAACTCACGGGCCATCCGGCGGGCGGTTTCGACGCTCACGGCGATGTCGCCCCGCATGGCTCCCGGCGGCCCGCCATCGGAGAGGTCGAACGTGATCACATCGGTCGGCCCGGGCAGCGCGAGCCAGCGCTCGTGAAGCTCGGCGATGCCGGCGTCGTCGAGCAGCATCAGGCCGATCTCGGCCTCCGCGACGTCGGCGGCGGCAAGCGCGTCGGCGACCACGCGGCGGAGCCAGCCGCGGTCAACGCGGAGCAGTCGCTGCTTGTCGACGATCTCGACGGTGATGCTCGACGCCCGCCTGCCCGTCGGGCGTCCGGTGCCTGACCGGCTGCCGCTCACGAGGCAGTCCTCTGGTCGGGATACTTGACGCGGCCGTGGTAGACGGCCGTCAGACTCTTGACGAGGCTCTGCTCGACGATGCCGAGTTCTTCGAGCGTCAGGCCGCATTCGTCGAACTGGCCGTCGAGCAGCCGCTTCATCGCCAGTTCGTGCACGAGGCTCGCGATCCGTGCGGGGGTCGGCTCGGTCAGCGTGCGGCTGGCGCTCTCGACCGCGTCGGAGAGCATCATCACCGCCGACTCCCGCGTGGTCGGTTTCGGGCCCGGGTAGCGGTAGGTCTGTTCATCGACCTCCTCCCCATTCGGGTCGGACTGCGACCGCTCTTCGGCGCGGCGGAAGAAATACTCGACGAGCGTGGTGCCGTGGTGCTCCGCGATCAGGTCGATGATGGGCTGCGGGAGGTTGTATTGCCGGGCGAGTTCCACGCCCTCTTTGACGTGCGCGACGATGATCAGCGTGCTCATCGCCGGGACCAGCGACTCGTGCCGGTTTTCCTTCCCCTGGTTCTCGATGAAGTAGGCCGGCTTGAGCATCTTGCCGACGTCGTGGAAGTAGGCGCCCACGCGGACGAGCAGGCCGCGGGCACCGATCGCCTCGGCGGCCGACTCGGCGAGGCTGGCGACGTTGATGGAGTGGTTGTAGGTGCCGGGCGCGCGGCGGACGAGTTCCTGGAGGAGCGGATGGGCGACGTCGCCCACCTCCAGCAGGCTCAGGTCGGTGAGCACGCCGAAGGTTCGCTCGATGAAGGGGAGCAGGCCCGTCATCAGGAAGCCGGCCAGCAGCGTCCAGATGCCGGTGCGGCCCGCCTCGTAGAGCATCTGGGCGTCGAGCGACCTCTCGTCGAGGAGGCCCGTGCCCAGCTGCGTGAACATGGCCACCGCCCCGGCCCAGAGCCCGACGTAGATGAGCTTGCTGCGGCTGCGGATGCGGCCCATCCAGAAGATCATCGCCGCCGCCGCGGAGGTGAGCGTGATGTAGGAGGCCAGGCCCCAGCCGAGGCCCACGACCACGACCAGCGCGACCTCCGCCGTGAACAGGAGCGCCAGGTCCTCGTCGTAGGCGATCGCCACCGTCATGGCGAACACGAGCAAGGGCACGATTTCCGCCTGCCAGGCGTCGTGGGCGGAGAGCATGCAGAGCACCACGGTCACGACCGAGAGACCCAGCAGCGTGACGACGTCGCTGATGTCGTCGAGCAGGTGTCGATGGTGGAGGTGGATGTAGAAACCGGAAAGGGCGAACATCGCCGCGCAGAGCCCGAGCATCGAGAGCGTGCGGGCGATTCGTTGCCGTGCGTCGCGCTGCCGGAGGTATTCGTCATGCTCGCGACGGAGGAGCACGACCTCGTCGGTCGAGACCGGCACGTTGGCCTCCGCCAGGACGTCTCCCAGGGCGTACCGCACGAACTGCGGAGGCGTCTTGGCGATCGCCTCCCGCTTGGCACGGTCGGTGCCGTCGCGGTCGATCTCGAGAGTTCCCGAGAGCCGCGGTTCGACCCAGGCGTAGACCCGGTCCACGATCGGCCCCTCGCCGAGTTCGTCCTCGAGCCGAGTCTTGAGCCGGGCCTTGGCCTCGACCAGCACGACGTCCGAGACCTGCACCCGCGTCGTCTCGGCGGCGTTGCCCACGGGATGGACGTCGATTTCGTTCTGGCTCCCCTCGTCGTAGGCGTGCTGGATCTTCTCCAGGACGCCGCTGTTGACGAGGTCCTGAAACGCCAGGTCGATCGACTTCTCGAAGAGCAGGAGTTTGTCCTTGGTGTCGATCTGGCCGCGAAACGTCTGGAACTCGCGCTCCGCGTCGGCAATCTGCCCGGTGGCCGGCTGCTCGGCGGGCGGCGCGGCGTCCGGGGCGTCCGGGGCGACGGTCGCGTCTTCCGGGATGTCGGGAGGAAGGGTGGCGAGCGCCTCGGCAGCTTCGGGGGCGAACTCGATCCAGGCCTCCTTGATGCCCCCGGTGAGCTTCTCCGCGGCGGCGATCTCGGCAGCGCGATTCTTGAGGCCGTCGCGAAGGCGGACGACGGGCGCCTTGTCCTGGGTGTAGACGACACGCACCTTGGCCGCGGCCCGCTCCTGCGCCGTGCGCGTGGCTTCCGGATCGGGGCGTTCGAAGGCGACCCGCGAGACGATCCCGCGGGGCGGCACCCAGCCGAGACGGAAGGGAAACGGTTCCTCCCATCCCCGGAGCATCACGACGACGACCGCCGCGGCCGCAAGACAGAGGCTCAGGCGGGCAAGCACGGGCGGCTGCGCGATTCGTTCGCCGAGCGACGTCCAGAAGCCCTGGGGCGCGTCGACGGAACTCCCGCGGCGGGTTCGGCGACGGTTGTGGTTTGCGTTGAGCGCCATGGGGCTAGCGGTCGTAGGCCTCGACGATGCGTTGCACGAGCCGATGCCGGACGATGTCGGCTCCGCCAAGCCGCACCTGGCCGCATCCTTCGACGTTTTGGAGCCGCTCCATCGCGTCGATCAGGCCGCTCGAGCGGTCCGGTGGAAGGTCGATCTGCGTGATGTCGCCCGAGATCACCATCTTCGAGCC
>SXWC01000089.1 GCA_005789975.1 Planctomycetaceae bacterium
CCGGTCCGACCGGCTCCGGCAAGACGACCACGCTCTACTCCGCACTCTCCGAGCTCAACGAGGTGGAAGACAAGCTGATCACGACCGAGGACCCCGTCGAATACGACATCGACGGCATCGTGCAGGTGCCGATCGACGCCGACATCGGCAACACCTTCGCCGCCTGCCTCCGGGCGATCCTCCGGCAAGACCCGGACCGGATCCTCGTGGGGGAGATCCGCGACGTGGAGACGGCCGAAATCGCGGTGCAGGCCTCGCTCACCGGCCACATGGTGTTTTCGACGCTCCACACCAACGACGCCCCCTCGACGGTCACCCGGCTCCGCGACATGGGGGTGCCGCCGTTCCTGATCACGGCGACGGTGGAGGCGATCCTCGCCCAGCGGCTCGTGCGGCGGATCTGCAAGTCCTGCCGGGAGGAGATCGTTCCCGGCGCCGACGTGCTGGCCGATCTCGAGCTGACGACCGATCAGGCCGTCGGCAGGAAGTTCTACCGCGGCAAGGGCTGCGACAAGTGCAACAGCACCGGCTACAAGGGCCGGCTCGGCATCTACGAGCTGCTGATCATGAACGACGAGATGCGGGATATGATCATGCGAAATGCCTCCACCGAGGATCTCCGCGAGGCCGCCCGCCGGAATGGCATGGTGACCCTGCGTGACTCCGGCATGGAGGGCATCTTCGCCGGACTGACGACGGCCGACGAGGTGATCCGCGAAACCATCCTGGATGCGTGACCATGCCCACCTATCTCTTCGAAGCCATCGACGCGGCAACCGGCAAGGAAATCCGCGACACCGTTGACGCCGCGACCGAAGCCGAGGCCCAGGCCACGATCCGGTCGATGGGCTACATGGTCACCAAGCTCAAGGCCCAGCGGGCGAAGGCCAACGCAGCCGCGGTGTCCGGCGGGCGGAAGCCGGGGCGAACCTTCGTGATGGGGGGCGTGAAGGGCAAGGACCTCACCCTCTTCACCCGGCAGCTCTCGATCCTCCAGGACGCCGGCCTGCCGATTCTCCGCAGCCTGAAGGTCTTGGCGGAGATGCAGAAGCCGGGCCGGCTGAAAAACTCGCTGCTCGACGTCTGCGACGAGATCGAGGGGGGGGCCACGCTTTCGGAGGCGCTCTCGAAGAGCCCCAAGGCGTTTGACCGCCTGTATTGCAACATGATCCGGGCCGGCGAGGCCGGCGGCGCCCTCGAGGTGATCCTCCGCAGGCTCGCGGAGTTCATGGAGCGGAGCGAGTCGCTCAGGCGGAAGGTGAAAGGCGCGCTCGTCTACCCGATCGTGGTGGTCTGCGTCGCCGTCGGCATCCTCACCTTCATCATGCTGAAGATCGTGCCCCAGTTCAAAAAGATCTTCGACGACTTCGGCAGCGAACTGCCGCCGATGACTCAGATCCTGATCGACATCTCGAACTGGGTGGCGGCCTACTGGTATCTGATTCCGGCGATTCCGTTCGGCATCAACCTGATCATCAAGGGGATCAAGCTGATCCCCTACGGCCGTTTCGGCTGGGATCTCTTCACGCTCAAGATGCCGATCTTCGGGCCGTTGGTGGAGAAAAACATCCTGTCCCGCAGCGCCCGCACGCTGGGCACGCTCCTCTCCAGCGGCGTGCCGATTCTCGAGGCGCTCAACATCACGAAGGAGACCTCGGGCAACATGATGTTCGAGCGGCTCTTCGCGAAGGTCTCGGATTCGATCCGCGACGGCGAGTCGATCTCCAAGCCGCTCAAGGCCTATGCGATTCCGCCGTTCAACGCGGTGGCGCTGCTCTTCTGGGCGGTCTTCGCCCCGGTGATCGGGGTCCTCATGTATCTGATGCGCTACAAGAAGTCGGTCGTGGATGATCTCGTCGTCAACATGGTGGACGTGGGCGAGGAGTCGGGCGAGCTCGACACGATGCTCTACAAGGTGGCCGACACCTACGACGAGGAGGTGGCGGTGCTCACCGAAAGCCTGACGAGCCTCATGGAGCCGCTGTTGATCATCTTCCTCGGCGGTGCGGTGGGCTTCATCGTGATCGCCCTGTTCATGCCGCTGATCAAACTGATCCAGGATCTGTCGTGACCACCAGCCGTCCTGCATGCCGTGTCGCGGACGCCCCCCGGCGCGTGCCGGGAGCGCGGGGGAGCGGCGCGACGTGTCGGCCGGTCCGCCGAGCCTTCACGCTCGTCGAGCTGCTGGTGGCGATCTCCATCATCATCGTGCTGATGGGAGCCATCGCGACGGCGGCGGCGGCCGCGCGGGGCAGCCAGAAGAAGCTGTCCACCAAGGCGCTGATCGCCAAGCTCGACGCCATCATCCAGCAGCAGTATTTCTCGTACGCCGGGAGGTCGGTGGCGGCCAACGCGACGGCGGCCTCCGCCGCCGCCGCACGCCGGCAGATGGCGAGCGCCGACATGCCCGACTCGTGGGCCGAGGTCTTGGTCCTCAAGGGGGGAACGACGTCGCTGCTCACCTCCCCGGAGAGGAAGTTTCCCCTCAATGCCGCCCAGCGGGCCTACGTGGGGTATTACAACTCTGTGCTGCCGACGGCGGAGTTCGAGGATGCCGAGTGCCTGTTCATGATGGTGATGCTCGGGGGGCTCGCCGATTGCCTGGACTGCGGCGGTCTGGGCATCGCCGACAAGGGGGACAAGGACGGCGACAAGGCGCCCGAGTTCTGGGATGCCTGGGGCAACCCGATCGGCTTCATCCTCTGGCCGGCGGGGCTGGAAATCCCACCGGGAACGAAGGTTTTCTCCCCGACGGCCCCCTTCTCGGGCAGCGCCTCCGCGGGCGGCCGCGTGATGCGGCCCCTGATTTATTCCCGTGGACCCGACAAGGGAGCCACGCTCGGTGTCGCGAGCGGATCCCATATCCAGATGGGTGCCTCGTGCGGTGATCCCCAGAATGCGACCGTCGCGACATTCGCCGCGTTCGCGCCGCCGTCGGACGACCCCACCGATCGCAGGGCCGACAACATCACCAACCTCGACAGCGAGGTGAAGCCATGAACGCCTCGCGCGACGCCAAGGGCTTCACCCTCGTCGAGTTGATCGTGGTGGCCGCGTTGCTGGCGACCGTCTTCGGGCTGGTCGTCGGCGGGCTCGGTCGGCCCAATCTCGGTTCGAGTGTCCGCAGGTCGGCGCAGGATTTTGCATCGCGGCTGCTGGCGGTCCAGAGCCGGTCGCTTGGCAGGCGGGAGGGGGCCGCCCTCATCGTCGCCCCCAACAGCGACAACGCCAGGCTGGGGACGATCGTGCTCGACGCGGTGACGCCCGCCTGGACCAACTGCTCCGTCGCCGGTGGGATGCCCCCCGACGCTCCCCTGGCCACCTCCGCCAGCGTGGCCCTGACGGCGGGCACGCCCGCGCCCGCCGGGGCCTACAAGCTCCGTTTTCAGGCCGACAACGGTGGTCAGGTCTCGCCGTGGTTTGCGTTCTCGGCCGCGGCGGGCACGGTTGCTTTCCGCACGTCCGCCGGACAGACCTCCGGCAACACGATCTGGCCGCGTACGGCCGACCAGGCGAGGCGGGCCATCATCGCCGCGTATCCGCTGCCGAGCGTCTCCGGCCCGGAGATGGCCAAGCTCGCGGCCATCGACTTGAGGCACAGCGGGGTCGGGGAAGACCCCGGGGTCGCCAACGGCTACGGCCGCTTCGAAGGCCTGGGCTCCATCGCCGTCGCGTACGAGCAGGTGGGCCGAGTCGGCGAGGTGATGCGGAAGGTGCAGGAATCACCCACGGCCGCCGACCAGCCCATCGAGCCGACCGGCGTCATCTATTTTCTCTTCGCTCCCCGGGCCGACATCCTCCAAAACCGCAACACCCTCGCCAACCCGCAGAGCATCTGGGTCGCGATCAATCCGCACACCGGCCGCGTGACCGTCGCCCAGAATGTCTCGCAGACGACCGAGGACACGCTGGCGATCCAAGCCGCCCGGGAAAAGGCGCGGGCCGGGTCGGCGAGCAAGTGACCCCATGACCATGAACACTTCCCATCCACGCCAGAGCGGCAACCCCGGCGCGACCGTCCGCGGCGGCCGTGACGGCATGACGCTGCTCGAGGTCCTGGTGGCCCTCGGAATCCTCGTCGCGGGCTTGGCGAGCGTCGCCTCGCTCATGCCCGCGGCCGGGGCGAGGCTCGCCGACGCCGCCGCCATCGACCGAGCCGGCACGCTCTCCGCCAATGCGTTGGCCGACCTGAGGAATCGCAATCGGCTCACGGCGGCGACGCTGTTTCCCGCCAACAACATCAAGATCGCCTTTCTGGGGAAACTCGCCGCGCTCGACGGGACAGTCCCCACGCCGTTCAACACCGCGCCCTACGCGATGTATCCGGCGGTGATCCCGGCGGCGGAATACCTCGGGCAGGACGACGTTCGCCTGGAATCAGCCGACAAGTTCGTCGTGAACGATGCGGGGGTCTGCTACGGAGCGACGGTCGTTCCGGCCGATCCGTCCCTCCCCGTCGCGGCCGGCAGTCGCGGCCGCGTCTCGATCGTGGTCTTCAAGAAGCCGCCGGTGGAGGCGTCGGCGCTGCTCGCCTTGACCAAGGTGTCGGGCGGGTTGTTTCGTCTGACGAACACCGGGACAGCGGGAGATGCCCTGCGAAAGAAGTTTTTCCCGGCCTGTTCGTGGTGCCTGGCACGAGACCTCGGCAACCTAAACCGAGTCCAGTGGCTGCACATCGGCAGTTCGTGGACGACGCAGACGTACGTGGGCGGAACCCTGGTTTCCGGCAGCTCGTTCGTGTCGTTTTCGGATGCCACGTCGCCCATCATCACGTCGGCCACGACCTCGATGGTCGTGCACGGCTTCACCCGGGTGCTGCGGGTGGACGAGCAACCGGTCATCCTCAAGTAGAGCCGAGAGAGGGAGAGGAGAGCCATCCCATGAAGACGCCCCGCCCGACAGGCCACGCGATTCAGGGTCGCCGCGGCATGCTGCTGCTCCTCGTGCTGAGCATGCTGACCCTCTTCGTGCTCATGGGGGCACTGGCGCTCGTGATCGCCACGCGGGCCCGCACGAGCGCGCGGGCCTTTGCGGACTTCAACGGGGGCGGCAACAACGCGCCGGTGATCGCGAAAACGATGCTCGACGAGGCCCTGCTCCTGCTGATTCGCGGCTCCAAGGATCCCGCCGTGAATGGGCTGCTCGGAAACGACAGCCTTCTCAAGGACATGTACGGCACCACGGGCGGCCGCTTCGACGACGAGGGGTATGACTCCTTCGACGACTCCAACCGCTTCATGACGCAGGTGTCGCTCGACGCGATGGGCCGGGTCGCGAGCGTGCCCCGTCCGGCATTCGCCAATCGCGGGACGGCGGCCACGGTGGACAACGACAGTGACGGCGTGCTCGACAGCGTCTGGATTCCCGCGGTGCCGGGGGGGCCGGGCCTGCTGCCGCCGCTGTCGGTGGCCACCGGCAAGCCGCTGGGGTTCCGGGTGTCGTATCTCGTGCTCGATCTCGACGGACGGGTCAATGTCAACACCCACGGTGGCCGGATGGAGGATCTGGCGATCAACAGCGGCGGGCCCGCCGAGGTCAACCCGGCACCGCTCTGGTCCACCGGCTCGACGATCTGGAGCGGAACCATGCTCATGGCGGGCAACGGCGTGACGACGTCGTCATCGACGCCCCTGCCCGCCGACCAGTGGCGGCGGCCTCCCGTGATGGGTCGCCAGGTGAGCGGCCGATTCGGCGGCTTCACGGGGGGGACCAACGCGGGGGGCCAGCCGGAGTTCACCTACTCCCTGCGGCTCGATCTCGATGCCCCCCGGCCGGCCGTAAGCGGCACCACGGCGTCGCAAAATCCCTTCACGCTCGGCGAGCTCGAACGCGTGCTGCGTCAGTTTGATCCGGACGCCAGCACGCTGCCGCCACGGCTGGCGGCGATCTTCCACGACCAGGCGGAGCGGGCCCGCATGCGGATCACCACCGACAGCTGGAGCACGCCCGGGGCTCGCTACGAAATCAGGTGGGAAGCCGATAACAGCGGCGTGGTGGACGAAAGGACGGACTGGGCGGCGATCTGGCCTCTCGTCGTGCTGGCGGGAGCCCCCGAGGCCGACGCGAAACAGTGGGTCGCCAATCTGCTCGACTTCCGTGACAAGGACGTGGCCAGCACCCCCTTCGCGGGCGGCGTCAGGGGTGTGGAGCCCTCGAGGCTGACCTTCGTCGTCCCCGGGGGCTGGGACGACGGGCGTTTTCGCAGCTACGCCGAGCTGCTCGCCGTGCCCCGGGGCACCGAGACGGAAATCGAACAGCGGAAAGCCGACAACCAGCCGCTGGTCTCGCTGATCAAGGATTACCCGAAGATCCTCGATTACCTGGCGGTCACTTTCTTCAAAAGCACGCTCGACGTGAATCCGAACCGTGAGCCCGGCCGGGTGAACATCAACACCTGTGACGGAGAGGTCTGGAAGGTGCTCCTCGGCAGCGGCAGCACGGCCAACCCGTTTGAAACGCCGTCGAATCCGAACGCACAGCCTCCGACGCCCGCCAGGCACATGTCGGAGATCCTCCTGCAGACACCGCTGGTTTTCTCCGACGCCAGCTACGACGTGCGGAGCGTCAACCACACGGTCGCCAATCGGCTCGCCAACGTGGCGACCGTGCGATCGCACGTGTTCGCGGTCTGGATCACGCTCGAGATCACCGATCCCGACGCCCCCGACCAGCCGACCTACCACCGGCTCTTCGCCATCGTCGATCGCTCCATTCTCGTGCCGTTCACGGCGGCGACCGAGGGAAAAAACGAGAACTTCCGCGACATCATCCGCCTGCGGCGGTTTCTCAACTGAGGCGGTGAACCCATGATTCCGACAGCCCCGCTCCACCACGCACGGCGCCGGCGCCGCGATGCCGGCTTCAGCCTGGTGGAGGTGTTCATCGCCATGGCGCTCACCCTCCTTGCGATGGCCTCCGTGGCGACGCTCTTCGGGATGTTTGGCCGCACGGTGTCGCAGAGCCAGGCGGCCGTGGATCTGAACGCCCGAATCCGCACCGCGGCGTCACAACTGCGGCAGGACCTCCACGGTGTCACCGTCACGACCAGGCCGTGGGTGCGGCCGGAGGCGAATGCCGGCTACTTCGAGATCGTCGATGGTTCCCCCGCCACCCCGGACCGCCTGATGGCCACCACCACGGCTCTCGGCAAACCGTTCGTGGGGCCGCTGCAGGTCACCAGTACCACCATGATCGGGTTCGAAAGCCCGTTTGCCGAGGTGGTCTGGTTCTGCCGGCCCACCAGCCCCGCCGAGACGTTCGCAGGCCAGACCCTCTACAACCTCTACCGCCGGCAACTCTTCGTCTCGGCGACGCCGGCCGCCGGCTTGTTCGCGACCGGTGTTTGGCAGCTGATAAACCGTTCGCGGACGGATCTCTCCTGCGGAAACCTGGGCAACAAGATGGTTTCCAACAGTCTTGCCGACCTGTCCCGGCCGGCGAATCGCTTCTGGGCCATTTCCGGCGCCAACCCGACCCTGAGCTCGCCCCGGGTGGGCGAGGACATCATCCTCGGCAATGTCATCACGTTTGACATCAAGGCATTGAAGGCCGGCGAGGCGGCCTATACCGACCAGTCGTTCAACACCGACTACCAGGACGGCGTCGCCCCGACCGCCGGTGCCCCCCTGCTCGGTGTCGAAGTTCGCATCCGGTGCGTGGATCCCTCCAGCAAGCAGGTGCGGCAGATTACCGTGGTTCACACGTTCGAGGGGCTGTGACACAATGACGACGCATCGCTCACCCCAGGAAATCATGACTCCGATGACCCATCCACACCGCTCCCCGAAGGCTTTCACGCTCGTCGAACTGCTCGTCGTGATCGCGATCATCGGCCTCCTGTTGGCGCTGCTGATGCCCGCCATGCAGGGAGCCCGCGAGGCCGGCCGGCGCACGGCGTGCGCCAACAACCTCTATCAGATGGCCTTCGCCGCGATTCGGGCGAACGATTCGAACGGATCCGTGCCGGGCTGGCGGAATCCGTTGACGGTGGGCAGCGGAACCGTTCCGTATTCATGGCCGGTGATGATTCTGCCCTTCATGGAACGCACGGACATCTACAACGTATTGACGGCCGGCACGCTCACGGACTCGGGAACCAATCCACGTCCTCCGTTCATCGGGTTCTTCTCGTGCCAGTCATCCCCTCCCGACCCCTCCACCAACCCGGTGCTCGCGTATGCGGGTAACTGTGGCAGTGGAACGGGCAACAAGAACGACGGCGTCATGGCCGACAACTTCCTGGCGGCGAGCAACCGCAACTCCATGGACGACATCTCGAATGCCGACGGCACGTCGATGACCGTGTTGCTGTCGGAGAAATGCGGGCCCGCGTACACCACGCAGATGCGGTGGAGCGGGACTACGGCTTTGGCAGCCCCGTTCGACTGGAACGCGGCCGAGGCCCTGCCCGTTTTCGGGATCACGGGCTCGCCTCTCAACCCCGTCATCAACCCGGGCACGGTGAATGCCGTCCCCGGCTGGAAATCGCAGCCGTCGTCGAATCATCCGGGCGGCGCCGTGGTCTCTTTCTGCGACGGCCATACCGTCTTCCTCAAGGACTCGCTGGCGTACTGGGTCTACGCCCAGCTTCTGAGTTCGAACGACGCGGCCCTGCCGACCACCGGGGTCGCTCATGCCTGGCGAACACAGCCGGGCGGGACGGCGTATCGGGTGCTCGCCGAACCCGACTTCAACTAGCAGTTCCTGGCATAAGCCCTCCCGGACCTTGCTCCACGGGTCTGCCGCGGGGGTGCGGCCACGGGAAAACCGGGGGCTCGCCGTCCGGGCGCTCCTGCCTATAAGGAAGTATGGACTGATTCCGGCCCCCCTCCCCGCGAAGTCGCCGACCACAATGCCCACCTCGCTCGCCCCACCCCGTCCCGTCACGACGTCAGTCGGTCCGTCGGCCGCCATCGATCTGGGCGACGCCCGGGAGCGGCTCGTTCGGCATCGGATCTACGGTCTCGTGGACTCCGCCGCACGGCTGCGGCGGTTCATGGAGAGCCATGTCTTCGCCGTCTGGGACTTCCAGAGCCTCCTGAAGGCGATGCAGCAACGGCTGACCTGCACCAGCGTGCCCTGGGTGCCCACGCCCGACCCGGAAGCGCGGCGGCTGGTCAACGAAATCGTGCTCGACGAGGAGTCGGACGAACTGCCGGAAGGAGGCTCGGCCTCCCACTTCGAACTCTACCTCGACGGCATGCACAGGGCCGGCGCGGATACCGGTCCCATCAAGCGGTTGCTCGAGATGCTCGCCGCCGGCAGCCCGCTTCCCCAGGCCCTCGCCTCGTGCGGAGCCCCCCCCGCCGCGGCCGCGTTTGTCCGCCAGTCATTCGCCGTGATCGAATCGGGTTCGACCCATGGCATCGTCGCGGCCTTCACCTACGGTCGCGAGGACGTGATCCCCGACATGTTCCGCGGCCTCGTCGCCTCGCTCGCCGATCGGGATCCGGCCTGGCACCGGTTTCGGTATTACCTCGACCGCCACATCGAGGCCGACGACGAGAAGCACGCGCCGACCTGCCGCCGAATCGTCGCCCGGCTCTGCGGAGATGATCCCGCGAAATGGGCCGAGTCGTCGCTGACCGCCCGGTCGTGCCTCGAA
The DNA here is from genome assembly GCA_005789975.1 of Planctomycetaceae bacterium. Next base: position 9,605 of record SXWC01000089.1, read on the forward strand.
TCCCGCATCATGCTCTGGGATGCGATCGCGGCCGACCTCGAAGGCGTCGGTTGAGCTTCACGGATCGAATGGACGCCGGGGCGGTTGACCCGGGTCGTCATTGGCCTTGGGCAGGTCTTTGGGCCCAGTTCGCCCGCCGGGCGGTGAGTCGGGCTCCTCGGCCATCTCCTGCCGTTCCCGCCAGGGCTTGCCAGCCTCATAGCTGGCCAGTTCGCCGCGGAGCTGTTCCCTGACCTCGTCGCTCGCCTCCGTCGTCTCCACCGCCTTGCGGCTGTATTCCCGCGCCTTCTCGAAATCACCCTTTTCAGCGTGGGCGGCGGCGAGCGTGCTGATGATGTGCCCGGCCTTCCACTCGGTGGCCTCGCAGGCCTTCGTGGCCAGTTCGATGGCACGGTCGGCGTCACGGATGCCGTCGTCGGGGGATGTCGCCAGCAGCCATGCGAGATTGTTGAGGATGCTCGTGTCGTCGGGCTTGAGGGCGTGGGCCTTCTCCAGGTCGGCGAGCGCCGCCTGATGGTCGCCGATCGAGATTTCGGCGTCGCTTCGGCCGCGGCGGCTGGGGAAGTTTTCGGCGTCGATGTCGAGCGCCTTCGTGAACCGCCGGATCGCCTCCCGCGGCTGCTTCGCCGCGAGATAGAGCATGCCCAGCTGACTCAGGACCACCGGGTCGTCGCGGTTGAGCTGCACGAGTTTGCGAAAGATGCGGATCGCCTCGGGATAGTTTTCCCGCTCCGCGGCGATCAGCCCCTTGATCTCGAGGGCGGGGGAGTTTTCATCGTCCTGCTCGAGCACCGCCTCGACATCGACGAGCGCCTCCTCCGCATCCCCGGCCTGCTGCCGGATCCGGGCCCGGAGCAGCCGGGCCTGCTGCTGCATGAGGATGTCGCGCTCGTCTTCGGGCCGGATGTCGATCAGCCGGTCGATGTCGGCGAAGGCCTCGGCGTCGGCGCCCTGGATCGCCTTGACCCGGGCCCGCTGCAGCAGCGCACCGGTCGAATCCGGATCGATCTCGAGCGCCCGATCGAAGGCCGCGCGGGCCTCGTCCATGTGGTCGCTCATCATGCAGGCGAGGCCGAGGGCCTCCTGGAGCGATTCGTCGTCGCCATCCTCCGCGATGGCCACGCCCAGATCGGCACGGGCCTCCTCAAACTCCTGCTGCTGGTAGTGAAACAGGCCCCGCGACCGCCGCACCTCGACGTCGCGGGGCGAGAGCTCCACGGCGGCGTCCAGGAGCAGGCGTTGCTCGTCGGGATCGTCCTCGAGGCCCGCGAGCACGAGCTTCGCCTGCGCCTGCTGGAGCCGGTCGTCGGCGAGCAGTTCGAGCGCCTTGGTGGCGGCGGTGACGGCCCGCTCACGGCTGCCGCCGGGAAGGGCCTCCAGCCGGGCGATCATCAGGTGGGCGCTGCCGAAGCCCGGGTCGCGGGCCACCACCTCGTTCAAGTCGCGCATGGCGAACGAACGGATCCGCCGCCACTGCTGATCGGGCTCGTCGGCGTCGAAGATCGCGGAGACGAGCATCCCGGCCCGATCGATGAGCGTGCCGGTGTAGAGGTCGTCGGCGAACTTCTTCGAGTCGCCGTCGAGGCCCTTCTCGATCGCCTGCTTGCAGAGGTCGAGCACCCGACCGAAGTCGTCGAGATTGTTGATCTCGAGCTTGGCATCGATCGCCGCGTTGAGGTCGTCCTGACCCGGGCTTGCGGCGGTGGCGTCGGTCGTGGTTGCGGCGGCGGGTTCACCGGCGACGGCCGGCGGCTCGACGGCCCGGGCGTCGCCGCTTCCGAGGAGGAAGGTCGTCGCGGCGGGAAGCCAGAAGCCGGAACAGTGTCGAGCAGACATCATCGGGGTGCCTCGATCGGTGTGCCTCGGACGGAAGCAGAGGCGGGCTCACGGCCAGCGCCGGGCCGCCCGTCGGGAGAACAGTATGCGGCAACGGGCCCTCGCACCGCCACACCTGCCGCCGCGGCGGTGAGGGCCCCTGCCCGTGCCCGCTGCTTTCTCGTCTCGCAGACCGTGGAACGAGTCTGCCTGAGCCGGATGCGCTGCCTGAGCCGGATGCGAAGAAGGTCGGGGGTGCCCACGCCCCCCTCCCGTGACCGGAGTCGGTCATGGAGCGGACTCGGTGAGCCCTGGCTCCGGGGCCACAAAGGACTTCTCTTCGTACCACCGGCTCTTGAGCGCCGCTTCCCCCGACCTACGCAACGGGCGACTTCTCATGCCTCCGAAAACCGCAAAAGTCGAAGCTAGAGCGGGGCCGGGAGATCACGGCGGCTGAAGATCAGGGCTCCCACGCCATATGCCGCGAGCCCCAAACCGAGGAGGATGCCGTCGTAGCGGGCCAGCAGCTCCCACGCCGCCGGGCCGCCGCCGACGAGTTGCTGCGGCTCGTAGGCGTTGAGCACCGAGAGATAGCCGACCCAGCCGAGGCTCCCGCTCAACCGGCCGACGAGCTTGGCGAGGATCGCGGCCACGTAGAAGCCGCACATGATCCCGACCGACCGCCAGCGGTGGCTGTCGGCGGCTGAAACGCAGGCCGCGATGCCGGCCATGCAGACCATCAGGCCAAACACGTTGGCCACCGCCGGTACGAACCGCCACGGCTCGACCTTCCCCGCCCACGGGCCCAGCGACACCGCCGACCAGACCGCCAGCAGGAGCACCCCGCAGAGCACGGCGGCCGCCGCGGTGGTGGCGAGCGCCTGCGTGAGAAACACGGCCGTGCGCCGCACCGGCGCCGCCAGCAGCATCTCCATCGTGCCCCGCTCCAGTTGGCCCGACACGGCGTCGCTGCCCCGCGTGATGCCCCACACCGTGGCCGCGAGCACCACGACCGGATCGACGAAGGCCAACGCCACGCGGCCGGCGTAGGTGGCGACCTCGGAAAAGGGCACGCCGGAGAGTTTCTGCCAGTCTTCCGGGATCACCTGCAGGAGCACGTTTTGAAACGCGGGCATCGGGATCTGCGCGGAGAGCCAGAGATAGAGCCAGGGGAACGCCGACCAGAGGGCGGCGAACGAGAGCAGGAGCACCCGCTGATCGCCCCAGGTCTTTCGCCACACGGCACGATTCCAGATTCCATCCATGGGGTGCTGTTTCCTGTTCATGGGGCGCGGTGAAATCGATCGTAGACCGCCTGCAGACCCACCGGTTCGACCCGGACCTCGGAGAGCGGGAGCGTGGAGAGCCAGCCGAGCAGCGGCGCGAGCGGCTCGTCGGTCTCCATCACCACCCGATCCGCGGCGGGTGTGGTCGCCGTGAGCCGGCCGGCAAACTCCGCCGGCACGCCCGGAAACGGACCCTGAAGGTGGGTGTGGATCCGGTGGCCGCGGCGGAGCGCCTCGATCGACTGCTCGTGGACCACGCGGCCGGCCCGCAGGATCGCGACGTGGCCGCAGGTCTCCTCCACCTCGGAGAGCACGTGCGACGAAAAGATCACCGTCCTGCCGGCGGACCGGGCCTCACGGACGAGGTCGAGCACCACCGATCGGGCGGTGGGATCGAGGTTGGCGGTGGGCTCATCGAGGATCACCAGCGGCACGTCGGTGGCGAGCACGACGGCCAGCGCCAGTTTCTGCCGCATGCCCGTGCTCATCCGTGCCACCTGCCGAGAGCAGTCGAGACCCAGCCGGTCGGCGATCGTCGTGGCCGTCTCACGACGGCACTCCCGCCGCAGGCCCGCGAAAAAATCGAGCACGGCATGGCCGTCCATGCGGCGAAAGAGCCGGGCCTCGCCCGGCAGGTAGGCGGTGCGGGAGCGGACGAGGAGCGACTGCGTCGCGCAGTCGAAGCCCGCGACGGCGGCGGTGCCCGACGTGGGCCGCAGATAGCCGAGCAGCAGCCGCAGGAGCGTGGTCTTTCCCGCGCCGTTGGGACCGAGCAACCCGAAGATATCCCCCTCGGGAACCTCGAGCGTGCAGCCGTCGAGCGCGGCGAAGCTGCCGAAGCGTTTCGTGAGTTTCGAGGTGCGGACGATCATGAAGGCAACGCTGTCGGGAGGCGGGGGTGGCTTCGGGGAGGGGGGCCAGTGCTGTGGCGCGGTGCGGGGCGGGGCGGGTCGCCGCGGGGCGAACGGATCAACTGAGCCACTGCTGCCAGAAATAATAGCCCGCCAGCCCGAAGCCGATGACGGCCACGATCTTTCGCATCAGCACGGGGGGCAGCCGACGGGCCAGCCGGGAGGCCCCGAGGCTGCCGGCCATCCCCGCCACCGCCATCACGCCGGCATGCGGCCAGGAGACATTGTGGCCACCGGCGCACGATCCCGCCACGAACACCGCCGTCGCGACGCCGTTGACCACCGTGGCCAGCGAGTTTTTCACGGCGTTGAGCCGGTGGATGTCACCGAGGCCGAGCACCGCGAGCACCGCCAGCATGAGGATGCCGATGCCGGCGCCGAAGTAGCCGCCGTAGATGCCGACAACCAGCTGCAGGCCGCAGGCGAGGGCGAGTCGCGCGGAGGGCGCCTGGGCGGCCGAGGCCGGCTCACCGCTCGGCGGCGTCGGCGGCCCCGTCGAATCTCCGCCCCGAACCCAGCGGGCCACCTGCGGCTGGAGCGAGAAGAGGACGGCGGCCAGGAGGATCAGCCAGGGCACGAGCGTGTCAAACCATTCGGGTGGAAGCCGAAGCACGAGCAGCGTGCCGAGCATGGCGCCGATGCCGCTGGGCACGACGAGCCAGCGGGCCCACGACGGCAGGCCATCGCGGTTCTCCCGGTAGGCCCAGGCCGCGACCAACGACGCTGGCCAGAGGCCGATCGTGCTCGTGGCATTCGCCGTCACGAGCCTCGTCGGATCGGCGGGCAGGATCGCCCCGAGCACCGGAAAGGTGAGGATCGTGCCGCCGCCGGCAATGGCGTTGACCGCGCCGGCGAGCAGGCTCGCCAGCGCGAGCATCGCGAAACCGGCGAGCCGCTCGTCGAAGAGCTCGTTCATCGACCAGCCTGCGGAGCGGCCGCGGCCGGTGCCTGCAGCACGGGCGGGGGCGGCGGCTGCCGGGCGGCAGGCGGGGGCGGCTCGTTGGCATACTTCCCCCCGCCGCAGTCGATGAGCAGGTAGCCCGCCCAGAGCAGCGGGTGCGGGGAGTCGCCGAGGGTGCCGTCGCCGGTGATCTTCAGCCGCGGCTCGCGGGAGGGATCGGTCTGCTCGTCGAGCACGACATCGACCGCCCGCTGCCATGCCACCGGTGCCGCAGGGGCATCGGCGACGGTTGCGTCCCGCAGAAACTCCGTCATCAGGTCGGTGCAGGTCTTGCCCCCCATCCGCCAGCGGCTCACGACCGCCGTGTGGGCGCCGGCGGCGACGAGATCGGTGACGGCGAGGAAGATGTCCTCGCCGGGACGGCTGGGAGTGGACGCGAGGCCGCCTGCGGCGGCCGTCTGCAGGCCCGGCAGGAGGATCCGCTGAGGACGCTTGAGCGGCGGCGAGAGCCAGTCGCCGAAGGTGATCCCCGGCCTGCCCGCCGCCGAGGGCACGAGCGGCCAGGTGGAGACCGGGCCGTTGCCGGCGAGTTCGTCGAACACCACCAGCGTGTCACAGACCATGGCGGCGATCGGCGGCGGCGCGGGGGCCGCGGCCGCCAGTGGGACCGCGCGGTCGACGGCGGCCGTGAGGTGCGCGAGTGTCTCCTCGGCCACGGCCGGCTTGTCGCCGCGGAGCATGCGGCCGGCATGCACGCCGATGGATCCTGCCGACTGCGGCTCGAACCGCAGCACGGCGAGGCTGCGGGTCGGGGCGTAGCGGATCCGGCAGCCGTCGCGGAGCATCTTCGTGGTCGCCCCGCCCGAGCCCACCGGCAGCAGCTCGAAGGGGACGTACCAGAGCCAGCCGTCGGGCACGATCACGAGTTCGTCGATTCCCTCGGCGAGCGTGACCTTCGAGTTTTCGAAGAGCATCCGTTCGATCCGCTCGGCCGAGCCCCGCCAGTCGCCGGCCGCGAGCCTCTCGCTCGACACCACCGAGGCCGGATCGAAGAGACACAGGCCCTTGGCGAGGGCCTTGATCTCGCCCGGCAGGTCTCCGGCCTGGCGCACCTGCCAGACGGCGAACCGCTCGCGGGATTCGAGCAGGCCGAAGAGGCCCGATCGCGTCCAGTGAAACGAGAGGAGCAGTTGCCTCGGGGCGAGCCGGCGGCGGATTTCGGGGGCGGACGTCAGCGGGGGGAAGTCGATCGGTGTGGGCTCGCGGCTCGCGGCGACGGCCGCCACGAGCTGGCCGCGGCGGACCACGAGATCGCGATAGGAATCCCAGTCGGCCTTCAAGGCCGCCGGGCCGGCGGCATCGGCCCCGGCCTGGGCGCCGGCGGCGAGTGCCACGGCGAGCGTGCCCCGGAGTTGCCCCATCCGGTCGATCACGCCGGCCAGGTCGGGCTGCGCGCCGACGACCGCGGCGCGACCGGCCGCGTCGGCGGGGGCGAG
>SXWC01000090.1 GCA_005789975.1 Planctomycetaceae bacterium
AGCCGCATCCACGGGTGGACGCCTTCGTGGCGACGACCGACGGCTTTCAACTGGCGGAGCAGGACCTCCTGCTCCGCGGCCCCGGAGACCTCGTGGGCACGCGGCAGAGCGGCATGCCGCCGCTGTATCTCGCCGATCTGCTCCGGGACGGAACGGTCGTTTCCGAAGCGCGTCGCGACGCCCTCGAACTCTTCCAACGGGATCCGGAGCTGTCGGATCCCCGGCTCGACAGGCTGCGGAAACTGATTCTCGATCGCTGGGGCGAAACACTCGGCCTCGGCAAGATCGGCTGACGCTCCGCCGGAAAGCCGTCGCTCAGCCCACCGCGAGCGGCTCGCTGGACCGCCAGGTCTTCCCGTCGCGGACGACGCGGTGGTAGAGCGTGTCGCGCTCGACCGGCTCGCGGCCGGCCTCGCGGATCAGCCGCTGGATGTGCTCCACCGAGAGCACCTCCGGCGTGGTCGCCCCGGCATCGTGGTAGATGAGTTCGTGGCGGACCGTGCCGTCGATGTCGTCGGCGCCGTAGGCCAGGGACGCCTGGGCGGTGCCGATGCCGAGCATGATCCAGTAAGCCTTGATGTGGTCGAAGTTGTCGAGCACGAGCCGCGAGATCGCCATCGTCCGCAGGCTCATGGCCGCCGTCGGCTTGGGGATGTGCGAGAGCCGGGTGTTGTCGGGATGGAAAGCCAGCGGGATGAAGGTCTGGAAGCCACCCGTCTCGTCCTGGAGTTCCCGGAGGCGGAGGAGGTGGTCGGTGCGGTGAAAGGCGTTTTCGATGTGTCCGTAGAGCATCGTGGCGTTGCTCCGCAGGCCGAGTTCGTGGGCCGCGCGGTGGATCATGAACCACTCGGCGGTGTCGGCCTTGTGCTCACAGATCCGGTCCCGGACCTCCGGGTGGAAGATCTCGGCCCCGCCGCCGGGAAGGCTCCCCAGCCCGGCCTCCCGCAGTTCCACGAGGATGTCGCGGACCGGTCGCTTCGTGAGGTGGGCAAACCAGTTGATCTCGACCGGCGTCCAGGCCTTGAGGTGGAGGGCGGGGTAGGCGTCGTGCAGGATCCGGATGATGTCGAGATACCACTCGTAGGTTTTCTGGTGATGCAACCCGCCGACGATGTGCATCTCGGTGGAACCCGCATTCACCGCCTCCTCGCCGCGGGCCAGGATCTGCTCGTTGCTCATCGTGTAGCCGCGGGACTCACGGAGGTCCGCCCGGAAGGCGCAGAAGGTGCAGCGGTAGATGCAGACGTTGGTGGGATTGAGATGGGTGTTGATGTTGTAGTAGCCGAAGTTGCCGTTCTTCCGCTCGCGGACGATGTTGGCGAGTTCGCCCAGTTCGTGGACGTCGATCGACTCGCTCCAGAGCATCTCCGCTTCGGCCGCATTGAGACGCTCGCCGGCCTCCACTTTTTCGCGGATCGGATCGAGAGAGGGTCTGACGGCTCGGATCATGGCAACCTGGCAGTCTTGGTGGGGTGGGTGGGGGGTGAACGTGGGTCGGGAGCGGGTGTCGGGGCCGATTCGGCACCACAAGAACCGCAGCGGGCCGATTTTCGCAACAGCCCCTCCCAGAGGGCCGTTTTTCAGCCGCGTTCGGCTACCACCAGAGGTCGGCGGCGATCGCGGCGAGCAGGATCAGGCCGATGGCCGCGTTGGCCGAGAAGAACGCCTGGTTGACCCGCGAAAGGTCGTCGGGCCGGACGAGCGAATGCTCCCAGACGAGGAGGGCCGCGATCACGGCGTAGGCGATCCAATAGATACCGCCCAGTTCCGGCACCACCAGCGGGAGCGCCGCGAGCAGGAGCATCGTGACGAGGTGGAACCACTTCGCCAGGCGGAGCGCCCGCGGCACGCCCAATCGGGCCGGGATGCTCCGCAGGCCGTGGGCCGCGTCGAAGACGGCGTCCTGGCAGGCGTAGATGATGTCGAAACCCGCCACCCAGAACATCACCGCGAGGCCGAGGACGGCGGCGGGAAGGATGTCGGCGGGGTCGCGAAGGAGCGTCTGGCCGCGGAGGGCGATCCATGCGGCCACGGGGGCGAACCCGAGCGCGGCCCCCAGCCAGGCATGGGCGAGCGTGGTGAACCGCTTGGCGTAGCTGTACCCGAGGAGCCAGGCCAGCACCGGCACCGCGAGCACGAGCGGCAGCCAGTTGGGCAGAAACAGCAGCGTGGAGGCGATGAAGGCGGCGGACGAGCCGACCACGAGCGCGAGCACCTCCCCCACGCCGACATCGCCGCGGGGGAGGTGCCGCGTGGCGGTCCGAGGATTGGCGGCGTCGATCGTGCGATCGACGAGCCGGTTGAAGGCCATCGCGGCGGTACGGGCCGTGACCATGCAGAGCAGGATTCCCGCCGCGCCCCGGGCCAGCCCGGCGGGCGACTCCGGCGACAGCGCGGGGTCGCCGCCCCAGCGGATCGCGATCAAGGCCGCGATGATCGCGAACGGCAGGGCGAAGATCGTGTGGCTGAACCGCACGAGTTCGAGAAACGTCCGCAGCCGCGGGCCGCGGGACTTGGACACGGTGGCGGCCATCAGGTGGTCTCGCCCCAGCGGCGGATCAGCGTGTTGGCGACGCCCAACTGGTCGCAGATCCGCGCCACGATGAAGTCGACGAGATCGGCCACGGTGGCGGCGCCGTGATAGAAGCCCGGAGCCGCCGGCAGCACGACCGCTCCGGCCTCGTGGATCGCCTGCATGTTCTTGAGTTGCGGCAGCGAGAGGGGCGTTTCGCGGGGCACCACCACGAGCGTGCGACGCTCCTTGAGGTGAACCTCCGCGGCCCGATGGATCAGGTTTTCCCCCATCGAGTGGGCGATGGCCGAGAGGGTGCTGCCGCTGCAGGGGCAGACGACCATCGCCGACGTCAGGAACGACCCGCTGGCGATGGGCGCCATCAGGTTTTTGTGGTGGTGGTAGTGGAGGATGCCCGCCTCCGGGGCAGGGCGGCCGAGCAGGGCGGCCAGGTCGAAGCGGTCGAGGTCGATCCGCCGCCCGAGCTCCTCGGCGATCACGGCCTGGCCCGAGGGGCTGATGGCGAGATGGACCTCGCGGCCGGCCTCCAGGAGCACCTCGAGCAGCCGCACGGCGTAGGGTGCACCTGAGGCGCCGGTGATGCCGACGACGAGCGGGGGAATGGAGGCCATCGCGTCAGGAACCCCGCGTCGCGATGGAGAGGGTGGCGATGCCGAAGGTCAGCGGGATCTGTTCGACGCGGTCGAAGCCGGCCGCCTGGACGAGAGCCGCGAGGGCCGCGCCCGACGGAAACTCCTCGACGCTCTGGTTGAGGTAGCTGTAGGCGTCGGACTTGTTCCGGGCGACCGCGTTGCCGAGCCAGGGCAGCACGTTGCGGAAGTACCAGAGGTAAAACGTCCGCACGACCACGTTCTTCGGCAGGGAAAATTCGAGGATCGCGAGGGTGCCGCCGGGCTTGCAGACGCGGGCCATCTCGGCGAGGCCTCGGGCGGTGTCGGCGATGTTTCGCAGGCCGAAGGCGACGGTCACGACATCGAACGCGGCTGTCTGGAAGGGGAGTGCCATCGCGTCGGCCTCCACCCATTCCACGGGCACGCCGGTGGTGGCGGATTTCTCCACGCCGCGGTCGAGCATGGGGCGGCAGAAGTCGCTCCCCACCACGCGGCAGCCGGGCCCGCCCTTCCGCGCGTAGACCAGCGCCAAATCGCCCGTGCCGGTGCAGACATCGAGCACCGCACCGGACGCGGGCGGTGGGACTCGGTTGACCGTGACATGCCGCCACCAGACGTCGATGCCCCCGGACAGCATCCTGTTGACGAGGTCGTAGCGGGGGGCGATCTCGGCGAACATGCCCTGCACGCGGGAGCCGCTCTTGTCGACACCGGCGGCCGCGGCATGGTCGGCGGGGGGCGGTTGCCCTATCGTGGCGGTCACGTCGGAGGAGGCTTCGGGCGTCACGAACGGTTTTCCCGCGGGGTTCGCATGCTGCACTGGCACTGTCACGAACTCTTCCATCGTATCCCGGTGGGGGCGACCGCGGGAGGGATCGCGGTGGTGATCGACGTTCTGCGGGCCTCGACGACGATCGCCACGGCCCTGGCCCACGGCGCGGCGGGGGTGCTGCCCGTGGCCGATCTCGCGGAGGCTCGGGCCCTGGCGGCGCGACTCGGGCCGGGGACGCTGCTCGGCGGGGAGCGGGGGGGCGTGCGGATCGAGGGCTTCGACCTCGGCAACTCGCCCCGCGAATACACCCCGCAGCGGGTGGCGGGGAAGACCATCGTGATCACCACCACCAACGGCACCGCGGCGCTCCACGCCTGCCGTGACGCGCGGGAGATTCTGGTGGGGGCGATCGTGAATCGCGCTGCCGTGGCCGACGCGGTTCGCCGGCTGACGACCGGTGTCGGGCGGGCCGACGTGCATCTGGTCTGCGCGGGCACCGACGGCGTGGTCAGCGGCGAAGACGTGCTCGCGGCCGGTGCGATCCTCGACGCGGCCACCCGTGCGGGTGCGACCGGCCACGTCCTCGACGAGGCGGCCATCGCGGCCCGCGACGGCTACCGTCGGGTGGCCGCGGCTCCGGCACCGCGGGAGGCGGTCGTCGCGGACTTTCACCGCTCACCGGGGGGCTCGAACCTCGTCGATCTCGGCATGGAGGCCGACCTTGCCGTGGCCGCCGCTATCGACGCACTCGCCGTCGTGCCGCGGCTCGATCGGGCATCCGGCCGTCTCATTTGAAATGGTGCCTGGCACCGAATCTGGGTAAGGTACGGCTCTTCCGGCGTGCGGCCCCGATGCGGCCCCCGGCACCGTGGACTTCAGGGAATCATGGAAAAGCAGAACGACCAGTCGCGAATGGATCGAATCGTGTCGCTCGCCAAGCGACGGGGCTTCATCTTCCAGTCGAGCGAGATCTACGGCGGCCTGAACGGCTTCTGGGACTACGGGCCGCTGGGCGTCGCCCTCAAGCGGAACCTCAAGGACTGCTGGTGGCGGGACATGGTCGCCGGCCACGACGAACTGGCGACGATCCAGGGAGCACCCTCGCCCTACGAGATGGCGGGCCTCGACTGCACGATCATCATGCACCCGCAGGTCTGGAAGTGCTCCGGCCACTTCGACCTGTTCCACGACTGGATGATCGACTGCCGCGAATCGAAGCGGCGCTACCGCTACGATCACCTCAACGGCCGCTGGGCCGCCCACCGTGGCAAGAAGGTTTTCGTGACCACCGACCAGTCGGGGGACGAGGCGCCCCCGAGCATCGCCGCCAAGGCCCAGAAGTTCTTCGGCCTGCGGGCCAAGCAGGTGGACGAGATCGAGTGGTCGGGCGATCTCGGGTCGCTCGCCGCCGCCGTGGCCTCCGGGGTGCTCTCGCTCGCCGATGCGCTCGGCCCCGATGCCGCTGCCCCGGGCACGCTCACCGAGCCCCGCGAGTTCAACCTCATGTTCGAGACGCGGATCGGGGCCCTCGCGGGCAACGACGACGACCGCGCCTTCCTCCGTCCCGAGACGGCCCAGGGAATCTTCGTCAACTTCAAGAACGTGGTCGACACCTCGCGGGTGCGGGTGCCCTTCGGGATCGGCAAGATCGGCAAGAGCTTCAGCAACGAGA
>SXWC01000091.1 GCA_005789975.1 Planctomycetaceae bacterium
CGCGAGTTCGAGCAGATGGAGATCGAGTTTTTCTGAAGGCCGGCGGAGTCGGCGGAGTGGTATCGCTACTGGCGGGATCGGCGCTGGAGGTGGTACCTCGACCTCGGCCTCACCGAGGGCAAGCTCCAGCTCCGCGAGCACGACAAGGACGAGCTCTCCCACTACTCCGTGGGCACGGCCGACATCGAATACGCGTTTCCCTTCCTGTCCGCCGGCGAGTTCGGCGAGCTCGAGGGGATCGCCCACCGCGGCGATTTCGATCTCCGCAGCCACATGGAGGGCAAGCTCGTCCGCAAGGACGGCGCGCTCGTGGTGGAGACGGGCGACGACGGCAAGCCGCGGCACCGCGGCAGCGGCAAGGATCTCTCCTACTTCGACGACATCTCCCGGGAGCGGTATGTGCCCCACGTGATCGAGCCCTCGGCGGGCGCCGACCGCGCGGTGCTGGCCTTCCTCTGCGACGCCTACCACGAGGACGAGGTGCCCGACGAGGACGGCAAGCCCCGCAGCCGGACCGTGATGAAGCTCCACCCGCGGCTCGCCCCGGTGAAGGCCGCCATTCTGCCGCTGGTGAAGAAGGATGGCATGCCGGAGGTGGCGATCGATCTCTACCGGGCGCTCAAGCCCCACATGGCCTGCCAGTATGACGAGAAGGGCTCGGTGGGGCGGCGGTATGCCCGGCAGGACGAGGCGGGCACGCCCTGGTGCCTGACCATCGACGGCCAGACCCTCACCGACAAGACCGTCACGCTCCGCGACCGCGACACGCTCGTGCAGACCCGCGTGCCGGTGAACGAGGTCGTGGACATGCTCCGCGATCGGCTGGCATGACGAGCATGCGTCCCGCCATCGCCACCGTCTGTTCGCTCGAGGCGCCGCTCGGCACGATCCTCGAGGACTATGCGGCCGGCCATGTCGATGCGATCGACGTCTGGCTCGGCCATGCCGACGCCTTCGTGAAGGAGCAGGGCGTCGCGGCGCTCAAGGAGCGGCTCGCGGCGCACGGCATCGCGGCCGTTGCCGCGAGTTTTCAGGGGGGCCTGCTCACGAGCCAGGGCGACGCCCGCCGCGAGCATTGGAGCCACTTCGATGCGAGGCTCGCGCTCTGCCGCGACCTCGCGATCCCGGTGCTCGTGATCGCGGGCGACGCCTTCGGCCCGCTCACGGCGGAGGATCTCGGCCGGCTGTCGGTGAGCCTCGCCGACGCGGCCCGGCGGGCGGCCGATGCGGGCGTGCGGCTGGCGCTCGAGTTCGACTCCCGGGCGAGTTTTCCCAACAACCTCCAGTCGGCGGTGGCCGTCGTGGAGCAGGTGGGCTCGCCGGCGCTCGGCCTGTGCCTCGACTGGTTTCACTTCACGATCGGCCCGAGCAAGCCGCTCGACCTCGGGCTGCTCACCAACGACAACCTCGCCCACGTGCAGCTCTCCGACATCGCCGACGTGCCGCGGGAGATGGCGGCCGACGCCGACCGGATCCTGCCCGGGGAGGGAGCGTCGCCGTCGGACGACCTGATCGCGCGGCTCCGTGAGATGGGCTACGCCGGCGCGGTGGCGGTTGAGCTTCACAATCCGGCCCTTTGGCGGGTGCCGCCCCGGCAGTTCGGCGAGATCGCGATGACCTCGCTGCGGAAGCTGCTCGACCAGGCGGCGATGTGAGGCTCGAAGGGGGGCCCCGGACAGCCTTGAACTGCCGCCCCTGAACGCTCAGCCGAGCGTGTTACTCGATTCGCGGGAGCTCGTAGGCTTCGACATTCGTCAATCCCTGAAGGAACTCGTCGAGCCGCTGGGGCTGAAGCCAAGAGAGCCACAGGTATCGCATGCCGAGATCCGCGGCCGAGGCAGATTCGAGCGTCGGTTCGACGGTTACCAGAATCTGCGGGCCCGTCCGCGGCACTTTCTCCAGAGTGTAGGGCATGGTCGTGGCGGTGATCATCTGATCGACCGCCCCGGCCGTGAGGGGCACCTGGGGAATGACACGTTGGGGTCGTCCATCCGGGCCGGGCGGAAATGCGTCGGGAGCCATGACAGCGGTCTCAAACACGAATGTCGTCGGAGGCCAGTCGTCATGGTCGGCCATGTACGTCCAGATGATAGGTGCATAGTAAGGAATCGTCTTCGGGATCTGGAAGTAGTCACGCAACTGTACCACCGACGCGGTCGACTGCAGGATCGCAACTGAAAGCTTCTCCCTTATCGAGCACTGCTTGGCGCCGAGTGCCTGATAAGAGAGGTAGTTGTGCGCGCAGCCTCCGATGCCCAAGGTCAGGAGAGCCGCAACTCCACCGAGCCAGGCCATCGGACGACTTGGCAGCCACGAGTTGTTCATCAGAAGAAGAGATCCGCAGGCGATCATCGCCACGGGAAGCGGACAGAGGATGCAGTTGCGGCTCAGCCAGCCTTCGCTGGCGAGTCGCTGGCCGACGGCGATGTAGGGAAATGCCGCTGCTGCCAGCAGGAAAAGGCCCAATCCGATGAGCCGAAAGGCCAGCCCGCGGGTTGGGGCGACGAGGCACGCGGTGTCTTTGAGCCGCTGCGTGACGGCGATCGCCGCGAGTGCGGTCGCCAATGCAGCGATGAGCCCCATCGGAGACGAGACCAATTCTACGAGACCGTTGAGCACGAATTCCAGCATGAGGCCAAGGTAGCCGGTCGTCAGCCGGCCCGGTGCGAGTGAGGGCTGGTTGTACCCGGTGGCATAGAAACCACTGACAGGGGTGAAGACGGTCTTCCACAGCCAAAAGAGCACGGGCATCGCGAGAAAATCAGCGTGGCGAATCGCGAGGCGGGGCAGCCTCGCGAGAAGCGTGGCGGGGCGGATGTCGGGCAGACGGAGACCCGCGACCGCGACGGCGAACGCGTAGAACATCACCAGGTTCGAGTTGAGATCGAAGGAGACGAAGAACAGCAAGAGAGCCGAAATGCGGGCCGCTATGGCCCGCCAGCCCGCGAGATCCGGCAGCCGCGACACGAGCACCCACGCGAGCCAGAAGAGCAGCACGCACGCCGTGTTCATCCAAAGGGCGAGTTCGCCGAGGAGGTCGAAGACCGGCAGGGCCACGACGAGCATCGCGACCGCCGTTGCGACGGACCCGGGCAGGCGGGCGAGACTCCGCAGTACCGTGGCGATGCAGACGGCCGCCGCGATCCAAGCCGCGGTGCCGAGCCACTTGGCCCAGGCCACGGAATTGCCGCCGAGCCAGCGGAGTGGCAAGTAGAACCACATGTCGAGCGGCCGGCCGACCTCGTGGAACAGTCGCTCCATCGTCGTCGGGCCATCGGGCCGGGCAAGGTCGGCGGCGTACCACCACCCGTCCCAGAGAACGTAGTCGGTGAGCGGCACGAGTCCGTGTGCGAGGAGGCCAGCGGAGACGATGCCCACCCACGCGGGCGGAAGTTTCCAAGGCGGAGTCGACGAGGCGACCGAAGGTGTGGCTGTGCCATTCATGGGTTGGCTGGCTTCAATCGGCAATGATCACGGCCTGGATGAACAGGTCGGAGGGGGAGACCGAATACGACACGAGCCGCCAGCCGGCGTCCTGGATGATCTGTTCCACCTGTGCCCGCGAGCGGATGAGCGTGATCTCCGGGGGATGGAGTTCCACCATCCGCTCTCCGCGCTTGTTGAGCAATCGGTGCCACAGGCCGAGCAACTTCACGCTCGGAGCCGAGGCGAGCGGCCAAAAGGCGACCATCTTCCCACCGGGCCGGAGCACGAGCCGCATGTTGTCGAGGATCATTCCAATCTCGTGGGGAGTGAAGTGCTCCAGAACCCCGAGGCTATACACGCCGTCGTAGTCGCCGGGCACGTCGCGGAGGTTCATCAGGTCGGCGTGGATCGTGCCTTCGGCATACGGATTATTGCGGCGATAGCGATCGAGGGCACCCGGCGAGATGTCGAGCCCGGTAATGCGGAAGTGGCCGGCGACGAGGACATCGACTTCGCCGCTGCCGCAGCCGGCATGCAGCAGCCGGGCATCTTTGGGGAACGTCTTCTTCAGCCACCAGGCCAGCCGCGTGCAGATGAAGATGCGGCGGTAGACGCTCGCCAGCAGGGCATACAGCCGATGCGAGCCGCGGGCGTCGGTCGCCCAGTAGGCGTCCCAACCCTCGTGCTTGGGTGCTGCGGCAGCGGTCTGCGGGGCCTGATCGTTCATGATCGGCCGATCTCCCGACGACGGGCGGCCAGCCGCAGCAGCATCGCCACGCTCTTGAACAGTTCGCGGACCGACATCTTCGAGTTTCCGTAAGTCCGCTTCGGCAGCCTGATCGAAAGTTCCTCGATGGCGGCACCGCGCGAGTGAAGCACCATGAGGCTCTCAAAAAAGAATGCGTAGCCGTCGCTCTGCACCTGGTCGAGCCAGTCGGTGCCGAGCCGATCGAGGTGATAAAGCCGCAGCGCCCCGGTCGCGTCGTATGGGAGCCGCAGCAGCCAGGAGGTGGCGATGTGTCCGCCGCGGGTGAGCGCCTTGCGGAACCAGTTCCAATCGGCGAGCGACTCCGGGTCGGCGAATCGGCTACCCACCACCACGTCGCCCTTCTTACAAGCCACGAATCTCGCGCAGTCGCTCGGCTGGTGGGTGAGGTCGCAGTCGAGCGTCAGCAGGCGGCGGTAGCCACGGCGGGCTGCTTCGCGAATGCCGTCCTTGTGGGCCGAGCCGATGCCGAGTTTGCCGGGACGCCGCATCGCGTCGATCGCGCCGTCCTCGCGGGCGAGTTCCATGATCGCGTCGTATGTTCCATCGGGAGAGTTGTCGTCGCAGAACAGGATCGGCACTGGGCCGAGGTTGTACCGCAGGCCCTCGACGATGAGGCGGACGTTTTCACGTTCCTTATAGGTAGGGATGAAAATCAGCAGTCCGTTGTCGCTCATACCGGTCCGTCCGCATAACCAGATCGCGCACCATCTCGTCGAATCCCAGGGTGGGATGCCAGCCCGTGCGTGACACGAGTTTCGTCGAATCGCCGACCAGACGCCAGCGGGGGCGACCTTCCACCGGGGCTGCGGCGACGTGCCGGGCCCAGTCGAGCCCCACGGCGCCGAAACAGGCCGCAGCGAAGTCCCGGACAGTATGGAGGCGGCCGCTTGCCACCACGAAATCGGCGGCTTTTTCCGTCCGCAGCATGGCCCGCAGCGCCGCCGTCGCGTCACGGGCCGAACACCAGTCGGCCGCGTCATCGAGGCTGCCGACGGTCAAGCGGACGCCGGGGTCTGTACGGGCCGCAAGAGCCGCTAGAACAAGTTTCTTCGAGATAAAACCGGCGGGTCGCAGTTCTGATTCGTGATTGAAAAGGATCGCCGATGCGACGAAGAGATTTCGCTCACGACGGTAAAGATCGGCGATCGCCATACCGGCCACCTTCGAGATCCCGTACGGGCAGACGGGTGCGCGGCCGGCGGTTTCGTCGAGAAGACGGCCATCTCCGAGTCCAAAGATACGGCACGAGGAGGCGTACACCGTACGGGCTGTGGCGGCGTGCCGATCAACCGCGCCGAGCAGGGCCGCGAACGCCGTGGCGTTGACCTCGAGGCAGCCGATGAGATCGGTATCGAGTGGCGGCGTGCCATCCTGCGACGACCGGTGATGAGCGGCGAGGTAGTAGATTTCATCGGGTACGAGTTCTGCGACGAGCGATTCGATCGCCGCGCTGTCCGAGACGTCGAGGCTGCGATGATCGACGTCAGTCAGCGGGCTCGGTGTCCGCGAGACCGTGGTGACGCGGTGTCCCTCGGCGAGCAGTTGGGCCGAGACGAGCACTCCGTCCTGCCCCGATCCGCCGATCACCAGGCAGCGCATCAGTAGCCCACGATCTCGATTTCAGGAAGCGGGAAGATCAGCCGTCCACCCCGCTCGAGGAACTCCCGCTCACGCTGCACGATTCCCTCCTTGAAGTGCCACGGGAGCACCAGCATGTAGTCGGGCTCGAGGGCCCGCCCGTTGACCTCCGACACGATGGGGATCCCAGTGCCGGGGGTCAGCCGTCCCCACTTGTCCTCGTTGACGTCGCTGATGGCGACGATGTCGTCGGCGTCGAGCCCGCAGAACTGCAGGATTACGTTGCCCTTCGTGGAGGCGCCGCAGCCGATCACACGCTTGCCCGCGCGCGTGAGTGATTGAATCAGGCTGCGGAGTTCCTGCCGGTGTTCCCAGACTCTCCGCTCAAAATCGCGGTAGACGGCGGGATTGCCCAGGCCCAAGTGGGCTTCCCGCTGCATGATCCAGTCGGAGATCGCGGCGGCCTCGGGGTGCCGGGACTGCCGGCGTGCCGCCGTCACGGCGAAACTGCCTCCGTTGACCGCGTTCATCCACACGTCGACGACCTTCATGCCCTCGGCGTCGAGCATCTTGCGGACGACCGTGAACGAATAGAACTCGAGGTGCTCGTGACAGATCGTGTCGTAGGAGTTGAGCCGCAGCATCGATGGCATGTAGCTCTGCTCGAAGTGCCAGAGGCCGTCGTCGGCGAGGGTGTCACGGATGCCCGCGATGAACGACCGTGGAGACTCGAGGTCGTAGAACATGGCGATCGATGTGACGAGCGCCGCCCGGGCGTCGGGGCCGAGAGCGGCCACCACGCGGTCGCGCGAGAAGAAGTCGACCACCAGTTCCGCATCGCCCTCGTAATACTTTCGGAACTTTGCGGCGGTCGGGTCGATGCCGACCTTGCGGAGGCCCTGTATACGGTAAGACTTCAGGAGCGTGCCGTCATTGCTGCCGATGTCGATCACGAGGTCGCCCGCCTTCAGGCCGGCCACACGCTCGAGCGCGTGGCACTTGTTGGCGAGGTGATCAACCATCGACCGGTTGAGGCCTGAACGGTAACCGTAGTTCTCACCGTACATTTCGCCCGCGTCGTAACTGTGGTCGAGCTGCACGAGGTGGCAGGAGTCGCACCACACCAGCCGGATCGGGCCACGGCTGACCTGTTCCGTCGCCGATCGCGGGAAGACGCCGGTGAGGTGCTGCTCGCCGAGATCGACGACCCGGATCAGACCGGTGCCGCCGCAGCAGCGGCAGGCGGAGAGGGGGGTGAGGCTTCCCATGGCTTTCAGGCACCGTTGACCAACGTGGCGGCCGACCTGCGGAGGGGCTCGCCCCGCCAAAAAACTCCATCGCCGCCCGCGTTGGCAGGATAGGTTGCCCTCAAGACCGCCACAAGCGGCGTTGCCGGAACCGAGCCCCCGGCCACGACAAGCCCGCTTCTTCAACGGCGACGGTCGCTGGGGTAGAGTGCAACGGCTTGGCCGGTTCAAAGGAAGAGGGACTCCTCCGCAACGCATGTCCGTCCGCGACAAGATCCAGGGCTTGCCCGACCTTGCCACCACGCTCGCCGGCCTCCGCGGCCAGGGGCGGAAGGTCGTGCATTGCCACGGCGTGTTCGATCTCCTGCACGTTGGCCACCTCCGGTATTTCGAGGAGGCGAAGGCGATGGGCGACGTGCTCGTCGTCACCCTGACCACCGACAAGCACGTCAACAAGGGGCCCCATCGCCCCGCCTTCACCGAGCAGCTCCGGGCCGAGGTGCTCGCCGCGCTCGAATGCGTCGACTTCGTGGCGATCAACCCCACGCCCACCGCCGTCGAGGCGATCCGGCTGATCAAGCCCGACGTCTACGTGAAGGGGCCCGACTACGCCGACACGTCCAAGGACATGACCGGCAAGATTCTCGAGGAGGAGGCCGCCGTGCAGGAGGCGGGCGGGCGGCTCGCCTTCACCAGCGGCGAGACGTTCAGCTCGACCACGCTCATCAACCAGCACATGGGAGTGCTTCCTCCGGAGGTGCAGGCCTACCTCGCCGACTTCGCCCGTCGGCATCCGGCCGCCGAGATCCTCGACTATCTGCGAAAGGCGAAGGGGCTGAAGGTGCTTCTCGTCGGCGAGCCGATCATCGACGAATACATGTATTGCGAGGCGATCGGCAAGTCGTCGAAGGAGCCGACGATGGTCGTCAAGCGGCTCTCGAGCGAGAAGTTCGCCGGCGGCATCCTCGCGGCTGCCAACCATGTGGCGGGCTTCTGCGACGAAGTGGCCTGCATCACCCAGCTCGGCACCGAGAACTCCCACGAGGCCTTCATCGAGGGGAAGCTCAAGCCGAACATCAAGCGGATTTTCCTCCACCGAAAGAACTCTCCTACGATCGTCAAGCGTCGGCTGGTGGAGCACTACTTCTTCCTGAAGCTCATGGAGGTCTACGAGATCAACGACGCCGCCCTCACGCCCGAGGAGGACGAGGCCGTCTGCCAGGCCCTGATGGAGCACGTGCCCAACTACGATCTCGTGATCGTGATCGACTTCGGCCACTCGATGCTCTCCGAGCGGGCCCGCAGGATCCTCGGCGAACGAGCCAAGTTCCTGGCGGTCAACGCCCAGTGCAACGCGGGCAATCTGGGGCACCACGCCCTCTCGAAGTATCCCGGCGTCGACTACATGACGGCGACGGAGACGGAGGTACGGATCGAGTCGCGGGACCGTCACGGACCCGTGCGGGGGCTCGTGCGGGAGGTCTACGAGAAACTCGGCTGCAAGCGGCTGATCGTGACCCGCGGCAAGAACGGCTGCATGTGCCTCGATCCCGCGGCCGGATTCGTCGAGATCCCGGCGGTGGCGGGCAAGGTGGTCGATCGGATCGGTGCGGGCGATGCCTTTCTCTCCGTGTCGGCGCTGCTCGCGGCGCAGGGCGCGCCGCTCGATGTGGTGGGCTTCGCGGGCAATGCCGCCGGGGCGTTGGCGGTGGCCACCGTCGCCAATCGCGATGCCATCGACCGCGTCGCCTACTGCAAGCAGATCGAGTCGCTCCTCAAGTGAGGTTCCCATGGCGGGCAGCGTGATCAGCGACTCGACCGATACCTGGAGCCGCTACGTGGCCGACCTGGCCGGCGTGCTCGGCGGGCTCGCGTTCACGCGGGCCGATGGCGGTGCGCTGACGGCCGACGAGGGCTACGTGACCTGGCGGGATCTCACGCTCCGCGTCCGGGCGCAGCGGCGGACGGTCTACATGATCGGCAACGGGGCCAGCGCCGCGATGGCCAGCCACTTCGCCGCCGACCTCGCCAAGAACGGCCGGGTGCACACGCAGACCTTCTTCGACCTCGCCCTGATCACGGCGATCTCGAACGACATCGCCTACGAACAGGTGTTCGCGGAGCCGCTCCGCCGGCGTGGCGAGGGGGGCGACATGCTGATCGCGATCAGCTCGTCAGGGAAGTCGCCCAACATTCTGGCCGCCGCCGACGTGGCCGCTGACCTGGGCATGACGATCGTGACGCTCACCGGCAAGGATCCGGGGAACCCGCTGCGGAAGCGGGGCGACCTCAACCTCCACGTGCCGGCGCCCACCTACGGGCTGACCGAGACGGCCCACGCGGCGGCGCTCCACCGGTGGATGGACCTCGTGCAGATGGCCGACGGAGAACTGACATGACGGCAGCGGCGGGTGGAACGAAGTTCGGTACGGTCGCCGTGATCGGCGGTGGCGGCTACGTGGGGGCGGTGCTCGTGCCGCGGCTGCTCGACGAGGGCTATGCCGTCCGCGTGTTCGACCTCTTCATCTACGGCGAGGAGGCCCTGGCCGGCGTCAAGGACCACCCGCGGCTCACGCTGCAGAAGGGCGACGTCCGCGACCTCGCGGCGGTGAGGCAGGCGGTACGCGGGGCCGACGCCGTCATCCACCTCGCCTGC
>SXWC01000092.1 GCA_005789975.1 Planctomycetaceae bacterium
GCGAGAAAAACGCCACCGAAGGGGGTGCGGGGCGTTTCGAGAAAACCGCTCCGGACGCCCGGGCCGCTCCTCCCGAGGCTCACGAGTCGCTCATCGGCCGGAAGACCGGTGCGGAAGTGCCATTGACCGGGCTATCCTTTGGGACCACGAACAGAAAAACATCGAGGGGAGCAGGCCCGTGATGGCGACCCGCTCCCCTCGCGTTGGAATCACGTTGGCTCGTGAGCTTCAAGCTCGCTTTCGACGTCGGAATGCTCTCCCCGCACAGGCAATGCCCGCCAGTCCCATCACCCACGTCGACGGCTCGGGAATCGGTATGGTCGAAAACTCCGACGGGCCGATCAGCACGCCGGTGGCGTTCCCCAAATCGGTGAGCACCATGTAGGCAGTGTGCTCGCCCGCGGCCAGAAAGATTGGGCTCGCATTGGTGTTGTTGCTGATTGCCAAGAACTGCCCGGGGGCCGTGTTCGTGGTCGTGATCTGGAAGCCGCCGCTGATGGTCGGCTGCCTCGGATCTGTGTAGTCGATCGTGCCGTTGACGAAATAGTCGAGGCGATTGTCGACCGCAGACGGAAAGTTGAAGTAGTAGTTGTTGGCCTCCGGGATCGTGAAGGTCTGGGCGGCGATCCACTTGTACCACGTCGATTGGGTTCCCGTGCTCACGGGAGCGAGCGCCGTGCTCACGGCCCAGACACTGGGGTCAGGGGCGATCCAGTGGTACGTCGTCCCGCTCGTCGTGTAGCCCGTCTGCGGGCCAGACGTACCTCCGCTGATGACAGTCCCCGATCCCAGCCATGGGCTGGCCACGTTTCGCGGCACGTACGCCGCGTACGACGATCCGGACACCACCGATTGTCCGTCGGGAGGCGTGTAGGCACCGGTGCCGCTGTAGGGCAAGGCGACGATCTTCCAGTTGCTGTCCCTCGCGGTCCCGGAGGAAACAACGGCGTTGATGCCCGAACCGGGGATGGCGCCGACGGTCACAACGTCCGCTCGTGCCGGCTCCACGGCAGCGAAGGCCGCCGTCGCCACGACCGCAGCCACTGCCGACCGCCATTGCATGGCGATCGACACCCGTCGCAGGTCTCCGATCGAACTTCGGCTGACACTGGCTCGACTCATGAGGCTCTCTCCTAACTTAGTGGCAATGCATGTGGAGTAGTTACCGCGACGCAGCATAACTGCGTGTGAGTCCGGTACAAGTTCGATCCTGAGAATGGGACGAACCGGGCGCGCCGAGGGACGAAACAGGCGCGCGCTATGCAAAATCGGTCCAAAGCAGGGGCGAATCAGCGGGGCGAGTCTGCCACGTCGATCTGGCTACCTAAGGACGTGGAACCGCGGTGATGACCACGAGAAGGACATCCTCGCGGTCACCAGCCGGTGGCCTTCAGCGCCGCCGGTGGCGACTCGTGGCACGATCAGCGATACGACGCGCTCGTGGAGCCCATCTGCCAGGCGGCATTGGACCGGCTGCATGACAGCGCCGGCCACGAGCGCCGCCATCTTCATCTGATTCTGGGTCAGCGTGGCGGTCTTGTCGGAGCAGATCACGGTCGTGCTGCCGAGCGTGTCTCGACGGCCGGCACGGTCCCACCGCCGCCCTGCGGGCTTCTCCCCCGGGCAGCCGGCATCATAAAGCGACACAATCTCACTTGCAACTGTATTGCATTACAAGACAACTCCTGCGATGATCTGCGGGAGGGAGGCGACCTGGTGCGTCCACATCCGCCCACACGCTCATCACACGACCCGATGCGCCGCGCGGAGCGGTGCCTGCGGCACCCGGCCTGCGCCCTCGGCTGTGCGGCGGCGATCGCGGCGCTCGGATTCGTGTTCGTCTCGGCCAAGGCACTGCCCCTGCTGGGCGGGATCCTCGCCACGCTCGCCATCGGCTGCGCGGGTCCCTGGATCGCCGTGCACACCGCGACGGCGGCGATCGCCTGGGATCGCCGCCGCTGTCGCGTCGGCGATCGACTCGCCGCGACGATCACCCGTCGATCGATCCTGCCGTGGCGGCGGCCGCAGGTCTCGGTGCGGTGGGCCGGCGCCGACCATGAGGCCGCATCCGTCGGGGATGCCGGTGACCGCATGGCCGTCGTGCCCCGCCGACGTGGCCGGTTTCCGCGATCGGCGGCCGCGCTGGAGAGCAACCAGCCGTTCGGCGTCGTCACGGCCCGGAGACCGCTCGCCATGCCGGCTCCCGTGATCGTCTGGCCCGAGCGGGCCCAGGTGCGCATGCCTGCCGGTCTCGCTGCGGCCGGGGGAGCGGGGCGGAACATGAGCGAGCGGATCACCGGCCACTGCGGCGACTCGATCGGCGCCCGCGACTACCGCGCCGGCGACTCCGTGCGGTCGATCCACTGGGCCCACACCGCTCGACGCGACACGCTCGTCGTTCGCGAACGCCCCGGCGCCGCAGCGGCCCTCGTACGGCTGGTCATCGACCGCCGCTTGCCGGGCGCCGCCGAAGGAAATGCGGATGCCGGCCTGCAGCTCGACGCCCTGATCGGACTCGCCTTTGCGATCATCGAGTCGTGGGGGCCGCAAGGCGTGATGCTCGAGCTCGCCTGGCCGGGTCGAGCGCCGTTCATCCCCCGCTCACCTGCCGACGTCACCGCCGTGCTCGACGACCTGGCCTGCCTGGAGCCGCTCACCGACGACGAGCCCGTGGTCCCGGCCCTGGGGCAGCTGAGGCCAGTCGATCTCGAGATTCTGCTCACGACGACGCCGCACCGAGCGAGCCTTGCGTCACGCGTCGGACCCATGAGCCCGAGCCGTCACCAGCGGCTCTGGATCATCGTTGGCAGCGCTGAGGCGCCGCATGCTCCTCCGAGAGGATGCCGCGGATCGGACGTCGTCCTGCACGTCCCGCTCGAGCCCGACCCGATCGCGGCCGTCGATTCGGCCTTGGCATCGCTCAACCACGATCCCGACACGAAAGCCCCCAGCTGGGGAGCCGGCTTCCCAGGGAGCCTCGCACCGGCATGACACTGCTCGACTGGCTCACCGTGACCGCCGCCTTCACGGCCGAGCAGCTCGTGGACGTGCCCGCCGACGCCCCGGGCTGGTGGGCCGTGCTCGGCGGGGCAGCATGGACGCTCTTTGCCTTCGCGCTCCGGCGGGCGTGGGTGTGGCTGCAGGCCCGGAGCGCGGCGCGGCGCAACGCGGCCGCCGCGGGCATCGCCTTCGTGGCGGCGACCCTACCGCTGGCGAGCACCGCCGCCCTGGCCTGGCTGGGGCTGCGGACGGCCTGCGGCGGCGAGGGGGCGAGTCCCGAGGCCCTCTTGCTGGCAGCACTCCGCGGCATGCTGTGCGCGATGCTCGCCGTCGGCACGACCGAGAGCGAGTCGCGATCCGCCGTGATGGTAACGCTCTTCATTGTCGTGCTCGCAGCGATCGTGAACGACCATCCGGCGACGGCCGTGATCAACGCCGGCTATGCCGCGGTCGCAGCCTCCAGCCTGGCGGCCCGGGCCGCAGGGGCTCCACGACCTGCCGGGAGCAGGGCCCTGCCGGGGCCCGTGGGTCTGGTCTCCTGCCTGACGGTCGCGGCGACGGTGTCGATGCTCGGCGGCAGCCGCGACGCCTGCGGCCGAGCGGTCGTCGGCTGGCTTCCGCTCTCCGGCGGCGACTCGCACGCGTTTCCCTGGGCCCGCGACGGGGTCGGCGATGGCGAGAACCTCGTCGCGGCCAAGAAGGATCCGCGGGCCACGGGCCCGGTGAACTCGGGTGTCTTCGCCACCAGCCACAAGTCTTCGCTCTACGATCTCTTCAACGATCTCTACGGAGACCCGCCGAGGCCGAAGAGGGATGAACGGAAGCGGGCGGTGAGCCTTGGCCCGGAGGAACTTCCGCCCACCGATCAGCACCTGGCCGACAGCGAGCACGCCGGCCGGGAGTTCTCCACGGTGCGGAAGGCCGGTGCGCGGTCGCGACGCCCGAGGAGTGACCTCGCCGCGCGGGCGTTGGTGACCCTCGCAGGGCCCGCCCCGGTCCACCTCCGCATGGCCGTGTTCGATTCGTTCGACGGCCGCGCCTGGCGGGTCGCGCCGTCCCAGATCGCCGCAGCCGACAGCCGGCGGCTCGAGCACGCCGGAGGCGACTGGATGCGATGGCACGGCGTGTGGGAACCGTCGGCGCGGCCAGCCTCGGACCTGCACGCGATCACGATCGGCAGCATGCAGACCAGCGTCCTCCCGCTGCCCGCGCGGGCCGACACGCTGCGGATCGACAGGATCGACCGACCCGACTTCTTCCGCATGCCGGCCGACGATGTCGTGGCTCTCGACGGCATCGACACTCCGGCCGGCACCACCGTGCACACGCAGAGCCTCGCCGGCGGCGTGGACGCCACGGGGGCGATCGGTGTTGTCGCCGCGCCGGCGGTCGCTGTCGACGGCCGTGCGGCCGTGCCTTCGTGGACGACCGCCGTGCTCGAAGACTGGCGGATCGATCATGCCGCCGGCGCCGCAGGTTGGCCCCATGTGGCCCGAGTCGTTGCCGAGATCCAGCGGCGGCTCGTTCGCGACGACACGGCCCTGCCGCCCGACGACTGTGCCGACACGCTCCGCCACGCGCTCACCGTGTCGCACCGCGGCCGGCCCTACGACTTTGCCGGCGCCGCCGCAATCCTGCTTCGGGCGTGCGGCTACGAGACGCGCGTCGTCGGAGGCCTGCACGTGTCGGGTCAACGCCGCGACGTGCGGTCGCGGAGGCTCGTCGCCACGGCCGACGACGCCCATGTGTGGGCCGAGATCCGCGACGTCTCCGGCCGCTGGATTCCACTCGAGCCGACGCCGGGATATCGGCTGCGGCGACCGACGCTGCCGTGGACCGCACGGGTCGGCGAGCACCTGCGGGAGGCGGCCGCCTGGGCCAGCGGCCGCGTGGGCGTCATCGCGGCGACCGTCGCCGTGTCGATCCTCGTCGCCGCAGGCGTGCTGCTCGGCTGGAGGCGATGCGTCGATGCCGTGGTGACCGCGTGGTGGCGGCGATCGATGCAGCGCGGCACCGACTGCCCGCTCCAGGCGACGTGGCACCTCATCGCCTGGCGGTCGTGGCTCGCCGGCTGCCCGAAGCGTTCGCACGAGACGCTGCGCGACTGGCATCGCCGAGTGGTGTCGTCAACGGCACTCGGGCCGCGGACGACGCCGTTTCTATCCTGCTTCGAGCGGGCGGCGTATGGACGCTCCGGGCCGCCGACGCATCGCTCCTGGGATCGACACGTCGCCGAGTCGGCCGGCCGGCTCGTGACCGTCGGCCGGCTCCGCACACCCGCCGTGCCCCGCGCCGCGCGGACTCGATCCGGCGCGTGGCTTCGACAGGCTCTCCGTATCCCATCCTCCCGCATGCAGGAAGCCGCCTGATGGCCGCCATGATGACACACCGCGAACGAACGGCGCCCGCTGGATCCGGACTCGATCCGGCCCGCCTCGACCAGGCGTTCGTCGAGATCGACGCGCTCCGGCTCCGGCTCCGCCAGACCCTCCGCGGCAAGGAAGAGGCCTGCGATCTGGCACTCGCCTGCCTGCTCGCCCGCGGACAC
>SXWC01000002.1 GCA_005789975.1 Planctomycetaceae bacterium
GCGTGCTGCTCGCCACGCGACAAGGCGGAGAATGTGTGGATCAGTTCGACGGCGACGTCGCTCATGGATTAGTCCTCGTGAACATCGTTATACCCCACACGGTGACGGCACGCACTCGGAGCCCGCTTTCACGCGGCTAACCAGTATTTATGCGGATCAGCGTAGCGGCGGAGTATACCCCGATATACGGATTATGCCCCGTGAACGAAGAGCGACGCAAAGCTTCCTATGGCTTGGGGTTACGATCATGTTGGCGAGGTGTGTTATGCAGCCAGAGATGCTGCGTAGCAGCGGAGGCCAGTTCAGTTGCTGAGATCGGCCGAGCGACTTGCTCACCATCAGTCACGGGCCGGTTGTCCGCCAAAGCCCTCGAGGGCATCCAGCGGGCTCGTCACCCCGCGGCCACCGCGGTTGAGCACGTGCGTGTAGATCATCGTCGTCTTCACGTCGGTGTGACCGAGGAGTTCCTGAATGGTGCGGATGTCGCTGCCTTGCATCAGAAGATGCGTCGCAAACGAATGCCTGAGTGAATGACATCCCGCGTGCTTCTCGATGCCGGCGGCAAGCACTGCGGCCCGCATCGCCTTTTGCATCTGCGTTTCGTGGTAGTGGTGCTGGAAGTGCCGGCCGAGGAGCTGGTCAAAATAGAAACCCTTCGCGGGAAACACCCACTGCCACACCCAACTCTGGCCAAGGCCAGGATATTTTCGCTCGAGCGCGTCGGGCACCCGCACCTCACCAAACCCACGCCGTACCTCGCGGTTATGGTGCATGCGGGTGGACTCCAGGTGCTCCTGCAGCAACGATTTCGCGCGGTGCGGTAGGACGGAGATCCTGTCCTTGTTGCCCTTGGCCTCGCGGATTGTGATCTCGTTGGTCTCGAAGTCGAGATCCTTCACCCTCAGCCGCAGGGCCTCCATGAGCCGCATGCCTGCGCCATAGAGGAGCAGCGCCACCATGAGTGGCACGCCCTGCATTCGTGCCAGCACTCGGTACACCTCGTCTGGTGTCAGCACCACCGGCAGCCGCCGCGGACGCTTCGCCCGCACCACGCCCTCGAGCGCACCGAGCGGCCGTTCCAGAACCGCACCATACAAAAACAGCAGGGCACTGAGCGCCTGATTCTGCGTCGATGCAGACACGTGCGCCTCCACGGCAAGATGTGTCAGGAAGGCGTTGACCTCGGTCACGCCCAGGTCACGTGGATGCCGTTTTCGATGAAAGAGCACAAAGCGGCGGATCCAGCGCACATACGCCTTTCGCGTGCTGGCCGACAGATGTCGGGCCATCGCCGCATGCGCGACCTGATCAAGCAAGCGAGGCGGGTGGCCGCAAGGAGAAGCATCCACGGCGAAAGTCTCCGGCGGGGGGCATGCGAGGAAAACGCAGGAATGGTACATGCGTACAGTATCTGTAGCATGGCGGCAGTGCAAGCCGCCGCCTGCGGTAGCAGCCAAGGCTTTTCAAAACGCATGGCCGGCGGCGAGGCTGAGGGCGGTGTCGAGTCACCGCACGGAAGGCGGGCATGAAGAAGCGGGAAATCGGGGACGGGAGCGGACCGTTTGGTCCTGCCGGTCAAGCCGCCACGCCGCAGTTCAGCGCGCCGCAGTTCAGCGCGCCGACAGAAACGCAGCAAGAAAGCTGCTCCCGCTCCCAGTTTCCCGGCGTCACAGCGTCGAGGGCGCGACAATCGTCGCAACGTTTCACGAAAGTCAGGCGTCAGACGCCAAGATACTCGTGGACGACCGTTGCCGGAGCGGCCTGCTCCGCTGCTTCATGAAAATCCGAGGGCAGGCTTTCAGGCTGCTCTCCGTAGGTCTCATGCACTGCGTGAATGACGGCCAGATATTCCGCGAAATGAGCATCCATCGGTGGGCCTCCTGTGCAGGGGAAACCGCGGGGGATCGCTCGGCGTAACCAGCCATCCACCGGCAATCCCTCACCCGAGTCCGGCGAGCTCCGGCGAGAGCCACCTCACCATGGCGCTCGGCCTCGGCAGCAGATCAACCGATACGAACCCCGCCAGGCGGAGCTTGACCGGCACGTGGGCCTGCTTGAGCGCCCGGAGGAACGGTATCAACGGGGCCGCCGTCCGCCGTGCGGCCCAAGCGGTCCGCAGCGACGACATGGTCAGGAGCAGCCCATATTCGCCTGCTTCGATCACGACCGGGCGACCATCGAGCGTTCCCGTGAGTCGCCCGGCCAGAATCAGTTTGGGGACGTACCCGTGTCCCTCGTTCGGATTTTCATGGTTCCGTGCAGCACCCACTCGGCATGCTCGGCACCGGGGCCGGTCCCGCTCGGAATCTTGATGTGCATGTTGTCGAACTCGTACGAAATCTCGGCCCGGCGACCGGTCAGGTTGTCGTAGAGGCCGATCAAGAGATCGGGCCATGTGTTCGTGTGGTTGTCTGGCACGAGTGTGTCTCCGAGAGGGATGAGGACCTTGCCACTATAGCCGCGGAATCGCTCGGAGGAGTCGGTCGCTGGATGCGGGACCGCTGGTGCCGGGGCGGAATGACGGGCGGAGGCCCGGTTTTTTGAAGGCGACACAAAAGTCCACGCCGTCCGGCGGCCATGGTCGGGACACAGCCCCCGATGTCGCCGGAGCGTTGTGGCGCATCGGGCCATCCGGGCCGGGTGAGGCTTGCCGATGGGTTGCACGCCGCTACAGTTCCCCCGGTTCCACCGGCACTCTTCTGCACCATTTCTGAAGGAGCTTTCATGTTGTTCCGCAGTTTTCACGTCGCGGTCACCGCGGCCGTCCTCATGTTCTCCAGCACGGCAGTCCTGAAGGCCGCCGACATCGTCGAAACGGCTGTCGGAGCCGGCACATTCAAGACTCTGGCAGCCGCCCTCGGGGCAGCCGAACTCGTCGGCACGTTGAAGGGAGAAGGCCCGTTCACGGTGTTCGCGCCGACGGATGAGGCGTTTGCGAAACTGCCCGCCGGAACGGTTGAATCCCTGCTGAAGCCGGAAAACAAGGAGAAGCTGAAGGCCGTCCTGCTCCTGCACGTCGTCCCCGGTTCGGTCATGGCGGCCGATGTCGTGAAACTCAAGGAAGCCAAGACCGCGGGTGGTAAGACGGTGACGATCTCCACCGACGATGGCGTCAAGGTAGGCACGGCCAAGGGCATGGCGAAGGTCACGAAGACCGACATCAAGGCCAGCAATGGCGTGATCCACGTCATCGACGCCGTGATTCTTCCCGAGTGATCGCGGCCCGACTCCCAGATCTCGATGTGGCGCCCCGCACGTCCCCGCGTGCGGGGCGTTTTTTTGCGCGACGACGAAGCCGTCCGTGACGGTTTCAACTGTTCTTGGACAAAGTCGTCCACAACCCTGGTCCATGCGATCGACCAGTGGAAACGCCCGGGGTTTCCCCGGTCGATGACCGCCGTGTCTCGCTCGGGCAACCCGCCTTCGCAGTCCGGGGGCCGGCGAGGCACCCGGGCGGCTCGCAGGCCCCAGCCTTCCCAGGCCAAAAAAAGGGCTCATCTGCCGCATCTAGCCCATATTTGCATCGCATTGCCCGGTCTTGTAGTCTTTTTCGGGGCGTCTTCTTCCGTCGAACCGTGGACGTCGGGAAGACGTTTTTCGCCTGCGTTCTTCGGCTCCGCCGGTCGTCAACTGCTCCTGTTCCGATCCACCTGTTGGCACGACCGTTCGTCCACCAGTTCACACAGTTCATCCATTCAACGCCTCCATTGCTCAAAGCCTCCACACCTCAAAATAGGAACCTTCCGATGATCCTTCGTCGTGTCATGGTCGCCGTCGCTGTCACTGCCGGCCTGGTTCTCCCCCTGCCCGCGTTCGCTGGTGGTGCCGGCGCGACCGTTCCGGTTCGGATGAAGAACGTGGGCCGGCTTGCGGTCGGCGTCAACGCCGTCTCCGGTGCGCCGTCGTCGTCCAAACTCCTGACGGGTGGCCGCAACATCTCCCCCAACGCCGTCTCGCAGTTCATGGTGAGGCCGGGTAGTTTCACCGCAGCCGCCGCCAAGCCGTCGGCCCCCTCGGTCGTCAACAAGGTGCGGTCGTTCGAGAGCCGCACGTTCAAGACGATCTATCTCTACGCCTCGCAGGACGGTACGACGGCCACCCTGGTCGGTGCACCGGGTGGCGTGAAGTTCTGAGCAACGGTCAGCAACGGTCAGCAACGGTCAACGGGGGTCATCGAGGGCCACCGGGCAGCCTTCTCTCCGGGCCGGTCTTCTCCTTCCGGTTGTCCACCGCGGTGACTCGCGTCGCAGGCATCGTCGCCGCAGTCAGCGTTGCCGTGCTCGCGGCGGCTCCGTGGCTTGATCAGAGGCTCGTCTGGAGCGGCTGGCTGGCGATGGCGGCGGCGCTCGTCCTCGCCACCGGGCGGCATGGGTGGCGGCACGAACTCCTCATTCTCCTGGCAGCCATCGTCAGCCTCGCACAGGCGTTCCACTGGGCACCCTGGGCGCTGGCCGAGGCGATGCGGGCCGACTTAAAAACGGGGTTCCTGTTCGCCGCCCCGATCGTGCTCTGGGACGCCTGCCGGCTTGCGCTGCCCTTTTTTTTCCTGGCCCGCACGGTCCGCGATCCCCGGGTGGCATGGCTGCCTGCGGCGTTGGTCGCCGTGGTCGCCGAGGGGATGATTCCGAGCGTGTTTCCCTGGAAGTTCGGCACCAGCCAGATGGCATGGCCGATCACGATGCAGTCGGCGGACCTGCTCGGACCGGAGGGCCCCACATTTTTTCTCTTCGCGCATGCGGGGAGCCTTGTGGTGCTCTACGGTCTCGCCGCGGGCCTGGTGCCGCGGCGTGTCCCGGTCATCGGCGTCGCCGCGGTCGTGTTATCGGCGGCGAACCTCGGCTATGGCTGGTGGGCCATGGCCGCCACCGCGGAACGGGCGGCTCTGGCGCCGACGTTTCGAGTGGCGGTCGTGCAGGCGAATCCCGACGACACGTCCGGGATCGACGACCTCCGGCGGCTCACCCGGAACGCCTGCCAGCCGGTGGCCGGCCGGCTGCCCGATCTCGTCTGCTGGCCCGAGTGCAGCGGCGGATCCTATGAGGAGGGGCTCGAGTCGTTTGCCGACGAGGAGACGGTGCAGCGGCGGTCGCGGCCGCCGCTGCAGGGCCTGCGGCCGCTGCCCGACCCCCCCTGCCCGCTCCTGCTGGGCGGCAAGATCTATCGCGGCTACCCGGAAAAACCCCGGGAGATTTTCCAGGCCGCCCTGCTGATCGACGCGGCGGAGCGGCTGGTGGGCTGCTCCCACAAACGGCACCTCATGCCCTTTGGCGAGTATGTGCCCGGGGCCGATCTGATGCCCAGCCTGCGGCTTTATTTTCCGATGGAGGACGAGTTTGCGGCGGGCACGACCGGCACGGTGCTCGAGTGCGGCGCCGCCCGGCTCGGCACGCTGCTCTGCTACGAGGACATGGTGCCGGAGGCGTCGTCTTCGCTGGTGAACCGCTCCGCCAACGTGCTCGTCTCGCTCATCAACGGATCGTCCTTCACCGCGACGCTCACGCTCACGCAGCATCGACTCCTGGCGCAGTGCCGTGCGATCGAGAACCGCCGCTCCCTCGTCCGCTGTTCGGCCACCGGGGAGACCTGCGTGATCTCGCCGTTGGGTACCATCGACGCGCGGCTGCCACCGGGGAAGCCCGGCTTCCTGATCGCCGATGTGCCGCTGCTCGAGGGGCAGACCGTGGCGACCCGGTTCGGCCGCTGGTTTCCCGTCGCCTCCGCGCTCGCCCTCGCCGTGGGCTGGGCCTGGCGCCGCGGCAGCCCGGCGTAAAGGCATCTGGAGGGGGCCGGCCGGGGGTGCGCTGCCAAGGCTCGATCGTGGGCAGGGCCTGCGCAGACTGGGTGATCTGGCTCGGCCGCCTGCTCCTCCGGGCCGTCATCGGGCTTGCGAGCAAGGGGCCCGGTGTGGGATAGCCCCCGTCGGGCTTTTCGTCCTGCCGCTCGTCCTGCGGGTGATTCATGATCCGGCTGCCGCGCTTCCTCCGTTCCGCCGACCGGGCTCGCCGCCTGCCCGCCGACTTTGATCCGTGCACGGCGGCAATCTGTCGGGAAGTCGCGCCGCTGACGATGACGAGCCCCGAACGGATCGCGGCGCTCGTCGAGGCCGTGCGGTATGTCTCCCGTCTGGCAATCGCCGGTGACATCGTCGAATGCGGCGTGTGGCGGGGGGGCAGCATGCTGGCCGTCGCACGGACGCTCCTCGAGCTCGGCGAGCGGCGGCGGCTGCATCTCTTCGACACGTTCGACGGCATGCCCCCTCCCGGCGCGGAGGATCTCGACCTCACCGGAGCCCATGCAGCCGATCTCATGGCCGCCGAGGACCGGGAGACGGGCAGCGTCTGGGCGCGAAGCCCGCTGGAGGAGGTGCGTCGCAACGTGCTCGCCAGCGGCTATCCCGAGGCGGACCTGCACTTCGTCCGCGGCCGCGTCGAGGAGACGTTGCCCGATCAGGCGCCCGACAGGATCGCGATCCTGCGGCTTGACACCGACTGGTACGAATCGACGCGCCACGAACTGGTTCATCTCTATCCCCGGCTCGCCATCGGTGGCGTGCTGATCATCGACGACTACGGTCACTGGCAGGGCGCACGGCGGGCCGTCGACGAGTATTTCGCGGGACACGGCGGCCGGATGCTCCTCAACCGCATCGATACGACGGGTCGGATCGGCGTGAAGATCGATCCCTGAGGGTATCACGCACCCGGTG
Source organism: Planctomycetaceae bacterium (assembly GCA_005789975.1). Next base: position 6,707 of record SXWC01000002.1, read on the forward strand.
GATCCCGGAAAAGAAGCCATGCTGCAGTTATCGAAGCTCGCGATGCGGGGCCGCCGACCGGCGGTGGCAGTCAAGCCACTGCTCAACCTCGGCTGCGGTCACCGCCGCCATCCCGACTGGACCAACGCCGACCTCGCTCCCTCCGCCGCCGATGTCCTCGCCGTCGACCTCCGGCGGCCGCTCCCGTTCGCCGCCGCATCGTTCACGGCGGTCTATGCGTCGCATGTGCTCGAGCATCTGGTGCCAGTCGAGGCCGACCGCCTGCTGCGGGAGGCCCGTCGGGTGCTCGCGCCGGGAGGCATCCTGCGGATCGTGGTGCCCGATCTCGAGGGTATCGCGCGGGGCTATCTGGCCAGCATCGACGCGGCTGCAGGCGGCGGCGAGGAAGCACGCTGGCGTCATCGATGGATGATCGTCGAACTGCTCGATCAGCTCGTCCGGGGCCGGTCGGGTGGGGTCATGCGCCGCTGGTGGTCGTGTGACCCGATTCCATGCCGCACGCTGATCGAGTCACGGCTGGGCGCCGAGGCGACCGCCGCGATGACGGCGCTCGCCAATGCGCGGGCCCGCGACGGCACGCCCCCCGCCGCGCCCGAGGCGATCCTCATGGCGGAGCCCGTGGCAACCGGAGCGGCGGTGCGGTTCGCCGGCCGCGGCGAACGGCACCAATGGATGTATGACCGCGTCTCCCTCGCCGACCTGCTGACGGCCACGGGTTTCACCGCGGCCCGTCGCGTCGGACCCGTGGAGTCGGCGATTCCGGGATTTTCGGCCTACGAGCTCGACGCCGACGCCCAGGCGCGGCCGCACAAGCCCGACTCCCTCTTCATGGAGGCGGTGCGGCCATGATCTCGCCGGCATTCCCTCGATCCATTTCCGGCCCGGACGACCCGGCGGCGATGCGCGTCGTCTGCCTGAGCACGCATGCCGGCCATGCGGGCGGCGCGGCGATCGCGATGGAGCGTCTCGCGGCCGGCATGCGGCTGCGGGGCGCCGAGGTCGATGTGGTCACCCGTGCCGCGGTGACTTCCCAACGAGTGCCGCTGGAGCGAAAGATCCGACGGTTGGTCGAGCGGGCACGGTCCGACGTCAGCAATACCATGTTCAGCGTCGACTGGCCGGCCTGGGACGTGTCGGCCCATCCCGCCGTGGCCGCGGCCGATGTGGTCAACGTCCACTGGGTCGCGGGATTCCTCGGACCTGAGTCGATCCGCCGGCTCGTCGCCACGGGCAAGCCCCTGATCTGGACGCTGCACGACCAGCGTCCCTTCACGGGCGGCTGCCACTACACCTCGGGGTGCAACGGCTTCACCACGGGCTGCGGGTCGTGCCCGCAACTCGCGCCGGCCTTCGCGGAGCCACCGCGGCGCACGCTCGCCCTCGCCGCCCGTCGGCTGCGGGGCGTGCCGCTGGTGTTCGTGAGCGGCAGTCGCTGGCTTGCCGGCGAGGTCGTGCGGTCGAAAATCTTCGATCCACTGGCCCACGAGAGCCACGTGATTCCCAATGGGATCGATCTTGCACGCTATGCCCCCACACCCGACCGGCGGGCGGTTCGGCGCCGGCTCAGCCTGCCCGAGGAGGGGCTCGGCATCCTGCTGGGCAGCGTGTCGCTCGACGAAGCCCGGAAAGGAGCCCGCGAGGCTGCGGCCGCGATCGCGGCGATGCACGCCATCCTCCGCGACGCCGGCTGGTCGGGCCCCGCGCCCTTCGTGCTCACCTGTGGTGCCGGCACGGTGGCGATCGAGGGCGTTGCGGTGCGGCATCTGGGACCGTTGGACGAACCGAGCGTCATCGAGGCGGTTCACGCCAGCGACATACACCTCACGATGACCCGCGAAGACAATCTGCCCAACACCGTCATGGAGGCGCTCTCCTGTGGCGTGCCCGTGGTGGGCACGGCCGTCGGCGGAGTGCCCGACATGATCGACGACGGCGTCAACGGCTGGCTGGTGCCGCTCGGAGACGCCTTGGCCGCCGGCGGAATCCTCGCGCGACTGGCCCGTGATGGCGGGGCCGTCTCAGCGGCCGCCGTGCAGGCCAGAACACGGGCCGAGGCCGACTGGAGCGGCCGGCATGTCGCCGGCAGGTATCTCAAGCTCGCCGAGACACTTCTCGACCGTCAGGCCGGCGGTGGCGGCCACCGCTCGCTCCGGCATCTCGGACTGACGCCTGCCGCCGCAGCCGTGCTCCGGCAGCCTGGCCCGATCCAGCGGCTGCGATGGTTCGCACGCCAATCGGCCAGGAACCTCACGCTCACCCGGCCGGTGTCCCGATGAACCCGCCAAGCGGCTGCCGCATTCACCACGCCACGCCCAGGCGGACCGATGGTGTCGATTTTCTGGGGGGCGTGTTTCCCGAGCATGCGTTCCCGCCGGCGGTCGGCACGGCCGACGACTTTCATTTCGCCTGCCGCCGCGGCTTCGCCACCATGGGGGAGTCGCGGGTCGCGATCGCGGGCCTCGCGCGCAATGTCGGCGGCGTCCTGCCGCTGACCATCCGGCGGATCGAGAGCCTCGGCCAGTGGTTTGCCGACTACCGCGTCTTCGTCTACGAGAACGATTCGATCGACGACACCCGGCCTCTCCTGCAGGCCTGGACGCGCTCCAATCCACGGGTGCGGGTCGCCTGTGAGGATCTCAGCGACCCGGTCAATCCGGCCACCCGCTGCCTCGCGCGGGCCGAACGGATGGCCTTCTATCGTCACCGCTGCCAGCAGGACGTGCTCGCCCGCTGCGGCAATTTCGACTTCACGATCCTGATCGATCTCGACATCCTCGGCGGGTGGAGCATCGACGGCATCGCCAACAGTTTCGGCCACCATGGCTGGGATTTCGTCGGTTCCAACGGCCTCATCTACCGTCGCGAGGGCCTCGCGATGAACGCGCTGCGGCAGTACGACACCTGGGCCCTGCGGTTCGACGACCGTCTCACGCCGCTGACGACTTCCGCCGCCGGCGGACTCGTCTACGACCGCGGCGCGCCGCTCGTGCCCGTCACGTCGTGCTTCGGTGGCCTCGGTATCTACACGATGGACGCCTACCGGGCGGGACGCTACGCCGCCGACGATCTCGAGCACGCGACCTTCCATCGCGAACTGATCGTCCGCGGCCGGTCGCGGCTGTTTCTCAACCCGAGCCAGATCCTCGTCTACGGCCGCCGCCGCCGGTTCGCCGACCGGACGCTCGAGCGGCTCCTCGATGCGTGGGCCGCGGTGTCGGGCCGGCGGCGTGAGCGGACGCTCTTTCCTCCCGACGCACGGCCGCGGCCGGCCGCTCGAGCGACCGATGGGGTCTCGATCCGCGCCGCTGCGTAGTCGGTAAAACCGGCCGTTTCGCGAGGTGGTCTCCGGCCCGCGGGAAATTGACCTCTGTTTCGGTCATACTTCCCCGACCGGGTGGCGGCGGCCGACTCACGGCCGGTTCCCGCCCCGCAGACCACAGAGGCACTCCATGGCAACCGCATCGGCGTCATCCTCCGCGACCAACCTGAATGCCGATGACGTGGCCGCTCTCGACCGGCTGCGTGCCGTCTACGGTCGGCTCAGGCAGGAGTTGGCCCGGGTGATCATCGGCCAGGAGGAGACGATCGAGCGGCTGACAATCTGTCTGTTTGCCCGCGGCCACGCGCTTCTCATGGGGGTGCCCGGCCTCGCGAAGACGCTCCTGGTGAGCAAGCTGGCGGAAACCGTCTCGCTGAACTTCAGCCGCATCCAGTTCACCCCCGACCTCATGCCGATGGACATCACGGGCACCGACATCCTCCAGGAGACCGCCGACGGCCGCCGCGAGTTCCACTTCGTGCCGGGCCCCGTGTTCGCCAACATCGTCCTGGCCGATGAAATCAACCGGGCGCCCCCCAAGACGCAGGCGGCGATGCTCGAGGCGATGCAGGAGCACAAGGTGACGGTCGTCGGCAAGACCTCGCGGCTCGACCCGCCGTTTTTCGTGCTGGCGACGCAAAACCCCGTGGAGCAGGAGGGCAC
>SXWC01000093.1 GCA_005789975.1 Planctomycetaceae bacterium
GAGCCGCGCCCGCTCGGCCACCAGCCGCCGCGCGTAGGCGATCGCCGCCGCCGGGTCGTGGATGGAACAGGGCCCGATCACGACGACCAGCCGGTCGTCGCCACCATGGAGAATCTCGTGGAGTGCGCCGCGGGCCGATGAGACCACGCCGCCGACATGCTCCGTGCAGGGAAGTTCGCGGAGCAGGTGCTCCGGCGGGGAGAGCTCCTTGATCTCGTCGATCCGGAGGTCGTCGGTGGTGGAGCGCTGCGGTTTCATCGGGGGCGGGAGGGGCGGGGAGGGGGCGAAACCGTTATGGTACAGTCCGGACCGAACAGCGGGAGATCGCAGGTGCGACCCCCGCCGGCGGCGTGGTACGGCTCACAAACGAGGCCCGGTGATGACGCGATTGGAAGACTTTTTCGGGATGGTTTCCGGGGCGGCGTGGCGGAGGCTGGCGTGGGTCTGCCTCTGCGTGATCGCGGCCCCCGTCTCCGGCGAGGAGCCCGGGACGCCCGCACCCGGGGGCGAGAAGCCCGCGGCCGACACGGTCGCCGTGGAACAGGGCCCGTTCGAACTCGTCCTGACCGCGAAGGGAGCCTTCGAACCGGTCGAGTTCGCGGTCGTGGAGTTTCGGCCCGAGTCATGGTCGCAGCCGATGGAGATCCTCCGGGTCGTTCCGCACGGAAGCCGCGTCAACGCCGGCGACCCGCTGGTGGAGTTCGACACCGAAAAACTCGACCGGGCGATCATCGACCTGAAGATCGAACTGGCGGCAGGCGAGAAATCGCTCGAGGTCGCCCGCCGGGAGCTGCCCATCGCCGAGGCGACGCACCCGCTCGAGATGGCCGACGCCGAGCGGCAGGGCAGGATCGCCGCCGAGGATCTGGCGAGGTTCATGGCGGTCGAGAAGCCCCTGGCCGAGGAGGCCGCCCGCTTCGATCTGCGTGCCGCTGAGGAGCGGCTGAAGTATGCCCGTGAGGAGCTCCGGCAGCTCGAGCAGATGTACAAGGACAAGGATCTCACCGAAGAGACCGAGGAGATGATCCTCCAACGGACGCGGTTTGACGTGACCCAGGCGGAGTTTTCCCTGAAGCGGACGGCCGAAGCCGTCGAGAAGAGGCTGCTGCTCGGTCTGCCGCGGCAGGAGATCGAGGTGCGGCGGGCCGCCGAGACCGCGGCGGTCGATCTGGAGAGGGCCCGGGCCGCGCTGCCGCTGCAGTTGGAGCAGAGAAAACTCTCCCTCGCCAAGCAGGAGCACGAGCGGACGCAGTCGCTGCGCCGGCTCGCCGAACTCGAGCAGGATCGGGCCGCTGCCACCGTCCGGGCGCCGCGGGCCGGGATGGCGTATTACGGCCGTCTCCGCGAGGGAACCTGGTCCACTCCCTCCGTGGCGGCGAAGGCCGTCGTGGGGCGGGCGATGCCGCCGGGCGAGATCGAGTTCACCGTGCTCGATCCCGACCGTCTCCAGTTTCGGGCCAAGGTCGAGGAGAAAGACCTGCACCTGCTCACCGTCGGGCTGGCGGGTCGCGTGGAGCCGACCGGTTTTCCCGAGACGGACGTTCCCGTCACGCTCGGGCCCTTCGTCCCCGTGCCGCGGGAGGGGGCGTTCGACGCCATCTTCGCGGCGACCGCGAGGGAGGGCGGGCCGAAACTCCTGCCGGGCATGACCGGCGCGGTTCGCTGCGTGGTCGCGAAGCGGCCCGAGGCCCTCACGCTGCCGAGCACCGCGGTGTTTCGTGACGACGACGGCAGCCGCCATGTGTTCCGTGTCACGGCCGACGGCAAGCCCGAGAAGCGGGGGGTGAAGGTCGGCGGCTCCTTCGGCGGCCGCACCGAGATCGTGGAGGGGGTTGCCGCGGGTGACCGCGTGCGGGCCTCGAAACCGTGAGCATGCCCGGCGGAATCATCGCGGCAACGCTGGCCTGCCTCGTGTGGGCTGCGTCGGCATTCGGCCAGGCTCCGGTCGCGGCCCCTGAACAGCCCGCGTCGGCCGCGATCGAACTGAGGTCGCAGCCGGTCGAGGTGCCCCCGGCCGAACTCGAGGCCGCGGTCGCGAGGGGCGTCGCCTTCCTCGTCGGCGTGCAGAACGAGGATGGCTCGTTCGGCTCGGCCGAGCGGACGAAAGACCTCAACATCTCGGCCGGAGTGGGCTCCCACTTCGGGTTTCGGGCGGCCACCACGGCGATGTGCGTGCAGGCCCTGATCGAGGAGGACGACGGTTCGACGGCGGTGGCCCGCGCGATCGAGCGGGGCGAGCAGTGGCTGTTTGATCATCTTCCCGACGTGCGCCGGCACGATCCGATGCTGATCTACAACGTCTGGGCCCATGCCTACGGCATCCAGGCGTTGGTGGCGATGCACGCCCGCAAGCCCGACGACCAGCCGCGCCGCGAACGCATCGTGGGCCTGATTCGCGGCCAGTTCGAGAAGCTCACGCGATACGAGTCGGCGCAGGGTGGCTGGGGCTATTACGACTTCACCGCCGGCACCCAGCGACCGGCGTCGTCATCGACGAGCTTCGTCAACGCGACCGTGTTGATCGCCTTCCACGACGCCCGGGAGATCGGTGTCGAGCCGCCGGAGAAGGTGACCCGCCGGGCCATTCAGGCGACCGAGAAGCAGCTGCTGCCCGACTTCAGCTACCTCTACGGCTCGTATCTCACGTGGCAGCCCCGGCGGGGCATCAATCGCCCCGGTGGCAGCCTGGGGCGGAGTCAGGCCTGCAACCTGGCGCTGCGGCTCTGGGGCGACGAGCGGATCACCGACAGGGTCATCGAGGAATGGCTCGACCGGATCATCGTCCGCAACGGCTGGCTGGAACTCGGCCGCAAACGGCCGATCCCGCACGAGTCGTTTTTCCAGGTGGCCGGCTACTTCTATTTCTTCGGGCACTATTACGCGGCCAGGGCACTCGCCGAAATCCCCGCCGCGGCACGGCCGCATTTCCAGGACAACCTCGCGCGGATCATTCTCGACGTGCAGGACGCCGACGGCTCCTGGTGGGACTACCCGCTCTACGACTACCACCAGCAATACGGCACGGCCTACGCCCTGATGACGCTGCACCGCTGCCGCCGGTAGCGACCCCCGGAGAACGGCGGGAAGACGCCCCCCCTGCCGCTCCCGCGTTCGCCATCCGGCGCCGCGAAGGCGTCGGCGATTCCGCCGCCGGTGACGGCCGGATCGGTGTCGTGACCGGCGCCGTCATCCCGTCGTCCGCATGCCGGAGGCGATCCCCTGCACGCAGAGCCGGAGCAGGTCCCGGTGTCCGTCCGGCGCGGCGGAGCCGTTCTCACCGCCGGATCGTCGCCGTTGCATGAACTCGATCTGCATGAGGTTGAGCGGATCGACGTAGGGATTGCGGGCCTCGATCGACCTCTGGAACCAGGGCGTGGTGGCGAGCAGTTCGCCGCCCCCCACGATGTCGAGGATCGCCTGCCGGGTGCGGTCGCGCTCGGCCGCGATCCGCTGCCAGATCCGCCGACGGGCGTCGTCGTCCACGGCCAGCTCCGAATACCGCTGGGCGATGTACATGTCGGCCTTGGCAAGCGCCAGGGTGGCGTTGTCGATCGTGGCCTGAAAGAAGGGCCACTGGCGGTACATGTCGCAGACCGCCTGCCACGCGTGGCGGTCCTCGTATTTGACCTCGGCCAGCGCCGTGCCCAGGCCGTACCACGCCGGGATCATGCAGCGGCTCTGCGTCCACGCGAACACCCAGGGGATCGCGCGGAGGTCGTCGAGCGACCGCTCGCCTCGGCGGCGGGACGGACGCGACGCGATCGGCAGGTTTTCGATGTCGTCGATCGGCGTGGTCTGCGAGAAATAACCGATGAAGCCCGGCTGATCGACGAGCTCACGGTAAACCGCCCAGGAGCGGTCGGCCATCCGCGCGGTGACGGCGGCCCACTCCGACTTCGGCTCCGTCCGCCGCACGCTCGAGGCCACCATCGTGGCCCAGGTGACCTGTTCGAGATGCCGGCGGGCGATCTCGGCGTCGTCGTACCGTTCGGCGAGCACCTCCCCCTGCTCGGTGAGCCGCAGCGAACCATCGAGCGTCTCCGCGGGAAGCGACAGGATGCCCCGGGCCGCGGGACCGCCGCCCCGGCCGAGCGAGCCACCCCGGCCGTGAAAAAACGTGAGCGACACGCCCCGCGCCACGGCCGCCGCGTGGAGATTGCTCTGGGAGGTCTGCAGGCCGCAGCAGGCCGCCAGGTAGCCACCGTCCTTGGTGCTGTCGGAGTAGCCGACCATCACCACCTGTCGATCACCGCGGCCCCGGAGGTGCTGGCGGTAGGCCGGCTCGTCGAGGATCGCGGCGAGTGTCCCGTGCGCCTCGGCGAGGTCGTGGATCTTCTCGAACAACGGCACCACGGCGATGTCGGTCTCCGCGACGGTCTCGCCCGCCGCCGCCGCACGACCCTGCGCCCACCGCCACAGCCAGAGCACGGAGAGCACGTCGGCGGGGCAGCGGGTCAGGCTCACGATCGCGCCGCCGACGCTCTGCGGGCCGAAGCGGACACTCGCCGTGTGGAGGACGCGGAAGAGCCGCAACGAATCGAGGGCCAACGGCCCCAGCCGATCCTCGGGCACGTCGCCGACGCCGCCGAGCGAGGCGACGAGCAGGCGGCAGCGGGCGGAATCGTCGAGGGCCCCGTAGGCGTCGGCGTCGGGCACGAGCCCCGCGGCGGCGAGGATGTCGCCCATGATCTCGCGGTAGGCCCGGGCGTCCTGTCGGACGTCGAGCCTTGTCATGTGGAGGCCGAACGTGCGGACGAGGTCGAGCCAGGCCCGCGGCGGCGATTCGCCGGAGGCGGCATGGTCGCCGGCGAGGCACTCCACCAGGGACGCGACATCGGCTTCGAGATCGTCGCCGGCGCGGTAGGCCCAGACGGGAGCCGGCACGGCGAGCGACTCGACCCGCGACGACTCGAGACGGAACCGCAGCATCCGCACCCAGCGCCGGTAGACCTCGTGGGGGGCGAGCGGATCGAGCGCGGCGGCCAGCGGCGGCCAGCGGGCGGCGAGGTCGTCGAGCCGGCCGGCCAGCGGCCCCGCGCCGGCGGCGATGTGGATCGAGATGGTGAGAAGGTCGTGGAGACGATCGCACCAGGCCAGGTGCTGCGCGATCGCCTCGTTGCGGAGCCGGATTAGCGTCTGTGTCGTGATGTCGGCGGTCACGAAGGGGTTGCCGTCCCGGTCGCCCCCCATCCAGGAACCGAACGAGAGGAACGGGGGGACGTGAAAGGCATGGCCGGGGTAATGCTCGTCGAGCGCCCGACGCAGCGAGGCGTGGACCTGCGGCACCGCCTCCCAGATCCGGGGCATGATCGACAGTCCGCGATCGACCTCGTCGAGCACCGTCGGCCGCGTCGGGCGGAGAAACTCGGTCTGCCAGAGCAGCACGAGTTCGCTTCTCATGTCGGCCTCGTGCCGCGAGCGTTCCCGGGGCAGCAGGCCGGGGGAGTCGAGCGCCTGGAGGATCTTCCGCATCCGCCGGAGCTTCGCGCGGATCGACCGCCGTTTGGCCTCGCTCGGATGTGCCGTGAACACGAGCTCGACCGCCAGGCGGTCGAGGATCCGTTGGACGTCCTCGGCGGGGGCGCCGAGCGACTTGAGTTCGGCGATGCCGGCCGGCAGTGATTCGCCGAGCGGCTCGGGATGCTGCTTCCGCTCGCGATCGTGCAGCACCCGGACCCGCTGTCGGTCTTCGGCGATGTTCACGAGGTCGAAGAAGATGCTGAACGCCCGGGCCACGACCGTCGCCTGCCGCTCGTCGAGCGACTCGATCCTGGCCGCGAGGGCCGGCTCCGCGTCGTGGCGGCCGAGGCGGCGGTCGCGGCTCAGGCTGCGAACCTCCTCCACGAGGGCAAACGCCTCGTCGCCGGCGAGTTCGCGGATCACCGAGCCGAGCATGTCGCCGAGAAACCGCACGTCGCGGCGGAGGAGTTCGTCGTGGGGCAAGGGGGGATTCCGGTGGCAGGAAGGCGGAGCGGACGGGGCGGGGAGGACGTGCCCGAGATCATGCCACGTTTACCCTGCAAAGTCCGCGCCGTGGCGGAGAGACGCCGCGGAAGCCCCGGCCCCGGCCTTTCTGCCGTGGGCGGGAGCGGTTTTGGTGGGTGGCCGGCCGACCACCACGCTTGAACTGAATCGCCCGAGGCACTCCCGTGCCTCGTCTTTGGGCAGTCGGCCGGCGGGAGGTTCACGGTATGCTGCGGTGATGAAGCACCGACCGCCCACCGGCCGCATCCCACGGGCCCTCGTTTTTCTGTTCGGATTGGCGATCACCCCGGGCGGAATCCCGTCTGCCGGGGAGCCCGCGACGGGCAGGCCGCCGTCCGATCTCCACGTGGCCGCACCCGACCATATTCGCCAGATGCAGGCCGACGCCGAGGCGAGCGGCCGGGCCTCGTGGGGCCATTGGGGCGACCAGCCGGCCCGCTACGTCTCGTGGTCGAACCATTCCAACCGGCTGATCCCGGTCTATTCGTTCGGCATGAAGCTCGACGCCGTGCGCGGGGCGAGGAGCGTCTATCGCGACGAGTCCCGGCTCCGGGCCCTGTATGGACGGCTGCCCGAGGAATCCCTCAATCCGGAGGCCGACTACTTTGACCAGACCGACCTGGCCCGCCTGCAGATGATGGCCGCCGACGCGGGCAAGAAATACATCGTGCTCGTGGTGTTCGACGGGCTCGACTGGCACCTGACGAGGACCGCCGCGATCGCCGCCACCGGCACGGTCGCCTACGACGAGGGCCGCGGTGCGGGGTTCCAGTTTCAGGACTACCGGGGTGCTGCGACCGACTTCGGGCTCTGCGTCACCAGCCCCGCCAACGACGGCACCAGGAGCGACGTCGATGCGCAGACGGTGATCAACCCGGGGGGCGAACGGCCCGGCGGCTACGATCCGCGGCGGGGAGGGGAGACCGCCTGGGATCCCCGGGCCGGCATCCGTTACCTGATGGGAAAGGATCGCGAACTGCCCCATGCGGTCACCGATTCGGCCGCGTCGGCCACCGCGCTCTGCACGGGCCGCAAGACCTACAACGACGCGATCAACGTGGGGGTCGAGGGGGAGCAGTTCGAGACCGTGGCGCATCTGCTCCAGAAGCGGGGCTACGCGGTGGGGGCCGTGACGAGCGTGCCGGTATCGCATGCGACTCCCGCGTGCGCCTACGCGCACAACGTGAGCCGCGACGACTACCAGGACATCTCCCGCGACCTCCTCGGTCAACCGTCGATCGCGCACCGCGGCGCGCCGCTGCCGGGCCTCGACGTGCTCGTGGGGGCCGGCTTCGGCGTGGCGGGAGGAGACGAGCGGGACCAGGGGCGAAACTTCGAGCCGGGCAACAAGTACGTGGCCGCCTCGACGCTCCGGGCGATCGACGCGGCGCACGGCGGACCCTACACGGTGGCCCTGCGGACCCCCGGCCGCCGCGGCGACGAGGTCTTGGCCGAGGCCGCGGCCGACGCGATCGGGCGGAAGCTCCGGCTGTTCGGCTTCTTCGGCGGGGCGGAGGGAAACCTGCCGTTCCAGACCGCCAACGGCGATTTCGATCCCGCGGCCGGGCTCGAGACCGCCGATCGGGGCGAGGTCGATCCGCTCCGCAAGAAATACGGCTCCGCCACTCACCCCACCGTGGCCGATCTCGACGAGAATCCGACGCTCGCCGACATGACCCGCGCCGCGCTCGACGTGCTCGCATCGCGGGGCAGATTCTGGCTGATGGTGGAGGCGGGCGACGTGGACTGGGCGTCGCACGCCAACAACATCGACACGGCGATCGGCGCGGTGAAGTCGGGCGACGCGGCGTTTCAGGCGGTCGTCAAGTGGCTGGAGCGGCACGATGCCTGGGACGACGCGGTCGTGATCGTGACGAGCGACCACGGACACGCCTTCGTGCTCGACGAGCCGGGGGCGTTTGCCGCCGCGATCCGCCCCTGAGCTGCTCCTGAGCTCAGCTCCCGATCAGCGACTTCATCTCGCGGACGGCCTGGGTGAGGCCGACGAGCACGGCGCGGGCCACGATCGAGTGGCCGATGTTGAGCTCTCCCATTCCCTCGAGGCGGGCCACCGGCACGACATTGCGGTAGGTGAGGCCGTGGCCCGCGTTGAGCTCGAGCCCGGCGAGCCTGACCATCGCCCCGGCCCGCGCGAGCTTCACGAGTTCGTCGTGCCGTCCCGCATCGGTCGTCGCGTTGGCATACGAGCCCGTGTGGAGTTCGGTGGCCGCCACGGCGAGTTCAACGGAGGTGTCGATCTGCCGTGGGCAGGGGTCGATGAACAGCGACACCGTGATCCCGGCGTCCTTCAGCCGGCGGACGGCCTCCTCCGTCGCGGCACGGTGGGCGACCACGTCGAGGCCCCCCTCGGTCGTGATCTCCTCGCGCTTCTCCGGCACGAGCGTCACCTGGCAGGGCTTCACCCGGCAGGCGATGTCGATCATCGCCGGGGCGATCGCACACTCCAGGTTGAGTTTCACCTGCACCGTGCGGCGCAGCACCTCGAGATCGCGGTCCTGGATGTGCCGCCGGTCCTCCCGGAGGTGCACCGTGATGGCGTCGGCGCCGCCGAGTTCGGCCAGCGCCGCCGCCCAGACGGGATCGGGCTCCACCGTCCGGCGGGCCTGCCGGACGGTGGCGACATGATCGATGTTGACGCCGAGCGTGCTCATGGCGGCCAGCGTCGCCGCCGGCTACTCCTTTTTCAAGAGCACGGCGGCATTGCCGCGGGGTGTCCGCACCTGCAGGACGACCCCCGCCTTGGCCGACTCCTTGCCGATCGCCTCCTCGAAGTCGGCGAGGCTCTTGACCGGGGTTCGGCCGACCTTGCGGACGAGGATGCCCGGTCCGAGGCCGGCGGCGGCCGCGACACCCTCGGCATCGACGCGATCGATCACCACGCCCTCGAACTCGGCGTAGGCGTCTTCGGCCATCGAACCCTTGTCGCGGACCTCGAGGCCGAACTCCTCCGAGTAGAAGGTCGCCTCACCGGCCTCGGCCTCCGGCCTGATCGTCCGGCCCGCTTTCGCGACGTCGGTGGGGAGGGGGGCCACGTTGATCGTGAGCGTCACCTGCCCGCCATCGCGAAACACGGTGAGGGTGTGGGGCTTGCCCATCGCCGACCGCTCCACGATCTCCTGCAGCGACCGCGTGCCCTTGACGGGCTGGTCGTCGAAGGCGGTGATGATGTCGAGGTCCTGGACGCCCGCCACGGCTGCGGGGGATCCGGGCACGACGTCGTTGACGAGCACGCCGTCGCGGTTTTTGGCCCCGAGCTTCGCGGCCATGCGGGCGTCGAGCGGCCCCATCTGCACGCCGATGTAGGCCCGCTGCACGGCGCCCTTGGCGATGAGCTGGTCGGTCACCCAGCGGGCGAGATTCACCGGAATGGCGAAGCCGATGCCCTGGTAGCCCCCGCTGCTGGAGGCGATGGCGGTGTTGATGCCGATGACC
>SXWC01000094.1 GCA_005789975.1 Planctomycetaceae bacterium
CCGTGGCTGGCGGCGCTGGTGTCACGCCTTTTCCGGGGACGTGCGTCATCCCGGCAGTTCGCCTTCCCCCTGCAGCCGCCGAGCATGGGCGGCACGCTCCACCGGTCCAGATTGCGGATGGCGCTCGCCGCCGATGTCGAACGCGGCTTCCTGCCGCGCAGGCTCTTCGAGAGTCTCACGGGAATAGAGCGGCTCTCCGACCGCGCCCTGGTCGTGTCCGGCCTGGCCGACCTCGTCGAGCATCTCTCGTGGATTCTCCACCGCCACGATCACATCAGCATGGCGGCGTCGATCGAGATGCGGGTTCCGTTTCTCGAAAACGGTCTGATCGACCTGGGCATGCACCTTCCCAGCTCGGTCAAGCTGAGGCGCGGCCGGGGCAAGTGGGCGTTGAAGACCGTCGCGCTCGGCCGCCTCCCGCGGGACGTCGTCCATGCCCGCAAAAAGGGATTTCCGATTCCCGATGCCTATACGAATGGCACCGAGCGCATCCTGCTCGGCGGACTTCTGGCCGATCAATTGCAGTGGTCGAAGGCGACGAACCGGCTGGTCGTCGATGATCTGAGGCATGACGCGGACCTTCGTTTTCTGATGGTGGGCATGGAACTCTGGCTGCAACAACTCTTCGGCAACGAGACCGCCGACGCCGTCTCCGAGAGGCTCCGCGCCTGCGCCGGGTGATGCCGCGGGGCGGAGGTCGTGGATGACCCTGTCCACGATCAGCTAGAGCCCGACCAGCACCAGCATGCCGCATGCCAGCACGGCGAGTCCGGCGAGGGCATGGGCGTGACGCTGCGTGTTTCGTGTCGGCACCCACGCCACCCCGGAGCGGAGGGCCGCCACGGCCAACATCATCGTGGCCACCGTGGCGAAGGTGAACGCACCGACGACCGCCACGACCGCCACGAGGCTCGCCTTCGCCGCCGGGTACATGAGCAGGGGAATCAACGGCTCGCACGGACCGAAGGCGAACACGAGAAACAGGATCCAGGGGACCGGGGGGGGCCGCCGGAGGGCCGACGCCGGCGTCGCGTCGTGGTGCACGTGCAGGTGACCCACGTCATGCGTGTGTTCATGGGCGTGCAGGGTGCCGTCGGCGTGCAGGTGGGCGTGCGTGTGAGGCAGTTTCCGCGAGGCCCGCACGAGGCCCCACACGAAGTAGGCGAGGCCGAAGCCGATGAGCAGCCAGGCGGCGAGATCGCCGCGGAGACCCTCGAGGTCCTCCAGTTTCAAGACGGCCACCCCGAGCGCCAGGCCCACCAGGCCGATGACGACCGAGCCCGCCACATGACCGATCCCGCAGACCCCGGTGACGAGGAGCGTCTTGGCCGCAGACCAGCCGCCCGCCCGCGCCATCGCCGCGAAGGGAACGTAGTGATCGGGACCGAGCAGCGTGTGGATCAGGCCGATCGAGAAGGCCGTGCCGCAGAGCGTCGTGATCTCCGGCAAGCCGGCGTGGAACAGCATGGCGACGTGCTCGTGACCTGCCGGCAGGAGGATTCCGCGGGCCCCGCACCGGAAACTCTAGGGAGGTGCGCGGCCGTGCTCCATCGCCTGCCGCCACGCCGTCGCCGTGCGGCCGGCGGCCACCGGACACCTCGGTCACGAGCCGCCCGCGGCTGCCGGTGCGTCAGCCGCCGCCGGTGGCCCGCACGGCGGCGACGATGATCGCCCGCAGTTTCGGCTCGGCGGAGCGGGCCGTCGCCAAAATGTGCTCGACCGTCGCCACCTCCAACGCATCGGGGAGACACATGTCGGTGATCACCGAGATCCCGAGCACCGCGAGCCCCGCGTGCACGGCCACGATCACCTCGGGCACGGTCGACATCCCCACCACGTCGGCGCCGATCGTCCGCAGGAAGCGGTATTCGGCCCGCGTCTCCAGATTGGGTCCGGTGACGGCCACATAGACGCCCCGGTGGGCCACGAAGTTTTCCCGACGGGCGACGGCCAGCGCGTCGTCGATCAGGCGGGCCGTGTAGGGCGCCGACATGTCGGGGAACCGCGGCCCCAGCCGCTCGTCATTGATGCCGATGAGCGGATTGTCGCCCATGAGGTTGATGTGATCGTCGATGACCATCAGATCGCCGGTGCGGAACTGCGGGTTGAGGCCGCCGCAGGCGTTGGTGACGATGAGCAGCCTGGCTCCGAGCCGTTCGAGCACGCGGATCGGGAAGGTGATCTGCGACAGCGGGTAGCCCTCGTAGGCGTGCTGCCGCCCCTCCAGGACGACGACCGGCACGCCCTCCAGGAGTCCGCACACGAGTTGTCCGGCATGCCCATGGGCGGTCGAACGGGCGAAGTGCGGGAGCTCGTCGTAGGAAATGACGACCCTGTCGGTGATCGCCGCAGCGGCTTCGCCGAGGCCGCTGCCGAGGATCACCCCGACCCGGGGCGCGAGGCTCCATCGGCTCCGGATGAACGAGACGGCTTCCGTGATCTTGTCGTATTGGTCGAGCATGCGTGCTCCCCGTGCGGGCCTGTCGATTCGCGGCACCCACCGCGTGGGCCGCGGAGTCTAGCAGGCCGCGGACCAGGTCATCCATCACATGGGGCCACCGGAATGTCCGGCGGAGCCGCCACCGCGGGGCGGCGTCAATCGCCGAGCAGGGCGAGAAAATCGGGATGCCTGCGGATCGACTCCAGGTCGGGGTCCGATTCCATGTGCTCGAGATCGTCGTACCCGAGGAGGATCGCCCGTGAAAGCGCGTCGATCGCGTCGTCCGCACGACCGGCCCGTGCAAACGAACAGGCGAGGTTGTAGCGGGCGAGGAAATCGTCGGGGAGCAGGGCCACCAGGGCCTGGTCGAGTTCCACGGCCCGCTCCATGAGTCCCTTCTTGCTCACCAACTCGGCGAGGATCCGCAGCACCTCGATCGAGTCCGGCTTGCGGGCGAGCACCCGTTCGAAGAAGTCGATGTCGAAATCGAGCTGGCCGAGGGTGCCGAACCAGGCCGGCGGCGCGGCGGGCGACGACTGGCCGCGGGCCTTCCGGCCGCGGGGCTTGCCTGCGTCCGCACCGGGGTCGTCGGGGGTGGACTGCGGCTTGTCGATGCCAGCCATCGGTTTTTCTCTCGATGCCCGCCGCGGTCGGTCACTTCTTCCTGCCGGGTGCCTTGCCGGGAGGAGGTGTATCGGTGTCGCCCTCGCCCGGATGGTCCCAGTCGGGGTCGTCCTCGTCTTCTTCGAAGTCGTCGTCAAACTCGTCGTCGAAGTCGTCGAAGGTCGATTCCTCGTCGGCCGCGGGTTGGGCGACCGCCAGATCCTCCTCGTCGCCGAGTTCCTCCTCGTCGCCATCCTCCGGATCGGCCGCGGCCACGACGATCACGACCGCCGGTTCGGCGGGAGCGTGCATGGGCCAACCGCTCGAAACGGTCGGAAAGGCGATGAACGGCGGGGGCGTGCAGATGGAGGGCAGGGGCATCAGCTGGGCTCGGAGGGCTGGGACGGAAACCACAGAGCAAACCTTTTTGGGAGGTCCGCGTCAAGGCATGCGATTCTACGCACGTCCGGCGGGAAAACCCGGAAAAGGGCCCGGCAGGACGAGGCACCGGGCTTTCTCGTGCCGGAAGGGCTCCGCGGCGGTGCCGCGCGGCTCGTCAGGTGTGGTAATCGGCGTTGAGGCGGACGTAGTCGGCCGTGAGATCACTGGAGTGGAACCGAATCCTGCCGGGGCCGTCCCCGACGGAGAGCTCGATCAGCGTTTCCCGGTTGTCCCTGATCGACGCCGAAACGACCTCGGCGTCGAAAGGCAATGGGGCACCGTGCTGGAAGAGGAGCGTGCCATTGAGCCGCAGCAGGGCCCGGGACGGATCGAACACCACGCCCGAATACCCGGCCGCCGAGACGATCCGGCCCCAGTTGGGGTCGGCGCCATGCACCGCCGTCTTGACCAGCGGGCTGTCGGCGATCGTCCGCGCGATCTGCCGGGCGTCATCCCGGTTCGCGGCGCCGGTCACCTCGATCCGCATCACGTGCGTGGCCCCCTCGCCGTCGTCGGCCATCTCGCGGGCGAGCGATTCGCAGACTTGGCGGAGCACGCGGCCGCAGGCCTCGAGGCCCGCCCCGTGGAGCGTGCCCCCCCCGGCGGCCCCGTTGGCCAGGAACAGCACCGTGTCGTTGGTGCTCATGTGGCCGTCCACGCTCACGCAGTTGAACGTCTCCTCGACGGCCTCCGCGAGGAGACGCTGGGCGTCTGCGGGGTTGATCGAGGCGTCGGTCATCACGACGCCGAGCATCGTCGCCAGCTTCGGGCCGATCATCGCCGCCCCCTTCGCCATGCCGAAGACGGTCGCCACCGTGCCATCCGCGGTGAAGGTGCCGCCTGCCATTTTGGGCCGCGTGTCGGTGGTCATCATGCCGCGGGCCGCGGTCAACGCCGCCCGGTCGTCGTCCCCGAGCACGGCCGCTGCCGCCTCGATGCCGGCCGCCAGTGTCGCCATCGGCATGAACTCCCCGATGATCCCGGTGGAGAGCACGAGGATCTCCTCGCCGGCCACGCCGAGTGCACGTCCGGCGAGCGCGGCCATCTCGCGGGCGTCGTCGAGCCCCCGGCTGCCGGTGCAGGCGTTGGCATTGCCGGAGTTGATCACCACGCCGCGAAACCCGCGGCCGGGTGTCCGGGCCCGATCGAGGGCGACCGGGGCGGCGAAGACGAGATTCGTGGTGTAGACCCCCGCCGCCGTCGCGGGCTGGTCGCTGGCGACGAGCGTCACGTCCTCGCGGGTGGCGTTGCGCTTGATGCCCGCATGAACGGCCCCCATGCGAAAGCCGCGGGGCAGGGGGGGAATCGGAAGCCGGACGGGCGTGTCGGAGACGGACATGATCAGAGAAGCCCCATCGTTTCGGGGAAATCGAACATCACGTTGAAGTTTTGGACCGCGGCGCCGGCCGCTCCCTTCACGAGGTTGTCGAGGCAACTGATGAGCAGCACGCGGCCGCGGACGACGCGGGCGGTGAGATCGCAGAAGTTGGTGTCGACGGTGTCTTTCGTCCCCGGGAGGTGATCGACGACCCGGACAAACCGCTCGCCGGCGTAGGCCTCGCGGAGGAGACCCATCACATCGCCCTCGGAGATCGGCTGCTTCGGGCGGACGTAGATCGTGGAGAGGATGCCGCGGTCCATCGGAGCGAGCTGCGGGGTGAAGATCACCGCGGGCCGCACGGAGGCGTGGCGACCGATGATCTGCTCGATCTCGGGCGTGTGCCGGTGGCGGCCGACGTTGTAGGCCGACATGCTCTCGTTGCACTCCGGAAAGTGCGTCATCAGCTTGGGCTGGCGGCCCGCTCCGCTGACCCCGCTCTTGGAGTCGATGATGATGTCGTCGGTCTCGAACAGGCCGCTCTTGATCAGCGGCGCCAGGGGGAGGATGGCCGAGGTCGAGTAGCAGCCGGGGTTGGCCACGAGATCCTGCCCGGCGATCGCCCCCCGGAAGAGCTCTGGGAGGCCGTAGACCGTGCTGCCCAGACGGCCCGCGTCGGGATGCTCGTGACCGTACCATTCGAGATAGGTCGCGGCGTCGTCGAGCCGGTAGTCCGCGCTGAAATCGACGACCTTCGCGCCGGCGGCGAGCACCCTGGGGAGAATCTCCGCGCTGGCGCAGTGCGGCAGGCAGCCAAACACGCAGTCGGCCCGCTTGCCGACCTCCTCGGGGGAGAGGTCCTCGAGCGGCAGGTCGAGACGGCCCACGAGGCTCGGATGGACGCTGGAAACGGGCGTGCGGCCCTCCTGGCGGCTGGTCACCGCCACGATCTCCGCCTGCGGATGCCGCAGCAGGAGTTTGATGGCCTCGAGTGCCGTGTAGCCGGTGGCGCCGAGAATCGCGACTTTGACCATGCGTGGGCTCCTGGGCGGGAATGGGGTGGGATTGTACAGGGCGGCCGGCGGTTCGGCGGCTAGCCGGTGAGACGCGTGGTGCACAGCCGCACCAGCCAGGTCGCCACGGCCCGCTTCGTGCCCTTTCGCGAGCCGACGGCCGCGTGGGTGCGGTCATAGACGGTGACGGCCGTCTTGGTGGCTTCGATCGCCGTCACGTCGTTGACGACGATCAGGTCGCAGCGTTTGGCCTCGATCTTGGCGAAGGCCCGCCGCGGGTCGGCACCCGGCTCGAGGGCGAAGGCGACGAACCACTGCCGCGGCCGGGCGCGGCGGGCCAGCGTGGCGATGACGTCCTGCGTCGGCCTCAGTTCCAGCATCAGGGCCGATCCCTGCCGCGGGATCTTGCCCGCCGCCCGCCGCTTGGGCTCGAAGTCGCAGGGAGCCGCGGCGGCGATCACGCCGTCACACTCCGGCAGTTCCGCGAGCGACGCCTCGAGCATCTCCTGCGTGGTGACCACCGGAATCACGCGGGCCCCCCTGGGATACGCGATCTGCACGGGGCCGCTGACGATCACCACCTCATGGCCGGCGGCCAGCGCGGCGGCGGCGATGGCCGCCGCCATCCGGCCGCTCGACGCGTTGCTCAGAAACCGCACGTCGTCGATGTAGGCCCGGGTGGGACCGGCGGTGAGCAGGATCCTTGCCATGCTGGCGTTCCGTCAGGCCCTCGGACGTATCGGACGCCCGGCGAGGGAGGCCTCGATGGCCGTGGCGATCTCCTCGGGCTCCGCCATCCGGCCCGTTCCCTGCTGCCGGCACGACAGCCAGCCGGTGCCCGGGGGCACGATCCGCACTCCATCGGCGACGAGTTGGGCGACGTTCCGCTGCACGGCCGGCTTGTTCCACATCGCAGCGTTCATCGCCGGTGCGGCGAGCACGGGGCATTCGGCACAGAGCACGAGCGTGGCGAGGAGATCGTCGGCGGCGCCGTGGGCGGCCTTGGCGAGGAAGTCGGCCGATGCCGGGGCGATGATCAGGAGGTCGGCCCGCGCGGCAAGTTCGATGTGGGCCCCGAGCGGATGGGCGGGGGCGTCGAAAGACCGTGTCGCCACGGGCCGTCCCGTCAGCGCCGCAAACGTGGCCGCTCCGACGAATCGCCGCGCGTTCCGCGTCATCACGACCGTGACGGCGGCACCACGTTGCACCAGCAGGCTCGCCAGGGCCGCCGCCTTGTAGGCGGCGATCCCTGCCGAGACGCCGAGGACAATCTCCCTGCCGTGGAGGATCACAGGACGGTGGGATCGAAGTCGAGCGGGCCGCCGGCCTCGGGCGACTCGCCGGTGATGCGGAGGTTGAGCGAGGTGTCGAGGACGATTTTGTCCTGCTTGATCTCCTCGATCACGATCTGCATCTTGTCGTTGGAGTCGATGTCGACGAGCGGCCGCCCGCCGGCGTTGAGGGCGACGAGCCGCTTCTGGATCAGCGTCGAGAGCTTGAAACGCCCTCCGACCTTGTTGACGATTTCTTCTTCGCGCAGGTCGTCGATCATGAACGGGACTCCTCTGGTGTGGTCTGGTCGGGTGTGATCAGGGCATGGAATGTGGACGAGCGGTCGGCGGCTGCGGCAAAGCCCTCGTCGGCGAGCACCCGCTCCACCGCCACCAACGCCTCGTTGACGTTCTCGTTGACGACGCGGTGCTTGTACCGATGGGCCTCGTGCAGCTCACGGCGGGCCACCTCCAGCCGCCGGGCCATCGCCTCCGGAGACTCGGTGCCGCGGCCCTGGAGCCGTTGGAGCAACTGGTCTGGGTGGGACGGTTCGACGAAGATCGTGATCGCCTGCGGAAACCGAGCGAGGATCGAGAGTGTACCCTCCACGTCGATCTCGAGCACGACCCACTTTCCGGCCGCGATTCTCGGCTCCACCTCCGCGGCGAGGGTGCCGTACCAATGCTGCCGGCCGTAGACCTGGCAGCATTCGAGAAACTCGCCCGCCGCCCGGCGACGCTCGAACTCCTCCATCGTCAGGAAGTGGTAGTCGAGGCCGTCCCGTTCGCCGGCCCGGGGGGGCCTGGTCGTGGCCGAGATGCTCGGCACCAGTTCCGGCAGATCGGCCAGCAGCCGGCGCAGGAGCGTCGTTTTGCCCACGCCCGACGGGCCGGAGATGACGACGAGTTTGCCCGGGCGGTCTTCCATCCAACTGTTGTACCGCAGCGTCCGGTCGCTTGAAAAGCGACGCCTGTGGAAGGCGAAGCAGAACCCGACACCCCGGCAAAAGTGACGAAAAACAGCCGGCTACGCGGGAGCCGGGCCCGGCATGCTAGCCGTTCCCGGCCGCTGGCGGCGGTCACTCGATGTTCTGGGCCTGTTCGCGGAGCCGCTCGATCCGCGTCTTGACCTCCACGACGGCATGGGCGATCTGCACGTCGAGCGACTTCGAAGCGATCGTGTTGGCCTCGCGGCCGAGTTCCTGGGCGAGAAAGTCGAGCGATCTCCCCGGAGACTCCTCGTCGAGCAGCCGATCGAACTGATCGACATGGCTCGCGAGCCGGACGAGCTCCTCGGCGATGTCGGTGCGATCGGCCACGAGCACCACCTCGCGGGCGATGTCGGCCTCGCCCAGGCTCGTGCTCCGTTCGGCGAGCAGCTTCGTGACCCGCTCGAAGAGCCGGTCACGGTAGGCGGCCACCACCTGCGGCACCCGCTCCCGGATCCCGGCGGCGAGCGTCACGATCTCGCCGCATACGGCACGCATGTCGGCGGCGAGGTTGTTTCCCTCCGCCTGCCGCATCTGTTCATGGCGATCGAGGGCCGACTCGACCGCCTCCGACACCAGTGGCCAGGCATTTTCGGCGAGCCCCGGATCGGGCACGGCATCGACGACCGTGCCCGGCAGGCCGAGCAGGCCGGCGGTCGCCTCCGCCAGCGGGATGCCGCGGGCCGAGCAGAAGCTCTCGAGGTCGTCGAGGTAGGCGTCGAGTTGCACACGGTCGAGCCGGCGGGCGGTCGCGGCTGCCGGACCCGAGACGTCGAGCGTGAGCTGCACGCTGCCCCGGCGAATCCGCCGCCGCACGGCCGCCTCGATTTGCCCTTCGAGCCCAGAGAAGCCCTCACGGGCGCGGATCGTGAGCTTGAACTGCTTGCCGTTCACGCTCCGGATTTCGACGCGGCAGGTGTTGCCGCCGGCATTGGCGACGCCCTCACCGCAGCCCGTCATGCTCAGGGCCATCGGGTCACTTGGACGCGGGTGCGGCGGGAGTTGCGGGCGTGGCCGGGACGAGCGGCGTGGCCGGCACGGTGGGAGTTGCCGGAACGGTGGCAGCGGCCGCCGCCGGTTCGGTCGCGGCGGGCGTCTCGGCCTTGGATTCGGTGGCGGGCTCGGTGGCGGGCTCGGCCTGCTAGTCGCCGGCGGCCTTCGGTGTCGATTCGCCCGCCGCTTCGGCCGGCTTCTCGTCGGCCGGCTTCTCTTCCGCCGGCGGGGCATCCGGGCCGGGCGTGGTCTGGGAGGGCACCGCCTGCCCGGCCGTGCCGCCGAGGGTCGGGCTGAAGAGCGATTCGCTGCGTCCGAGCAGGTTGATCGCCAGGATGCAGAGCAGGATCCAGCAGGCCGCGACGACCACCGTGATCCGCGTGAACACGTCGCCGGCCTTCGTGCCGAACGCGCTCTGGCCGCCCATGCCGCCAAATGCCCCCGCCAGGCCGCCGCCGCGTCCGCGTTGGATGAGCACCAGCGCGATCAGGAAGAGCGCCGAGAAGACGAGCATGAAGCCGAGGGAGAAGCGGATCAGCGAGGTCATGGACAGACGAGGCTCCAGGTCGGACAACACGGGACGGACAAGACGGGTCAGGAGCCGCAGATGGTATCCCAACCCCGTCGGACAGGCTACCCCGACATGCGTTCCGGGCGCCTCAGCCCCCGAACGCCTTGGCGATTCCGAGGAAGTCGTCGGCCTTGAGGCTCGCGCCGCC
>SXWC01000095.1 GCA_005789975.1 Planctomycetaceae bacterium
GTCAACAACGTCGAGACGATGGCCTGCGTGGCCCAGATCGCCCGCCGCGGCGTCGAGTGGTTCAGATCGATCGGCGTGCCGGCCGACCCGAACAACCCCCGCGACCCCGGCTCCTACGGTCCCAAACTCTACTGCCTGTCCGGACATGTGGAGAAGCCGGGCTGCTACGAGGCGCCGCTGGGCATCACCGCCCGCGAACTCATCGACCACTTCGGCGGCGGCGTGTGGAAGGGCCGCAAGGCCAAGGCCGTGATTCCCGGTGGGATCTCGATGGGCCTGATGACCGAGAGCGAGCTCGACACGCCGCTGGACTTCGCCGGCCCCGGCAAGGTGGGCTGCCTCGGCCTCGGCACCGCGGCCGTCGTCGTCATCGACGACCAGACGAGCATCGTCGACTTCCTGCACAACTCGGCCCGGTTCTTCGCCCACGAGTCGTGCGGCCAGTGCACCCCGTGCCGCGAGGGCACGAGCTGGAGCCTGCGGATCCTGGAGCGGATCAAGGCGGGCAAGGGGCGACTGAAGGATCTCGACATCCTCCTCGAAATCGGTAACACGATGGGCATGATGCCTGGCAGCACGATCTGCGGCCTGGCCGACGGGGCCGCCTGGCCGATGAAGAACGCGATCAAGAAGTTCCGCGGCGAGTTCGAGGACTTCATCAAGCGGACCAATCCCTCGGGCTGGATGGTCACCGACCCCGTTCCCGCCCTCCCGATCGTGGGGGCGCACTGATCACGATGCGATCCACCACGACACGCCAGATGCTGAACGCCGGGGTCGGGGCGAGGGTCGCGAGCCTTGGCCAGGCCGCGGCCTCAGCGAGCGAACTCGCACCGCCCCGGCGGCGATGTGGGCTGCCTCGAGTGCACCGGACAGGATGCCCCACATGCCCGTAGTCATCGTCGACGGCCAGGAGATCGAGATCGGGGCCGACGAGCGGCTCAACTGCATCGAGGCCGCACGCCGCGCCGGCAAGGAGATCCCACACTACTGCTGGCACCCCGGCCTGTCGGTCGTGGCCAGTTGCCGGATGTGCCTGATCGAGACCGGGCAGCGGGATGCCGCCACGGGCAAGATCACGATGGTGCCCAAGCTCGTGCCGGGCTGCCAGACGCCGGTCAAGGACGGCACGGTGATCGTCACCGAGAGCGAGACGGTGAAGGCGAGCCGGGCCCGGGTCGAGGAGGCACTGCTCATCGACCATCCGATCGACTGTCCGATCTGTGACAAGGCGGGCGAGTGCCTGCTGCAGGACTATCACTTCCAGCACGGCCAGCCGGAGCGGCGTGCCGATCTGCACCCGTTCACCAGCCGCAAGCGCGACGTGGGACCGACCGTCACGCTGTTCGTCGACCGGTGCATCATGTGCACCCGGTGCGTGCGGTTCACCCGGGAGGTGGCCGGCACCGCGGAACTGATGGTGACCTCGCGGGGGGCGAAGGAGGAGATCGACGTTTTCCCGGGACACCCGCTCGCCAACAAGCTCTCCGGCAACGTCGTCGATCTCTGCCCGGTCGGGGCGCTCGGCGACAAGGATTTCCTCTACCAGCAGCGGGTCTGGTTCCTCAAGCGGGAGGCGAACGTCTGCGGTGGCTGCTCCGCCGGCTGCTCGATCCATACCGAGCACAACCAGGACACGGTCTACCGGCTCAAGCCCCGCGAGAACCCGCACGTCAACACGTGGTGGATGTGCGATGACGGCCGCTACGGCTGGCATCACCTCCACGACCAGGCGCGGATCCTCGCGGCTGCGCGGCAGGCCACGCGCTCGGGCCACCAGGGCACCGGCGGCACGCCCGCGACCGAGACGGTCGAGTGGGCCGACGTTGTCTTCCGGCTCCGCGAGGACCTCAAGGCCGCCGGCCGGCTGGTCGTCGCCGTGTCGCCGCAGCTCACGCTCGAGGAGGCCTGGATGCTCTGCGCCGTCGCCCGCTCGATCGATCCCGAGGCCTTCCTCGCCCTGGGATATGTGCCGACCGCCGGCGCGGACGAGTCGTTCCCCGGAGGCTTCACGATCCGGGCGGAGAAGTGCCCCAATCGCAAGGGCGTCGAGGAAGTGCTCGGCCTCTTCGGCGCGGCCGGCCGCTCCTGGGCCGACGTCGTGTCCCACGTCGCCGCGGGCCAGGCCGACGCCGCCTGGATCACGGCGGCCCATCCCCAGCCCTGGATCGACACGGCCGCCGCCGAGCCCTTTGCCGGCCTGCGGGAACTCGTCGTCCAGGACCTTTTCGACTCTCCGCTGATGCGGCTGGCGACCTGGCGGCTGCCCGCCGCGGGCTTCGCCGAGCGGGCCGGAACGTGGGTCAACGTCGCCCATCGGGCCCAGCGGTTCGGGCAGGCCATCCGGCCGCCCGCGGGAGTCTGGCCGGAGGGGCGGCTGTTCTGGAACATGCTCGGCCGCCGGGGCCTGTACGATCCCGACGCCGTTCGCCGGCAGATCGCCGAATCGTCGGCCGCCTTCGCGGCGCTCGCCGACGACATCCCGGCCACCGGCGTCGATCTCCGCATCCACCAACTGGCCGCGACATGAATCTGCTCCCCTCACCCACCACGCTCGCCGCGCTCGTCAAGATCGGCCTGCTCGTCGGCGGCCTGATGACGGCAGCCGCCTACCTGGTGCTGGTCGAGCGCTGGATGGCCGCCTGGGTGCAGGACCGGAAGGGCCCCAATCGCGTCGGCATCCCGCTGACCAAGGTGCGGCTCTTCGGGCTTGGCCAGCCGCTCGCCGACGGCCTGAAGATCATCCTCAAGGAGGACTTCACGCCACGGCACGTCGACAAGGTGCTCTACACCGCGGCGCCCCTGGTGATTCTGGCCGCATCGCTGGCGATCTTCGCTGCCATCCCCTTCGGAAGCGTGCTGCCGCCCCTGGGCATTCCCGGGCTGCCGGATCCCGTCCCTTTCCTGGTCGCGCCCGGCCTCGACGTGGGCGTGCTCTGGGTATTCGCGCTGTCGAGCATCGCCGTGTACGGCGTGCTGCTCGGCGGCTGGGCGAGCAACAACAAGTACGGCTTCCTCGGCGGCCTGCGGTCGAGCGCCCAGCTCGTGGCCTACGAGATTCCACTCGGCCTGGGGCTGCTGGGCGTGGTGCTCGCGGCCGGGTCGCTCAAGCTCGACGCGATCATGAACGCCCAGGCGGAGAGCGGCGTCTGGTACGCCTTCGCGCAGCCGCTGGGGTTCGTCGTCTTCCTCGTGGCCAGTTTTGCCGAGGCCGCCCGGCTGCCGTTCGACCTGCCCGAGGCCGAGCAGGAACTCGTGGGCGGCTACCACACCGA
>SXWC01000096.1 GCA_005789975.1 Planctomycetaceae bacterium
GAAGGCCTTGAGGCTCGCGGCCGAGTTGATGTAGGTGACGGGCGTGATGTCGGCGGTGTCGATCACGGTGCCGAGATCGGTCCAGGCGTCCTCGACCTGCTCGATCCCGGCCATGTCGGCCATCGAGCAGCCCGCGGCCATGTCGGGCAGCACGACCGCCACCCGCCTGCCGCCCCGGGCGGCGACCTTCTCCGGCCGGTTGACCAGGATGTCGGCCGTTTCGGCCATGAAGTGGACGCCACAGAAGGCGATCGCCTCGCACTCGGCCCGGTCCGCCGCCGACCGCGAGAGCTGGTAGCTGTCCCCCTGGATGTCGGCGTGGGCGATCACGCCGTCCTGCTGATAGTGGTGGCCGAGGATGACGAGCCGGGGGCCCATCCGCCGCCGCACGGCCGAAATGCGGTCGCCGAGCTCGGCGTCGCCGAGGCCGCGGTAGGCGGCGAACGGGGCGGCGAAGGGCACGTCTGGAGCGGTCGTGGTCATGGTGCCGACAGTATAAACCGGCGATGCGGCGGGTGGCCGAAACGCTATACTCCGGGCCACTCATTCCAGATTCAACCTCTGACGGAAGGACGGCGACTGCGACATGGCGCGAAAAATCGTGAATCGCAAGGAACTGCGGGCCCAGGCGGATGCTGCGGAGGCCCGCGGCAAGACCAAACCGGCCGCCAAGGAGAAGGTCGCGAAGGAGAAGGTCGCCAAGGAAAAAAAGGCCAAGGCACCGAAGAAGGTTGGTGAAAAGAAGCCCGTCCGCAAGAAGAAGGTCGCCAAGGAGGCCCGCATGAAGGCCTTCTGGGGCGTGTTCAATCAGGGCATGAAGCGGCTGGCGCTCTTCGAATACGCCGACAAGAAGGCCGCCGACAAGAAGGTGGCCGAGTTGATCGCTTCGTCGAAGGTTCACCACTTCGTGCAGCTGATCAAGGAACCCATCACCGAATAGCACGGCCCCGCCCACGCCCCGATCTCATCGGCCGGTGGGGGTCGCTCGTGCGCGGTCAGGCGCGACCTCGGCGAGGGGATGCCCATGCCCTCGCGCGGGCCGCGGGGGGAAGCGCGGCCGGGATGGCGAAGCGCAGCGGACATGCAGTGAGTCGAGGCCTGGAGGGGGGCGACGAACGTCCGGCGAGCGGGCGGGGGCAGCCCCGGACCGGGCCAGACGTGGATCGACCCGCCACGCCACTCCCCGTCGGACCCCCCGACGGCGACTTTTCGTATGCTGTCGGCGAAACCGCTGCCCGCTCCGCATCTCCCTCATCGCATCTGCCGGGGCGTCCGACTCGATGATCTACGGCACTGGATTACTGGCGGCCTGCCTTTTGCTCGGTCGTCTTGCGGGACAATGCCTGGGGCAGCTCATCGGCATCGAGCGCGACGTGGGGGGCGTGGGGATCGCCATGCTCCTGCTCGTCGCCGCAACCGGCTGGCTGCGGCGGATCGGGCGACTGCCCGCCGCCACCCGGGATGGCATCACTTTCTGGAGCGGCATCTACATCCCGATCGTGGTGGCGATGGCCGCCTCGCTCGATGTCCGTGCGGCGGTGTCGGGGGGCCTGCTGGCCGCCATCGCCGGCATTGGAACGGTGGTGTCGTGCCTGGCCCTCGTCCCGGCCCTGACCCGACTCGCCCCTCGTGACGCCCCGGGCGGCTGACCTGCATGTCGCATCTCCTCGAAACCGTCGCGGTCGCCGAGCCCCTCGTCGTCGCGTTCGTGGTCGTCGCGCTGGCGATGGTCGTGGCCGAACTCGCGTCGCGACACGTCACCGGGGGCCGCATCCACGCCTCGGCCATCGCCATCGTGATCGGCCTCGCCCTGGCCTACGCCGGCGGGGCCGCCACCGGCGGACAGAAGGGCGTCGCGGACCTCCCGGGGCTGGCCGGCATCGCGGTTCTCGGCGGAGCGTCGCTCCGCGATCTGGCGATCGTGGCCACCGCATTCGGTGTCCGACTCGAGGAAATCCTGCGGGCGGGCGTGGCTGGTTGTGCCGCCCTCGCCGTCGGGATCGCCGCGTCATTCGCGATCGGTGCCGGGCTGGCCCTGATCTTCGGCTACCGGGACGCCGTCTCGATGACCACGATCGGCGCGGGGGCCGCGACCTACATCGTCGGCCCGGTCACGGGCACGGCCCTCGGCGCCAGCGGCGAGGTGCTGGCCATCAGCATCACCGTCGGTGTCGTCAAGGCCGTCGCCTGCATGGTGCTGACGCCGGTGTTCGCGCGGTGGATCGGCTTGAACAGCCCACAGGCGGCGGTGGTCTATGGCGGCCTGCTTGGAACCACCAGCGGAGTGGCCGCCGGCCTGGCCGCCATCGACGCCAAACTCGTGCCGTACGGAGCACTGACGGCCACCTTCTACACCGGCCTGGGTTGCCTCGTGGGCCCCTCGCTTGCCTACCTGATCATCAGGAGCCTGATGGGATGAGCCTTGAGAACAGAGCAACCAACGAGCCGGCGATGGGGCCAGCGGCGGAACCGGCGATCGTGACACGGGCGCGATCCCATGGCGACCGCCATGCGGTCTCGGCGATGGACGGCGAGTGGACCTACCGGGAGCTCGTGGCCGCGTCGGGCACGGTGGCGCGGCGACTGCTCGCCGGCCGGCACGACCTTGCCGAGGCGCGGGTTGGGCTTTCGATGTCGGCCGGCGGGGTGCACGTGGCCGCACTCTGGGGCATCTGGCGGTCGGGCGGCGTGGTGGCGCCGCTCAGCCAGGCTGCCACGGCGCCGGAACTCGAGGCGTTTCTCAGCGACATCGAGCCCGAGTGCATCCTCTCCGGGGAGCCTCCGCGGGCCGAGCTCGTGGCGGCGGCCGCACGCGCGGGGATTCCCGTCGTGGTGCTGGATCGGCCCGGAGTGACCGGGGCCGATTCGGCCGCGCTGCCCTCGATCGATCCCGCCCGCCGCGCGTTGATCCTCTGCACGAGCGGCACGACAAGCCGACCGAAGGGCGTGGTCACCACCCACGCGACCATCACCGCCCAGATCACGTCGCTCGTCGTGGCGTGGCGCTGGACGGCGGAGGATCGCATCCCCCTGTTTCTGCCGCTCCACCACGTCCACGGCATCATCAACGTGCTGTCCTGCTGCCTTTGGGCGGGGGGGCATCTCGAGGCCTTCGATCGATTCGATGCCGGGACGATCGTGGATCGCGTGACCGCCGGCCGCTACACGCTGTTCATGGCGGTGCCGACGATCTACGTGCGACTCATCGAACTCATGAACTCCTCGCCGCCGGAGCGGAGGCGTGAGCTGGCCGCCGGGTTTGCCGCCCTCCGCCTGGGTGTGTCGGGATCGGCGGCACTGCCCGCCAGCATGCACGACCGCTGGGCCGAACTCACGGGCCAGCGGCTGCTCGAGCGCTATGGCATGACCGAGATCGGGATGGCCCTCTCGCACCGCTACGACGGCGAGCGGCGGGCCGGCTCGGTGGGCGAGCCGTTGCCCGGCGTGGAGGTGCGGCTCGTCGATGAACAGGGCCACGAAGTCGTCGGCGAGGATCTTGCCGGCGAGATTCAGGTCCGCGGACCCACGGTATTCCTCGAATACTGGCGTCGTCCCGAGGCTTCCCGCGAAAGCTTCGTGGACGGCTGGTTCCGATCCGGTGACGTGGCCGTGCGGGAGCGGGGGCAGTACCGGATTCTCGGCCGGTCGAGCACCGACATCATCAAAAGCGGGGGCTACAAACTCTCGGCGCTCGAAATCGAGGCCGCCGTCCTGGAACACCCGGAGGTCGGCGGCTGCGCGGTGGTGGGGCTTTCCGATCCAACCTGGGGCGAGGTGGTCGCGGCGGCGATCGTGCCCGCGGCTGGCAAAAGCCTCGCCGCCGAGACCGTTCGGGACTGGTGCCGCGAACGCCTCTCCCCCTACCGCATCCCACGGATCATGCTGGTGGTCGACGAGCTCCCCTGCAACGCGATGGGGAAGTGCGACAAGGCGGCCGTCCGCCGCCTGTTCGCCAGCGCCACGCCCTGAAGGGCCGAGAGCCGCGGCCCACGCCTGGCCCACGCCGCCGCCGGCGCTCTCCCGACACCCTCGTCGTTCAGGCCGTGGGCGTCAGTAAGGGCTCTTCCAGTCTCCCCAGGCGGCGAGGTATTTCGCCAGACCGGGGCTGTCGACCGCCTTGGCCTCGATCCAGTTCCTGGCGTGCTCGATCAGCGAGTGCTCCCGCTTCAAATCGATGTCCCCCGCCAGCACCCTCGACCGCAGGAACACGAAGTAGGTGTCGAGCACGTCGCCCCGGCAGTAGTCGTGGATCTCGGACGCTCTTCCCGCATCCCAGAGATCCTGCACCATGTGACCGGCCACCTCGGTCTTGCCGGGCTTACCGACCAGATTGGCCGCCAGGCTCAGCCCGCCGGTGAAGCGTGAGGCACCGCTGTTGGTGACCCATTCGTAGAGATCAAAGTGGGCCGCCGTGTTGTAGCGATACCGCGGCTGGTCGAAGTTGCGGGCGTCCTCGGCGAACCAGTCGGGGATCGCGATTCCGTAGCGGAAGGCGCAGAGCTCGAGAAGCGGCATGTCGAAGCCGCGGCCGTTGAAGGAGACGAGCCGGGGCCGGTTGTACCGCCGCCATCCCTCCCAGAAGAGCCGCGCGATCTCGTGGGGCCGTGACTCCTTCTCGTCGAGGGCGATCAGGTCCTGGAGCGAAAGGTCCTTGGCCACCTTGGCGATGACGAGCGAGATCGGCAGCTGGAAGGTGTAGGGGACGAAATCCTTGCCGTTCTCAGCCATGAGTTCGGCCCGGTACTTCGCGACCGCCTCCGCCGGCGCGAGGTTCTCGCCCGGATACCGGAGCCGCGACACAAGCGCGCCGTCGGCCACGCTCTCGATGTCGAAGACGAAGTATTTCGTGTCGGCTGCGGATGCCATGGCTCAACGCCTCGCCAGCGGGTGCTTCAACGGCAGCCAGGCCCCGTCGGCCTTGCTCGATGCCACCGACTGTTCGATGAAATACATCCCCTCCACGCCGTCGTGGATGTTGGGATAGATGGTGTCCTTCTTCTCGACGGCGGCTCCGGTCGCCGCCGTGACCATGGCGTCGAATCCGGCGCGGTAGACGTTGGCGAAGGCCTCGAAGAACGCCTCGGGGTGCCCCGACGGCAGGCGGCAGGCGGCCTTTCCCGACTGATTCATGAACGGTGCGTTGGGGTCGCGCGTGTAGATCATGTGCGGCTTGCCATTACGGCGGACGATCATCTTGTTGGGCTCCTCCTGGTGCCATTCGAGGCTTCCCAGAGTGCCGTCGATCTGGATCCGCACGTCGTTCTCGCGGCCGTGGCTGATCTGCGAGGCGGTCACGGTGCCCAGCGCGCCGTTCTCGTAGCGGATCACGGCATGGCCGTAGTCGTCGAGGGGCCGATCGGGCACGAAGGTCTTCAGGTTGCCGCTGATCTTCTCCGGGAGGAGGCCGGTCATGTAGC
>SXWC01000097.1 GCA_005789975.1 Planctomycetaceae bacterium
CACCTATCCGCTGCCCGAGGCCCAACTCGATCGGTTCATGTTCAACATCAAGGTCGGGTACCCGACGGCCAGTGAGGAGGAGCAGATCCTCATGGCCACGACGCGGTCGGAGAAGCCCGAGGTCCGCAAGGTGCTCTCGGGCCGCGCGATCACCAACATCCAAAAGCTCGTCGGGGGCGTGGCGGTGAGCGAATACGTCGTCAAATACGCCGCCCGGCTCGTGCGGGCGACGCGGCCCAAGGATCCCCAGGCGCCGAAGTACGTTTCGGAACTCGTCGATTGGGGGGCGGGGCCGCGGGCCGGCCAGTTTTTGATCCAGGGGGGCAAGGCGATGGCCGCGATGGACGGCCGTTTCAGCGTCTCGCTCGACGACATCCGCCGGATCGCCGTGCCCGTGCTGCGACACAGGCTCGCCACCAACTTCCAGGCCCAGGCGGAGGGGCTGACGAGCGAGACGATCATCGAACGGCTGGTTCGCGAGACGCCCGAGCCGGAGATTCCGAAGCTCGTGAAGTGAACAGCCGAGGAACCGGGGCCCTGGCCCCTCGTGAAGCATGCCCCGCGCGGTCGAGGAATACCTGAAGCCCGAGGTCGTGCGGCAGATCGCACGGCTGGACCTCCGCGCCCAGTTCATCGTCAAGGGCTTCCTGCAGGGGCTGCATGCCAGTCCCTATCAGGGATTTTCCGTCGAGTTCAGCGAGCATCGCAAATACGCGACGGGCGACGACCCGAAGGACATCGACTGGCTGGTCTATGCCAAGACCGACAAGCACTACGTCAAGAAGTTCGAGGCCGAGACCAACATCACAGGCTACCTCGTGATCGACACGAGCGGCTCGATGGCCTACACCTACCGGCAGCAGATCACCAAGCTCGACTATGCGATCTCGCTCGCCGCCGCCCTCTGCTGGCTGATGATCCACCAGCAGGACCCCTGCGGCCTGATGGTCTTCGACGAGAAGCTCCACGCCTCGCTGCCGGCCCGCTCGCGGCGGTCGCAGATCGCCCAGGTGCTCTCCGTGCTCTCGAAGGTCGAGCCGTCGGGCAAGACCGACATCGCGCGGAGCCTCGTGCAGGTCGCCGCGATGCTCCGGCACCGGTCGCTCGTGATGGTTTTCAGCGACCTGCTCGCCGATCCGGCGCCGATCAGGGACGCGCTGTTGCGGCTGCGGCACCGCGGCCACGACGTGATCCTGTTTCACGTTCTCGACGAGGCGGAGGTGAAGTTTCCGTTCGAAGGCATGGTCGAGCTCACCGAGCCGGAGGACCGAGACAAGCTGGTGATCGACGCCGACTCGGCCCGCCGGGGCTACCTCGAGGCGGTCGCGGCCTTTCGCGAGGACTACCGTGTCTCGTGCTTCCGGGCGGGGATCGACTACGTGCCGCTCGACACCGGCATGCAGTTCGACCGAGCGCTCATGGAGTACCTCGCCAGCCGCCGCACGAGGTTTTGAGCCATGGGACTTTCGTTCATCACACCCCTGCTCCTCGGCGGGACGGCGCTCGTGGCCGTGCCGATCGTGCTGCACCTCATCATGCGGCGCAAGCCCGTGCCCCACGAGTTTCCCGCGCTGCGGTTCCTGCGGGAGCGGGCGGTGTCGAACCGGCGCCGGCTCAGGCTCAGCCACATCCTGCTTCTGCTCCTGCGGATGGCGGCGCTGGCCCTCTTCGCCCTGGCGCTCGCCCGGCCCGTGCTCCGCGGTGCGGGCTGGCTCGCCGACGGTGAGGGGCCGGTCGCCGCCGTCTTCGTTTTCGACACGGCCCCGCGGATGATGCTCCGCGAGGCCAACCAGACGCGGCTGGAGCGGGCCGCCACGATGGCCCGGGTGTTGTTCGGAAAGCTGCCCGCGGGGAGCAAGGTCGCGGTGCTCGACACCTCGGGCGGGGCGGTCAACTTCTCGCCGACGGTGGCGGCCGCGGCGGCGCGGATCGACCGGCTGGCGGCCGCCACGCCGGCCAGATCGCTGTCGGGCGTGATCACCGAGGCCCGCCGGCTGCTCGCGGCTGCGGAACTGGCCCGCAAGGAACTCTATGTCTTCACCGACTGCTCACATGGTGGCTGGGATAACGCCCCGCCGCAGCCGGAGGCGGCCGCCGGCGAGCCGACGGCGCTGTTCATCGACGTCGCCGCCTCGGCGCCGCAGAACTTCGCGATCGACGCGATCGATCTCTCCGGGGAGCGGGTCTCGGCCGGCACGGCGCTGGCCGTCACCGCATCGGCCTCGCGGACGGGTGTCGAAGCCACCCGCTCCGTGGCGGTGGAAATCCGCGGCGCCGATGGCAACTATGTCCGGCGCGGAGTGAAGCCTGTGACATGGACACCCTCGGCGCCGACGCAGGTCGACTTCGACGTGGTCGGGCTGGAGCCGGGCACGCGGCAGGGCCGCGTGCTCATCGAGGGAACGGACGACCTCGACGCCGACGATGTCCGCTATTTCACGGTCGAGGTCGGGGCCGCGGCCCGCGTGATCGTGGCCGCTCCACGCCCCGCGGTCCGAACGGCGAACTTTCTCGTGCAGGCGATCGCCCCGCAATCGCTCGTGAAGTCGGGCAAGTCGAGGTTTGACACGCAGGTGATCGATCTGGAGTCGCTCGACACGGTCTCGTGGGATGCCGCCGAGGGAATGGTGCTGCTCGATCCGCCCCCGTTGCCGCCGCAGACCTGGGAGTCGCTCGAGCGGTGGGTCGCGGGCGGCCGGGGGCTCGTGATCTGGCTCGGTCCGCGGGCCGGATCCGCCGAGCGGTTCAACTCCGATGCCTCCCGCCGCGTGCTCGGCGGCGACATCGTCCGCGTGTGGCGGAGCAAGGAGGGCAACTTCCTGGCACCGACGGCGCTCGATCATCCGATCATGGCGGCCTTCCGCCGGGTGGGCGACGCCGTGCCGTGGCAGGATTTTCCGGTGACCCGGCACTGGGAGTTCGCCGCGGCCGGGGAAGAGCAGAACGCGGAAAAATCCGCCGCCGTGGTCGCCACCTACCGCAACGGTCTGCCCGCGGTCGTCGAGCACCGGTTGGGCGGCGGCACCGTCGTGCTCGTCACGACTCCCGTCTCGCAGAACGCGACCGATCCCGACGCCTGGAACATCCTCGCCACCGGCTTCGAGCCCTGGCCGTTCCTGATCCTCGCCAACGAGACGCTCCTGCACGCCCTCGACACGTCGGATGACCGGAACGTGCTGGCCGGCTCCGCGGCCGTCCTGCACCTCGACCGCCGGGACATGCCGGCCGCGGTCGTGAGCACGCCGGCCGGCGACGACTTTCCCGCGGCGGTTGATCAGAAGCGGGGCACGATCACCGTCACCTCGACGCAGTTGCCGGGCAACTATGTCATCCGCGCCGGAGGCGAAGTGGGGGGTGTGGCCAAGGGCTTCAGCGTCAATCTCGCCCCCTCCGCCACGGACTTCAGCCGCGTGCCCGAGGCCGACCTGGCCGCGGTGCTCGGCCCTGGGCATCGGCTCGCCCGGACGGAAGAAGAACTGGTCCGCGACGTGAACATCGAGCGGATCGGCTCGGAGCTCTTTCCTTGGGTGATCGTGCTGGTGGCCTTGGCGATGGCCGCCGATTGGATCGTGGCCAACCGGTTCTACGCGCCCCGGGAGACGGGGGGCGATGCGAGGCAGGGGGCCGCCGTGACGTTTGCCGAGGAGTCTGTGTCAGCCGATCGAGTCGTGCCGCCGCCGCCGCCGGATCCGACCCGCGCCGCCGCGGAGTCTCCCCTGGGGCCGCCCCCCGTGCCGCCGCGGCCTGGGCCGCCGCCGGTTTCCCCCACGCCACAGGTGTCTGGATGACGCCGGCGCAGGCTGTCCAGGAAACGTCGCTGCAGTTCGACCCCGTCTGGTCATGGGCCTTCGTGGGGGCGGTCGCAGTCGCCCTCCTGATTGTGCTTCTGGCCGTGCCCCCCGACCGATCGCGGGTGTCGCTGGCCGGCCGGCTCGTCCTCTCGCTGTTGCGATTCGTCGCTTTTCTCGCGGTCGTGGCCTGCATGCTGCGACCCACGCTCGTGGCCACCCGCAATGCCCGGCAGCAGGGCACCGTGATCGTGCTGGCCGACGCCTCGGAGAGCATGACGGTGGCCGACGGGCCCGGTGGCCGGACGAGGTGGCAGGAGATGACCGACGCGCTGGCCGCCGCGCGGCCGGCGGCCGAGGCGCTCACGTCGGCCGGCGGCTTCGAGATCGCCGTCTGGAAGTTCGACCGTGAAATGCACCCCGTCGCCCCCGTCGCCGCCGACCCTTTTCCGCTCGGGGACTGGGCCGATGAGCCGGCTGCCGACGAGACGGCGATCGGTGCCGCGATCGACGACGGCCTGCGGTCCACGGCGGGGCGAACGGTCGCCGGTGTCGTCGTGCTCAGCGACGGAGCCCAGCACGCCTACGCTCCCCGGGATCTGCCCCCCCAGTCGGCGGCGCGGAGGATCGCCGATGCGGGCGTGCCCCTCTGGAGCGTGACCTTCGGCCAGCAACGAGGGGGCGGTCAGGGGCGGGACGCGGCGGTGGTCAACCTGGCGGTCGCCGAGACTGTCTACGTGAAGAACACGCTCGAAGTGGCGGGCCGAGTGCGGCTCGATGGGCTCGCGGGCCGGCAGGCGTCCGTGGTGCTCCTGGCGGAGAACGAGTCGGGAGCGATGGAGGAGGTGGCGCGAACGATCGTGCGGGTCGCCGGCGAGGCGATCGAGGAGGCGGTGCGGCTCCCGTGGACGCCCAAGGTCGTCGGGGAGCGGAAGCTGACGCTCAAGGTCGAACCGCAGGACGGCGAGGTGATCCTCGCCAACAACGAATCCTCGACCTTCGTCGAGGTGATCGACGGCGGACTTCGCGTGCTCTACCTGGAGGGTGCGCTGCGGGTGGAGCAGCGGTTCCTGCGGCGGATGCTCGCGGCGAGCCCCGACATGCAGGTCGACTTCGACTGGATCGATTCGAGCCGCCGCGACCGCTGGCCCGTCGATCTCGGCCGGCGGCTCGCCGGCGATTACGATGCGATCCTGATCGGCGACCTCGACTCGTCGGCGATCCGGGCCGCCGACCTGAAGACGATCCTCGCCAAGGTGAACGCCGGCGCCGGGCTGGGTCTGCTCGGCGGTTTTCACGCCTTCGAGGCGGGGGGCTGGGCCGGCTCAGCGCTCGGGCCGGCGATGCCTTTCGAGGCCGACCGCCTCTCGAGGCAGCCGTTTGACGAACCGGTCCGCAAGGGGCTGCACCTGGAGGGTGCGGTGCGATTGGTGCCCGACCCGCGGTTCGGCAACGTCTCGATCCTCCGGCTCGGCAAGACCGACGACGACACGGCCGCCGCCTGGCAGGCGATGCCCCCGCTCGATGGCGCGAGCATCATCGGCCGGCTGCTGCCGACGTCGAAGACCCTGGCCGCGACGCCGGACGGAAAGCCGCTGCTCGTGGGACGCGAGTATGGCGAGGGCCGCGTGCTCGCCTTCGCCGCCGACTCCACCTGGCGGTGGGCGATGCAGGGAGCCGGCGAGCAGCACCGCCGTTTCTGGCGGCAGTTCGTGCTCTGGCTCGCACGGCAGGACGATGCCGAACAGGACACGCTCTGGGTGCGGCTCGCCCAGCGACGGATCTCGCCGGGTACGCCGCTGCCCTTCGACACCGGTCTCACCAAGCCCGACGGCACGGCGCAGGCCGGGGTCGCGGTCGAGGCCACGGTGATCGGCCCCGACGGCCAGAAGCGGCCGATTCGCGTCGGCCGTCAGGGCGACACCTTCTCCGGGACGATCGCCGAGTGTGCCGAACCAGGCGACTGGAAACTCGTCGTCAGGGCGACACGGCCCGGCGATGCCACGCCGCGGGAGCGGTCGGCGCGGTTCACCGTCTTCCGTCAGGATCTGGAACTCGCCAGCCCGCGTGCCAATCCGCTGCTCATGCGGCAGATCGCGGAAGCGACCAGCGGCAGCGTGCGGCTGCCCGAGGAACTGCCCGCGATCTTCGAGGAGATCGCCGCCCGGCCGCCCACCTTCGAATCGACGGAGCAGTGGTCGTTTTCACCATGGGATACCTGGCCGATGCTCCTGCTGCTGGCGGCGTGCTTGTGCGGCGAGTGGTTTCTGCGGAAGCGCTGGGGCCTCGTCTGACTGTCCGCGGACAAAGTCATCCATGACCTTTGTCCACTGGATCGACCGGTGGAAACGCCGAGGGTTCCCACGGTCGATGATCTTCGCATCCTGCTCGGGCAGACGTGATCCACAGTCTGCTGACTGTCCGTGGACAAAGTCATCCATGACCTTTGTCCACTGGATCGACCGGTGGAAACGCCGAGGGTTCCCACGGTCGATGATCTTCGCATCCTGCTCGGGCAGACGTGTTCCACAGTCTGCTGACTGTCCGTGGACAAAGTCATCCACGACCTTTGTCCACTGGATCGACCGGTGGAAACGCCGCGGGTTTTCTGCGGGACATTTCCGCCTTTGTGGAGCGGGCCGACCTTGCTACCCTCCCCAGCCCGCCTCCCCCGCCCGTGCAGGGCCAAAGCCGCGGGCTCCACCGCCGACAGGGAGATCGGGCATGCCACGGCAAAGGGCGATCCGCGAGAAGCTGCTGCTCGGCGCGCTCCTCGTGGGCGTCATGGTGGTCGTGCTGTCAGGCAGCAGTTTCCTGGGCATCTATTCCTATCGCCGGCTTGTTCGTTCGCTCTCCTGTCGCGCGGCCGAGCTGCCGCTGGCAAGCGAACTCGGTGAATGCGTGGGCATCCTCCGGGTCGCCCACGCGCGGGCGCTGGCCGACGAGACGGAGGACGACGCCTTCGACTCGGTGCTGCGGGCGACCGGTGCCGCCCTGGAGGCCTACCGGCAGCAACTCGCGGCCTTCGAACTCGACGACGTGCCGCTCGCCGACCGCACCCGTGAGGCGGAGACGGCACAAAGCATCGCCGACTGCCTCGCGACGATCGACGGCATCGCCCGTGAGCACGGTGTCGAGGATGGAGAAACCGACGCGCCTTCCGCCCGCCGCGGCATGTTGCTGGCCGCCGCTCCCCACATCGACCTGCTCGCATCGCTCACCGCCGAGCTGCCGTCATTTCTCCAGCAGCGACTCCACGATCTCTCCAGCGAGGTGCGGACCCGCTACCGCTCGCTGATCGTCACCACCTGGACCGCGGCGCTCGCCGCCGCGGCCCTCCTGACGGCGATCGCGGTCCTCACCTACCGCTGGGTCTTTCGCCCGCTCCGACTCCTCGGGCACGGCTCGCGCCGCGTCGCCGCCGGCGACTTCGCCTACCGCATCCAACTCGACACGCAGGACGAGATGGCCGAGCTCGCCGACGCGCTCAACGACATGACGGAGCGGTTTCAGGCCACCCGCGACGATCTCGACCGTCAGGTGCAGGAGCGGACGCGGGAGGTGATCCGCAGCGAGCAGCTCGCGAGCGTCGGATTTCTGGCCGCCGGCGTGGCTCATGAGATCAACAACCCGCTCGCCTCCATCGCCATGTGCGCCGAGTCGCTGGAGAGCCGCCTGGATACGCTCTCGCCGGAGGAGGCCGACGCGCAGGTCGCCCGGCGATACCTCGCGCTGATTCAGAGCGAAGCCTTCCGGTGCAAGGGGATCACGGAGAAACTTCTCGACTTCTCCCGGCTTGGCGAGGTACGGCGGCAGGCGACGGCGCTCGTCGGCCTCGTGGCCGACGTGGCCGAGATGCTGCGGCATGTCGGCCGGTTTGCCGGCCGCACGATCGAGATCGAAGATGGCCCTGACGTGCTCGTGATGGTCAATCCGCAGGAGATCAAGCAGGTGGTGCTGAATCTGCTGGTCAACGCGCTCGACTCGATCGAGGATACGGGGAGGGTGAGCGTGGCGGCGAAGCGGAGCGGCGGCGAGGCCGTGCTGACACTCACCGATGACGGCTGCGGGATGACCGAGGAGGTGCTCGAGCACCTCTTCGAGCCGTTCTTCACCCGACGGAAGGCCGGCCATGGAACCGGACTCGGCCTGTCGATCGCGCTGCGAATCGTCACCGACCACGGCGGACGCATCCAGGCCACGAGCGAGGGGCCTGGCAAGGGCTCCACCTTCCGCTTGATCATGCCGCTCGCCCAGTTCGGCACGGAAGCGGGCGGAGAGCCCGTTCCGGGCCGCGCCGCCTGAGATGCATCGACCGAACCCCACGAGGATCACACCTTGAAGCCCGCCGCACGACCGATGCGTATCCTGTTCGCCGACGACGAGGCGTCGCTCCAGGAGTTGATGCGGATCGAACTGCCACGGCTTGGGCACGAGGCCACCGTCTGCCCCGACGGCCGCACGGCACTGGCCGCGCTCGACCGTACGTCCTACGACTGCGTGATCGCCGACCTCGACATGCCGGGCGTGGGCGGGCTCGAACTGATCACGCGGGTCCGGGAGACCTCCCCCGACACCGAAACCGTGATCATCACCGGCAAGTCGTCGGTCGAGAGCGCCGTGACGGCGGTGCGGCAGGGGGTGTTTGACTACCTCACGAAGCCCTGCAAGCTCGCCGACATCCAGGCGGTGTTGGAGCGGGTGCGGAAGAAGCGGGAAATCAACCTCCGGCTGCGGGCCCTCGAGAGGCGGGTGCGGCGGGCCGAGGGGAGCACGCAACTCGTCGGCATGTCGTCGGGGCTCGACCAGGTGCGGCGGCTCATCTCCCGCGTGGCTGCGAGCGAGGCGGCCGTGCTCGTTCGCGGGGAGACGGGAACGGGCAAGGAGCTGGTGGCCCGTGCGATCCACGAGGGGAGCGGCCGGGCCGCTGGTCCGCTCGTGGCGGTCAACTGCGGCGCGCTCCCGGAGCATCTTGTGGAGAGCGAACTCTTCGGGCACCGCAAGGGAGCCTTCACCGGGGCCGATGAGCACCGTGCCGGATTGTTCGAAGTGGCCGACGGCGGCACCCTGTGTCTCGACGAGATCGGGGAGCTGCCCAAGTCGTTGCAGTCACGGCTGCTGCGGGCGCTCGAAAGCGGCGAGATCCGCCGTGTCGGCGACAACCATCCGATCATGGTCGATGTCCGCGTGGTCTGCGCCACCCACCGGTCACTCGAAGACATGGTGAAGGCGGGCGATTTCCGCGAGGATCTCCTCTTCCGGATCAACACGTTCGAGATCGCCATTCCACCGCTGCGTGACCGCCGCGACGACATTCAGATGCTCGTCGAGCACTTCGTGCGACAGTCCCGGCCGCAGCTGCCCGTCGAGGGGGTCGTGGCCGACCCGGCGACCCTGGCGGCGCTGGCTGGTCATCACTGGCCGGGCAACATTCGCGAACTGGCCAACGTGGTGGAGCATGCGCTGGTGCTCTGCGATGAGCTGCCGCTGCTGGTGACCCATCTGCCCGCCCGCTTCGGCACGCCGCGGCCGATCCCCGAGCCCGTGGTCGCGAGTCTTCCGGCGCCCGGGGCCGCCGCGCAGGCGGCCGTCGCAGCCGGCGAGGCCCGGCCCGAGAGCCTGAGGGAACTCGAAATGCGGGCGATCCTCGAGGGCCTCGAACGCAACAAGGGCAACAAGGCCCGGACCGCCGAGGAGCTCGGAATCAGCCTGAAGACGCTCTACAACAAGCTTCACCAGCTCAATGACGGCGGGCTCGACAAGACCGGGTGACGCCCGCCGGGATGCGGACACCCCGAGTTCTCTCTTCGTGGAAAGCCGAAGGACCCCCGGTCAGGTCTTGCGGACGACCCCCACGAGCACGCCCAGCACCCGCGCGTTCTTCACGTAGATCGGCTTCATCGAGGCGTTTGCCGGTTGCAGCCGGATCCGGTCGCGTTCGGGAAACCACTGCTTGAGCGTGGCCTCGCCGTCTTCTGTCTGGGCCACGACGATGTCGCCCGAATGAGCCGTCTGCTTCTTTTGGATCACCACCCAGTCGCCATCGGCGATCTGTGCATCGATCATCGATTCGCCCATGACTTTGAGTACGAAGTGATTGTCGCGGTTGAAGAGCGATTCGAAGTCGATTCGCTCGCTCTGCTCCTCCGCGGGCCGCAGGGTGCCGGCCGCCACCCAGCCGGCCATCGGCAGTCCACGAAGATGGGCCGGCTCATTGACGAGTTCGATGGCCCGCGACATGTTTTTTCCGCGGGTGATCATGCCCTTCCGCTCGAGTGCCTTGAGGTGGCAGACGACACCGTTTGGGGAACGAATCTTGAACGCCAGTCCGATCTCGCGGACCGTCGGCCCGAATCCACGGGAATGAATCTTGTCGCGGATGAAGGCGTAGATCTCCATCTGCCGCTCCGTGGGCGAATCACCTTCATCGGCGGCATTCTTGCGGGATAGGTTGAGCGGATTGCCGCGGACGGCGGCAACGGCTGCGGCGACCCGGCGGGCCTTTGGACGGTCGTTGGCGGCGGAGCGGGGGGCGGAGGCTTTGCGCTTTGACATGAATGCCGGGCGGCGGGGGCCGCTAGTCCTTTGGAGAGCTAGGGTTTGAAAAGCTGGGGTATGGAGAACCGGGGTATGGTCGTGTATCGGCCAGAAAAATGAATGAACGTCAGTATCTTACTATACGGCCGTTCATTTTCAAGGGGGTCACGGTTTGCCTCCGGCGGTGGGGTGGCAGTAGGCTCAAAGCCCCTTCACCGCCGGAGAAACAATCATGGCAGGACTGCGGGAGCTGCTCGGCCGACTTTTTCAGCGGATCGTTGTCGCCGCAGCCGTGGCGCTGCAGCTGACGCCCGGCGGGGCTGAGCCTCCCGCCGCGGTAGCGGAGGCATCCGCCGACGCGCCGCGGGAGGCGGCCAACCGCAGAAAAGCGGCGGCCACGATCGCCCACGTGAGAATCGCCGGCAGCCTGCCCGATGGCGCGGGGCAGGGGGGGCTGCTCGCCGACGTCGCCCCCCACCTCCACCGGCTCGTGGAGCGGCTCGACAGGGCGGCCGATGACACCCGCGTGAAGGGGGTGGTCATCTCGATCGAGTCGCCCGATCTGGGGCGGGCGCGGGCCGACGAGATCCGCGCGGCGATCACTCGCATCCGGAAGGCCGGCAAGCCGGTGGCGGCGCAGCTCGTGAGCGGCTCGCCCGTGCACTACGCGGTGGCGACGGCCTGCGACACGATCGCGATGCCGCCCGCCGCGACGCTGGAGCTCACGGGCGTGCGGGCCGAGATGACCTTTTTCAAGTCGATGCTCGACCGACTCGGCGTGGCGGCCGAGATCCTGCAGGTGGGGGAGTTCAAGGGGGCGGGCGAGCCGCTCACCCGCGACAGCATGAGCCCCCAGCTGCGGGCCCAATACGAAAGCTTCATCGGCGACCTCTATGACCAGCTCGTGGAGCGGGTGGCGTCGGACCGCCGACTG
The DNA here is from genome assembly GCA_005789975.1 of Planctomycetaceae bacterium. The sequence continues at coordinate 11,260 of SXWC01000097.1, forward strand.
ACCGTGGAGAAGGTCCGTGAACTGATCGATGTCGGCGTGTTCACGCCCGACCAGGCGTTGGAATCCCGGCTGATCGACGCGGTCGGCTACGAGGACGAAACGATCGCAACGCTGGCCAAGCGGATCGGCGAAGAACAGCCGAAGGTGTCTCGCGACTATGCGGAGCGGAAGCTCGATCAGGATTTTTCGGGCATGGCCGGCCTCATGAAGCTGATGGAACTCCTCTCCGGACAGAAGCCGTCGGCGCCGACAGGTCGCAACAAGCGGATCGCCGTGGTGCACGTGGCCGGCGAAATCCGGGAGGGGAAGAGCGCCGACGACCTCGTGATGGGTGGCGCGGCCGGATCCGAGACGATCATGAAGGCGATCCGCGACGCCGCCCGGGACGACCAGGTGGTGGCGATCGTGCTGCGGATCGATTCCCCCGGCGGATCGGCCCTCGCCAGCGATCTGATCTGGCGGGAGATCGAACGATCCAAAAAACCCGTGGTGGCGAGCCTGTCCGACATAGCCGCCAGTGGCGGGTACTACATCGCGGTGGCGGCCGACACGATCGTGGCGGCGCCCGGCACGCTGACCGGTTCGATCGGCGTGGTGGGGGGGAAAGTCGCCGTCGGCGACGCGCTCGAGAAGTTGGGCGTGCACACCGACGTGGTGAGCAAGGGAAAGAACTCCGGCTGGTTGTCGATGCAGGAGCCCTTCACCCCCGCCGAGCGGACGGCTTTTCTGGACACGATGAGGGAGGTCTATCGGCTGTTCACGTCGAAGGTCGCCGCCGGCCGGAAGCTGGATCAGAAGCAGGTCGAGAAGCTGGCCGAGGGCCGCGTCTTCACGGGGCGGCAGGCGAAGGAGGCCGGTCTCGTGGACCGCCTCGGCACGCTTGACGACGCCATCGACGAGGCGAAGGCGCTGGCCGGAATCAAGGCCGGCGAGGAGATCGATCGCACGCTTCTTCCGGAGCCTCGGGGCCTGTTCGACGACCTGTTTGGCGCGGCGATCCAGGGCGGTGATCCCGTCGCCGGAATGGCCACCGCCCTGGGCGGCGTGCCGTCGCTCCGCGGGCTGCTCCTCGCGCGGATCGCCAAGCTTCCCGGGCTTGGGCCGCTGGTGGCCGAGGCCGACACGCTCGTGCTCTTGCTTTCAGGCCGGCCGCAACTGCTCCTGCCCGCCCGCGTCCGCCTGCGGTGAGCCTCGCCGCGGGATCGTGTCGCCCACGGCGGCGGCGACCTCAGCGGGCGAAAGCGTCAGGGCGCGGGCGAAGCCGGCGATGAACCGGGCGGAGGTCGGCTCGAGCACGACGATCGAGAAGTCACCGAGCTGAAAATAGTCGGCCGCATGAGGGAAGCGGTCGATGTAAGCCGCTTTGAGGGCGGCATGGTCGGGCTCGGTCGGTGTGACGAACAGGGCGGTCGCCGGGAGCGACACCCTCGGCAGGGCCTGCGGGGGCAGCGAGCCATCCTCCGGAGCCGTCACCAAGAGACAGACATCCGGCGACGCGAGCATGTCGCGGGTGTGGGCCGAGAGCCGGCTGACGTGCGTGATGAACTGCAGGCGGCCCGCGCCGGAATCGAGCCGCAGGGCGTACGGAATCATCGACACGAATGGCCGCCCCTCGTGCAGCGTGGCCAGAGCGGCGACCCCTCGGCCAAGGAGCAGGGAGCCGAGCAGTCTGGAGGTTTCGATGTCCATGTCCGACAGTCTAACGTCCGCCGGGACCGGTCGGTTCGTCCCCTGAGGCGAACGCGACGCTCCGCCGGCGAAAACTGTCCGTGGACAAAGTCATCCATCACCTTTGTCCACCGGATCGACCGGTGGAAACGCCGCGGGTTTCCCCGGGTCGATGATCTTCGCGTCCGGCACGGGCGGACCTGCTCCACAGCCCGCTAGAATCCCGTGGCCCCGGCAGCACGAACGCGTCGTCTGTTCCGTGTCGTCGAGGTGACCCGTGACGTCACTCCCCGTACGACTTGGCGTTCTAGCGAAAGCCCCGCCGAAATGGGCGGTCTCTGCCCGTATCCGCTCCCGTACCAGAGCTGGTTTGACGGGGATGCGTTGCGGGCGAGAAGGGCCAAGGGGCTTTACCGCCGAGGCCATTAACAAGAGCGGCGGGGGCTTCGGCCCGAGCCAGACTGCTCTGCCCCGGAGGCATTTCCTTCCCCTCCGAAGTTTTTCCTATGGTCCGTTTCAACGACAACGCGGGCCAAGCCTGTGATGGATCCCCTGGTTACCCTGTCAATTCGAATGAAGATCGATGCGGCCGCGGTCGGCTCCGCGGCGATGACTTTGGCCTGACCGCGCGGCCCAGCCTGCTCGAGCTGGCCCGAACCTCCCTCGAGACCCAGGCCCGGCTCTGGCCGGAACTGGCGGGCACGCCTGCGGTGCCAGCCGTCACCGATGCGACGGTGGAGGCGATGGCCGCCGCCTTCAATCGGCGAACCGCTCGAACCACCGCCCGTCTCTCCCGCCCGTGGTCCGCCGACCGACTGGGGAGAGTTCGTGCAGGTCCACTTTCGACCGGGCGATCTTTCAGGCATCGCCCGACGAACTGCCCGTGATCGACATGGCCGGCCTATCCTTCAGGCGAGGCGGCACGAGGCCGCGTTCCTCCGGCCTGAAAAGGCCAGGGATGGCTTTTCAGGCGTAAGGCATGCATTTCGCCTGGTCTTACCAGGCGAAATGAGCGAAGGCCTTGTTCGCATCCGCCATGCGGTGCACGTTGTCACGCTTGGTCACCGCAGCGCCTTCGCGCTTGTAGGCGGCGATGATCTCCTCAGCGAGCTTCTCGTACGTGCCCCGACCCTTCTTCTCGCGGACGGCCTGCAGAAGCCAGCGGATCGCCAGCGACTGCTGCCGGTTGCGATTGACCTGCATCGGCACCTGGTAGGCGGCACCACCGACCCGCTTCGAGCGGACCTCGACGGCGGGCTTGATGTTTTCGAGGGCACGATTGAAGACCTCGATTGGCTCCGTTTCGGAGATCTTCTTGGCGACGATCTCCATCGCGTCGTAGAAAATGCTCTGAGCAACGCTCTTCTTGCCGTCTTCCATGAGGCAGTTGATGAACTTGCTGGCGAGCAGCGATCCAAAACGGGGATCGGGGCGGAGCTGTTCGCGGCTGGAGGTGATGTTTCCCATGGATCTCTGTCTTTATTCCTGGCTTTATTTCCGGTGCGGTGACGTGTCGCCTCAGCCCTTTTTCGCGCCGTAGAGGCTGCGGGACTGCTTGCGGCCCTGGACACCCAGCGTGTCGAGAGCGCCGCGGATGATGTGATAACGGACACCCGGGAGGTCGCGAACACGACCGCCGCGGACCAGGACGATCGAGTGTTCCTGGAGGTTGTGGCCCTCGCCCGGAATGTAGACCGTCACTTCCTTCTGATTCGAAAGCCGCACGCGGGCGATCTTCCGCAGGGCCGAGTGCGGCTTCTTGGGCGTCATCGTGCGGACCTGCAGGCAGACGCCCCGCTTTTGCGGGCAGCGGTCGAGCACGGGCGACTTGGAGAACTTCCGCTTCGGACGGCGGCGGCTGCGGACGAGTTGGCTGATCGTGGGCATGATGAATCTTGGTGTGCTTGGAATCGGGAACCCCAAAAGATAGCCGAGGATCCGGGGCGGCGGAAGGCGGTCGCAAAAAATGGCCTGAAAACCGGGCTGCTGCCGCCCGTTCGGCCGATCGCAAGGCCGCTACGCTGGATGCAGGATCTCGCCACGGCCCCCGGCGAGCATGTCGCCGTGCCACTGTTGCCAGCCACCCGGGGGCTGCGGGGCCGATGCCGGCCGAAACCCGGCCGCGACCAGTCGCGTGAGGAGCAGCGGGAGAAAGCCGGGCCGCCAGGCGGCGCCGCGGCGGAACGTGGCCGGCGGTTCGGGCCTCGTGGCCAGCGCGATCACGGAGCCGCGGCGCATGCCGAGCCCGGGCTGCCGGCCGACATCGCCGCCGATCACCACCGACCCGGCCCGCATCTCGAACCCCGCGGCGTCGCCGCAGCCACCCGCGATCGCGACGATGCCCCGCCGCAGCCGCGCGCCGGCGAGATTGCCCGCATGACCGCCGACAGTCACGAGCCCGCCGCGCATGCCGATCGGACTGCCGGGCAGGGCGGCGGCCAGGTTATCGCCGACGTTGCCTGTGACGTGGATCTCGCCCCCGGCCAGTTCGGCGGCCAGCCAGTCGCCCGCGTCGCCGGCCACGTCGAGCCGCCCGCCCGACATGCCCGCGGCGGCATGGCGGCCGACCGGGCCCGTCGTCCGGATCGCCCCCGACCGCATGCCTGCGGCGACGCGATGCACCCGCGAGAAGTCTCCGCGGCATTCGATCACGGCGTCGGCGGGGTCGCCGGAGACCTCGAACAGTGTGCCGAGTTCGCAGGACCGTCCATCGGCCAGAACCGGCAGCCGCGCGATCGCGGGGAGCGGCAGCGAAACGAGACGCTCGGGCAGGATGCCTCCGAGATCGATCGACAACGGGGGACGATCGCCGACGACGCGGAGGGAGAGGGCGAGTGGCATCGCGAGGATCGGAGTGACTCGGGAAGGCGTGTGGCCAGTGACTCGGAAAGGCGCGTGGCCGCGGAAGCGATCGCTCCCGCGGCCACGCAGCATACCTCGGACACGCGCCATCGGCGGCTATTTCGCCGTCAGCACGGGCACCTTGCGCGAGGCGCTCGTCGGCGACTTCGTGAGCTCGACCATCAGGACACCCTTGTCGTAGCGGGCCGTGACCTTCGCGGGATCGACCGACTCCGGCAGCGGAATCGCGCGGCTGAAGCCGCCGTAGTGGCTCTCCCGGTGGCTCCAGCCCTCCCCGGACGCCTCCTTCTCCGACTTCTTCTCGCCGGAGATCACCAGGCGATCCTCCGACACGCTCACGTCGACGTCCTTGGGATCGATTCCCGGCAGCTCGGCGCGGATGTGGATCTGCGTGTCGTTCTCCGACATGTCGATCGCCGGCAGCCACTGCCCCGGCTCACTCGTCTCGAACCAGGGCGATGCCAGGGGCGAGCGGCTGAAGAAGCCCTCGAACAACCTGTTCATCTCGTTGCGGAAGTCCGCCAGGGTGGCGAGGCTCCCGGACTCCATTCCACTCGAACGCTTCGTGCGAAAAGGGATCAGACTCATGGAATGTCTCCTCTTCGGGTCAGGCAGGAACACCAACGAACACATGGATGACGGGCAAGCGACGCAGCCGGGCGTCAGGCGGTCTTCACTTCCACTTTGCGCGGCCGCACGGCGGCGAGCCGTGGCAGGTGGATCGTGAGCACGCCCTTTTTGTAGTCGGCCGAAATCTGCGCGGCGTCGAAGCCCTCGCCGAGCCGGAACGAGCGGCGGTAGTTGCCGATGCCATACTCCTGCCGCACGACGCGGCCCGGAAGCTCCCGCAGCGGCACGGCTGCACGCACCTCGAGCACGCCGTCCTCGAAGGTGACGTCGATTCCCGAAGCACGGGCGCCGGGGATGTCGGCGACGAGGAGCACCTCGGCGCCGAGGTCGCAGATATCGACGTTGGGCTGGTAGGTCTGCGTCGGCGCCGCCGGCTGTTCGGTGGCGGGCATCGTGGTCTGGGTCTGGGTGACCATGCTGGATTCTCCGGCGTGAGGGGTGCGTGGTGATGGAGGACGACGGAACGCGCGGGTCAGGCCGATCGCACGGCCACCTTGTGGGGCTGGCATTCGGCCGCCTTGGGGCAGGTGACGGCGAGCACGCCATCGACGAGCCGGGCCTCGACCCGCGAGGCATCGACGGCGACAGGCAGCGTGATCCGCCTCTCGAACGCGCCGGTGCCCCGCTCGCGGCGATGCCAGGTGACGCGCCCCTTCTTCTCGCCGTCGCCCCCGCGGTCGGACGCGGGAGGAACGGGGCAGGTGTCGGGCCGCGATCCCTTCATGAGCAGTTCGTCGCCGGCGACCGTGATCTCGACGTCGCCCGCCTCGAGGCCGGGCAACTCGGCCTCGATGGTGATCGCCTCGTCGCTCTCCCGCATGACAACCGGCGGGAAGACCCCTTCGGCGGGCCCCACACTCCAGCCGCGGAGCGGCGGGGAGGCGGTCAGGGTGCTCCAGGCACGATCGAGTTCGTCGCGCAACTCTTCAAACGGGAACGCGAATCCCGGGCGGAACGTCGGCATGGTCTGGCTCCTGGAAACAGGTGGTGAAAAGACACCGTCCGTGGAGCGGCATTCCCGGCCCTTCGTGCGCCGGGAATGATTTGCAAGGACGCTGCCGAAAAGCAACCCGCCATGGACGACCGGGGGGAAAACACCGGAGTGCAGGCCTGCGAGGCCGCTCAAAAACGCGGTTGTCGCGGGGCCGCCGTGAAACCCTGGCAGTCGCAGCGATCGTGAGGAGCGTCAACGTGGAGGCCGCGGGTTTTTCGACACCCCGCGTGTTGTGGAGGCATGGACAACTCCTATACTCACGGCTCTTCGATCGGGTGGTGAGCGGTTTTCCCCGGCAACATGCCGGTGAAACCAGCGAACCAACGACGGTGCCATGGCCGGCGTCAGCCCTCCGAATCGGCGGGACGATCACGTAGGAACAGGAAGTAGACATGCGTTTCACGCTGCTCGACCGGGTGCTGTCCATCGAACCCGGTCAGTCGATCACGGCCATCAAGACGCTTTCGCTGGCCGAGGAATACCTGGCCGACCACTTTCCCCGCTTTCCGGTCATGCCAGGGGTGCTGATGCTCGAGTCGATGACCCAGGCCGCTGCTTGGACGGTCCGGCTGGGCGAGGACTTTGCCCACAGCATGGTCGTGCTCCGCTCGGCCCGGAACGTGAAATACGGCGACTTTGTCGAGCCCGGACGGGTTCTCACCGTCACGGCCCAAATCCTCTCGCAGGACGAGAAGACAACCACCGTGAAGGCCAGCGGCACCGTCGGCGATCGGACGAGCCTCACGGCCAGGCTCGTCCTGGAGCGGTACAACATGTCCGACCGGGTGCCCCATGGGGCTGCCCTGGACGTCCGGGTGCGGTCGGAAATGCGAAAGCTCTGGGCGCTGCTCTATCCCCCCCGCGTCATCGCCCAGCAAAAGCCCGTTCCCTACGTGTCGCAGGGGGCGACCCCCGGCGCCGCCTTCGCCAATGCGGACAGGTAGGGCCCTGGACGTCTGTTCGTCGGCCGCTCCCAGGCAGGCGAAGAACGACGTTTTCGCGTGAATTCGTGGCCGATTTTTCCGTTTGGCCCCTTTCGGCCGTCGGAAAATGGGCAACTTCGGGTTCCCATGCGGGCTGGCCGACATTACAACACAGCGACGCCACTCGAGCGTGCCCGATCCCTCATTTTCAAGGTGAAACGTCGATGCCGTCTCGCGATGAAATCTTTGACAAGGTGAAATCCGCCCTCGTGGATGCTCTGGGAGTGGACGAGGATGATGTCACCCCGAACGCCACCATGGTGGGCGATCTCGGTGCCGAGTCGATCGACTTCCTCGACATCGTGTTCCGCCTCGAAAAGGCCTTCAACATCAAGATTTCAAGGGGCGAGCTCTTCCCCGAAGACGTGCTCTCGAGTTCCGAGTTCGTGGCCGACGGCAAACTGACGGCAGCGGGCATCGCGACGCTCAAGGCCCGGATGCCGTTTGCAGATCTCTCGAAGTTCGAGGCCAACCCCAGCGTGCAAAACTTCGCCAACACCCTCACCGTGGAAGACATGGTGCGGTACGTGCAGAGTAAACTGGCGGCCTGAGGACTTCTTTCCAGGGGCGCGTCCACGCTCCGCGGTTTTCCCTCCAGAGGCGGCAGACCGCCGCGAACGGATTCATGCGCTGGTTCTGGATCGACAGGTTCGACGAGTTCGTCCGTGGCCGCCGCGCCACGGCCGTCAAGAATGTCTCGCTCGCCGAGGAACATCTCCACGACCACTTTCCGGGCGTGGCGATCATGCCCAACTCGCTGATCGTCGAGGGCATGGCCCAAGCCGCCGGTCTGCTCGTGGCCGATGCGATCGACTTCAACCGACGCGTGGTGCTGGCGAAGGTGGCGGCCGCGGAGTTTCACTTCGACGCCGTGCCGGGCGACACGATCCGTTTCCAGGCGGAGGTGCTCGACCTCAAACCGGCCGGCTCGCTGACGAGGGTCACGAGCACCATCGGCGATCGGCTGCAGGGGGAGGCGGAACTCTTCTTCGCCCATCTCGAGCCGGGCGAGGGCGTGCCGAAACTCTTCGAGCCCGAGGAACTGCTCCGCTGGCTCGATCAGATGCACATCTACGACATCGGCCGCGACGAGGCGGGCCAGCCGCTCGCGCGGCCCGACTGGTGAGTCCACGCGGAGACGGGCGATGGGTGCCGGCAGGCGACGGGTCGTGATCACGGGTGTTGGCTGCGTTACGCCTTTGGGCGTGCGGGTGGAGCAGCTCTGGAAGAATCTCGTCGCGGGAGCCTCGGGCGTGGGGCTGACCACGATCTTCGACGCATCCAAGTTTCCCACGAAGATCTCGGCCGAGGTGCGGGGCTGGGACATCGCCGACGAGGGGCAGGATCCGAAGGCGTGGGAGTTCTGTGGCCGCCACACCAAGTTCGCCGCGGGCGCGGCGATCCAGGCCATGACCGACGCCGGGCTCCCGCAGGGGTTGCCGGCCGATCCCACCAGGCTCGGCATCTATCTCGGCAGCGGCGAAGGGCAGCAGGACTTCGCCGCCTTCACGCGGATGATGATGGCGGCGATCGAGGGCGACACGCTCGACGTGGCGAAGTTCACGAGGCTCGGCCTCGAGACGCTCCATCCGCTGTCGGAGGTCGAGCAGGAACCCAACATGCCGGCCGGCCATCTGGCCGCGCTCTTCGACGCGCAGGGACCCAACCTCAACTGCCTCACCGCCTGCGCCGCCTCCAGCCAGGCGATCGGCGAGGCGACCGAGATCGTCCGCCGCGGAGAGGCCGACGTGATGCTCTCGGGCGGCACCCACAGCATGATCCATCCCTTCGGAGTGACGGGCTTCAATCTGCTCACGGCGCTTTCGACGCGGAACGACGAGCCGACCCGGGCCAGCCGGCCCTTCGACAACGACCGCGACGGCGTCGTGCTCGGCGAGGGGGCGGCGATGGTCGTGCTCGAGGAGCTGGAACACGCGAAGAAACGCGGGGCGAAGATCCACGGCGAGCTCGTCGGCTATGGTTCGACCGCCGACGCCTACCGGATCACCGACACGCATCCCGAGGGCCGCGGTGCCGCGGCGTGCATCACGATGGCCCTCAAGGACGCGGGCCTCGGACTCAACGACATCCACTACATCAACGCCCACGGCACCAGCACGAGCGTGAACGACCGCGTCGAGTCGCTCGCCATCAAGAAGGTGTTCGGGGAGCGGGCCTACAAGATTCCGGTGTCGAGCACGAAGGGCATGATGGGCCACCTGATCGCGGCCGCCGGAGCCACGGAACTGATCGTCTGTCTGTGCGCGATCCGCGAC
>SXWC01000098.1 GCA_005789975.1 Planctomycetaceae bacterium
GGCGGCAACATGATCCGCGACGTCACCTTCGCCCGCACCACGTACAGCGACCCACCCGCGAAGTTCGAGGCCGGCACGCCGAACATCGCCGACGCGATCGGCCTCGGCGCCGCGCTCGACTACGTGACGGCCCTCGGTCGGGAGCGGATCGCCGCCTACGAGCACGAACTGCTCCACCACGCGACCGCCCGGCTGACGGCGATCGGGGGCCTGAGGCTCATCGGCACGGCCCGGGAGAAGGTGGGCGTGCTCTCGTTCGTGATCGACGGCTTGGATCCGATCGAGATCGGCAAGTCCCTTGATCGCGAAGGCATCGCCGTCCGGGCGGGCCATCACTGTGCCCAGCCCTCGCTGCGGCACTTCGGCCTCGAGGCCACGGTCCGGCCCTCGCTGGCGTTCTACAACACCCCCGCCGAGATCGACCGCCTCGCCGACGCGATCGCGAAGATCGCGCACCGCCGCTGACGCGCCACCTGTCGGCCCGAGCCCATCAAGGGGCCCGAGCCCATTCAGGGGCCCGAGCCGGGCCAAGTCGCCTGTGCAGGTTGCCCACCCTGCGCACCGCCGCACCATCAGGCCCCGGGCCGTGAATCTGCGAACTCTGCGCAGATGCCGCAGCCTCATCCAATCAGGGATTTTGTGCCGATAATTACGGTCGTAGGTGTTGAGCGCCGACGTGAATGACACGAGGCACCGCGCGTTCCTGCATGCACATGCCCGAGGTGCCGTGTTGCTTCAGTTCATGACCGTCCCCCAGGCGCTGACCCGCGCGGCGATTCTGATCGCCGCCCTCGGGGCGGGCCTCTGCGCGGCCGACACGCCGCCGGTCGAGGAGATTCCACCGCCGGCCACGGCCGTCGAGGAACTGCAGGCCGACATCCAGCGGCTCGAGCGCGAAATCGAAATTCTTCGATCCGGAAAGACGGCGGCAGAACCCGACGCGGCGAAGGCCGACGCCAAGCCCTCGGTCGCCGATCGCCTCTCCGCGGTCGAGAAGGGCCTCGGCAAGCTCGTCGATGCCACCGACAAGAAGAAGAAGGACGAGGCCAGGAAGCCGCTGTTCATCCTCAGCGGCCAGATGCAGGCCGACGAGATCTTCTTCGGCCAGGATGAGATCAGCCGGGCGGCCGTGGGGGATCTCCAGGATGGAGCCCAGTTCCGCCGCCTGCGGATCGGCGGCCGCGGCACGGCGTTCGACGTGTTCGAGTACGCGCTCGGCGTCGACTTCGCCCTCGCCTACAACCCCAGCTACCTCGACAACTACATCGAGTGGAAGCAGCTGCCGTGGCTGCAGAACGTGCGGGTGGGCCACTACTTCGAGCCGTTTTCCCTGGAGCGGGTCACGCAGAACCGCAACAACACGTTCATGGAACGGTCGCTCGTCGACACCTTCGCCCCAGCCCGCAACATGGGGATCATGACCTACGGCGTCACGGAAAACGAGCTCGCCACCTGGGCGATCGGCACCTTCCGCACCAACAGCGACAACACCGGCAACGACTCGTTCGACAGCGGCCAGGCTCTCACGATGCGTGGCACCTGTCTGCCGTTCTGGGACGAGGCGAGCGACGGCCGCTACTACCTCCACCTGGGCGCCGCCTACAGCTGGCGCGACACGTCGCAGAACCAGGTCCGCTTCCGCAACACGCCCGAGATGCGGAAGCAGCAGCCCTCCAACGTGTTCGGACCCGTGGGCCCCCCGTCGCCCAGCAACTATCAGAACGGGCTTCCCAGCCCCTTCGCGCCGATCTTCGTCGACACCGGCAACATCAGGGCCGACAACTTCCAGCTCTTCGACCCCGAGTTCGCCCTGATTCTCGGGCCGCTCTCGCTGCAGTCGGAATACGCCTTCGCCACGGTCGACCAGATCGGCGGGCCGCCGCTGTTCTTCAACGGCTACATGGCCCAGGTGAGCTACTTTCTCACCGGGGAAAACCGCCCCTACGACCGCAAGCAGGGCATCCACGACAGGCTCAGGCCCTTCGAGGATTTCTTCCGCGTGCGGACCGGGTCACAGGGAATCCAGACAGGCACCGGCGCCTGGGAAGTGGCGGCCCGATTCTCGAACATCGTCCTCAACGACAAGAACATCCGCGGCAACAACCTCACCGACTTCACGGTCGGCCTCAACTGGTATCTCAACCCCTATACCCGCTGGAAGTTCAACTACGTGCGGGCCTTCCTCGAGGACACCCGCGTGGGCAACAGCCTCACCGACATCTACGGCATGCGATTCGACTACGACTTCTGAACGACGGCAGACGGGAGGATTCGACGATGGGATCACGATCATGGGCGGGGCCCGTGCTGCTGGCGGCGGCGGCCTGCGCGGCGGTGGCGATGGCAGACAAGCCGGCCGAGAAGGCGCCGGCGCCCGAATGCATGGCCTGCGGGGCGACCTGCGGCCTGACGCCGATCTGCGTCTGCAAGCCGGGCACCAAGAAGAAGCCGAAGGTGGAGTTTTCCACAACGTGCGAGCCTTACTGCGTGCCCGGCTGCAGCAGCCGGCCGTGGCCCTTCGCCAGCCACCATGCCGCCCGCGGCTGCACGAGCTGCTGCGACGACCCGTGCAAATGCCCCGGCCGGGTGCGATCCCGCAAGAAACTCACGAAGGAGACGGTCGACGTGGAGGTGCCGGCGATCGAGCGGTCGGTGGGCTACCTCTGCTGCGGCTGTGCCGGCGAACGCCCGACCTCGTGCTGCGACGCGCCGGGCCCCCGGCAGCCACGCAACTGGTGGGCATGCCTCTGGCCCTGGGGGGCGTCGTCGTGCCGCCCGTGACGATCGAGGTTTCTTTCAAGCGACGGAGGGCTGAAACGTCCGCGATGACCCGACCGCACCACGGCTTTTCGGGCCAGGGTTTCGCCCGCAACGCGATGGTCAGCGGACAGGCCAGAACTGCCGCGGCACACCGCCCCGACCCGGCGGCATCACGCCCGCAGTGATTCGGGCCTCTCCGCCTCCTCGCGGAGGTGATCCGGGAGCCACTCCTTTTCCGCCTCGTCCGGGGCGACCATGCTGGCTTCGCCTCCAGCGTGCGGTGCATAGCCCGCCGCGAACTCCTCGACGTGCTCCTCGCGGGCGCTCGTGCCGAAGAAGGAATACATCACCGGCACCAGGATCAGCACGAGCAGCGTCGTCATCATCAAGCCGAATGCCATCGACGTGGCCATCGGCACGAGGAACTGGGCCTGGAAACTCTTCTCCAGGAGCAGCGGCAGGAGCCCGCCGATGGTGGTGATGCTCGTGAGCAGCACCGGCCGGAACCGCAGGCAGCCGGCCTCGCGGAGCGCCGCCCGGAGCGGATGCCCCTCGCGGACGCGGAGGTTGATGAAGTCGATGAGGCAGATCGAGTCGTTGACCACGACCCCGGCGAGGGCCACCAGCCCGAACATGCTGAAGAGCGTGAGCGGCATGCCCATCAGCGCGTGCCCGAAGACGGCGCCGGCGATCCCGAAGGGAATCGCCGCCAGAATGAGGAACGGCTGGAAGTACGACTTGAACTCCATCGTGAGCAGCACGAACATCGCGAACAGGGCCACGACGAAGCCCACGCCCAGGCTCTCGAGCGACTCGTTCGTCTGCTCCTGCTGGCCCTCCCAGCGGACGCGGACGAGCGGATACTCCGCCTTCAATTCCGGCATGAGCCGCTTTTCCATGTCGCCGGTGATCTGTGAACTGGTGAGCGAGCTCTTCGCGACGTCGATGTCGGCCGTCACCGTGATCGACCGTTTCTGACCCAGCCGGTTGATCTCCGAATAGCCACGCTGCACCGAGACATCGGCCAGCTCGCCGATCGGCCGCTTCACGCCGTCGGGGCCGGTGACGCGGATGTCGTCGAGGGTCGCCAGCGTCCGCCGCTCGTCCTGAGGGTAGCGGACCATGAGCTTCACCTCGTGCCGGCCACGCTGGAGCCGCATCACTTCCTCGCCGTAGAAACTGGCCCGGACCGTGCCGGCGAGGTCAGCCAGCGACACCCCCATCGCCTCGGCCTTGGGCTTTATCTTGACCTGGTATTCCCACTTGCCCGGCCGTGAATCGTCGTCGATGTCGATCACGCCCGGATACTGGGCCAGCCACTCCTTGCACCTCTCGACCGCGGCCTCCAGTTGCGGCACCGCCCGCGGATCGGCCGCGGCGAGCAGTTTGAACTCGATCGTCTTGCCACCCGGCCCGATGTTCTCGGTGCCGAAGATGAGCGACTCGGTGCCGTTGAACTCTCCCGCCAGCCGCCGCCACTCGCTGATGAACTGCTCGCTGGTGACGTCCCGCAGTTCGCCCTCGACGAGCTCCACCGCGACGGCGCCCACATGGCTGCCGCTCATCCGGGCGTTCGGCCCGATCTCCCCCTGCGCGGCCACCTGCCCCACGGACCGATGAACCAGCTCCACGATCGGCGCCCCGGGCGGAGAGAGCTTTTCCGCGGCTTCGGAGGCGGCCCGCTCGAGGCGGTTGGTCGCCTCTTCCGTCACGCTGGCGGGCGTGCCGTCGGGAAACACGACCTTGGCCAGCAGCCGGTTGGCGTCGATCTTCGGAAACAGCTGGAAGGGCGTGATCCCGCTGCGGACGATCCCGAACGCCCCCAGCAGGAGCGCGAGCGCCAGCGCCAGCACCGAGAGCCTGTTGTCGAGCGCCAGGTCGAGCGTGGGGGCATAGACATGCTTCACGAACCACTTCAGCCCGCTGTCACAGATCCGCTGCAGCCAGGCGACGGCCGGCAGCAGGAGCCGCAGCGGGTACAGAACGATGCCGAGGATCGTGAACACGAGATTCTTCTCGTGGGCGAGATGCCCCGGGAGCACGAGCGTCGATTCGGCGAGCGACATCAGGAGCGTCGTGATGAAGGCGAACGGCATGACGGCGATGAACTTCCCCATCACGCCCGACACGAAGCAGAGCGGCAGGAAGGTGATCACGGTGGTGAGCACGCTCGAGATCACGCTCGGCACCACCTCGACCGTGCCGTCGATCGCGGCGTTGGTCAGGCTCTTGCCCATCCGGCGGTGCCGGTCCACGTTGTCGCTGACCACGATCGCGTCGTCCACGACGATGCCGATCGCCATCAGGAAGGCGAACATGGAGAGCATGTTGAGCGTCTGGTCGGTGGAGAACATCAGCGCGCCGGTGCCCAGCATCGAGAACGGAATGCCCATCGCCACCCAGAACGCGATCTTGAGATCGAGAAACAGCGCCAGCATCACGAACACGATCACGAGTCCCTGCAGGCCGTTCGACAAGAGCATGTCGAGGCGGTCCTTGACGTCGATCGACTGGTCGGCCCAGGTCGTGAGGGTGTAGCCCGCCGGCAGCTCCGCCTCGGCGACGTACTTCTTCACCGCGGCCACCATCGCCAGCAGGTCCTCGCCCGAGCTGCGGTCGATCGAGACGACCATCCCGGGCCGGCCGTTGATCCGGTTGGTGGAGGCGATGTCGGCGAACTCGTCGCGGACGGTGCCGAGGTCGCCCACCGTGAGCACGAGCCCGTCGGGCAGCGTCACCAGCGGGAGCGTGGCGATCTCCGCACCGACATACCGCTTGTTCTTGCCGCGCAGCATGATCTCGCCCCGTTCGCTGCGGATCGTGCCGCCGGGAAGCTCGAGATTCTCCCGCCGCACGATCTCCGCCACCTTCTGGAGCGAGAGCCCGTATTTCCGCAGCGTCTCCTCGGAGATTTCGATGTCGATCTGGTAGTCCTTGGCTCCCATGAGGTTGGCGGCCGACACGGCGGGCAGCGCCAGCAGGTCGTCGCGGACCTGTTCGGCGACATCCCGCAGTTCGATCTCGGCGGCGGTGTCGCTGGCTGCTTCGGGAGGCGCGAGCACGCCCACCTTGATGGCCGGTGTCCGCAGGGTGACCTGCTCGATCTTCGGATCCTCGGCGAGTTCCGGCATGCTCGGAATCCGCTCGACCTCGGACCGGATCTCCCCGAGGGTCTTCTGCACGTCCTTGATGCTGTCTTGCAGCTCGAACACGCAGTAGCCCATCCCCTCCTGGGCCACGCTCGTGATCTTCTTGATGCCGGAGACGCTCCGACAGGCCTCCTCGACCTTCTGGCAGATGCCCTCCTCCACCTCCTCGGGCGTCGCCCCTGGATAAGGCACCGAGACGAGCACGATCTCCAGGTCGAACTCCGGAAACACCTCGCGCCGCATCGACGCAAACGCCAGGCCGCCCACGAGCAGGATGGCGATGACGAGCGTGTTCATCGCCGGCATGTTGCGGACGGTCCAGGAGATGATCGATCTCATGTGGCATCCCCTTCCTCGTGGCGGACGGCCTGCGTCGCGGGCTGCGCCGTCACCGGGACCGGACTCGCCTCGGTGATTGCCATGCCGTCCCGCGGATTCGAGATCTGGCTGACGACCACCCGGTCGCCGGCTTGGAGCCCGGAGGCGAGCGAATCAAAGACCAAGCGGCCAGCGGACGCCTGGACGGCCCGCGGCCGCAGCACGGTCAGCCGACCATCCCGCATCAACCACACCTCGCCGTTGGGACGCTGGGCCTCGTCGGGGATCGACACGAGCGACTCGGGGGAATCGACGTGGACATGCACCTGCACGAACATCCCCCGGAGCAGCGATCGCGGCGCGCCGGGCGGGGCCTGCGGCATGGCGGCGCCGTAACGGTCGAGCGCCCGGACCCGGCCGGGCTCCCGGATGATCACGCGACAGGGGAGCGTCCGCGTCTTCTCGTCGAGGCCCCGGCCCTCCTGCCGCGACAAGACTCCGTCCCACTCGTAGGCCGACTCCCCGACGCGAAAGATGACCGAGGCGGGAGTGTCGTACGAGTCGTGGGAGTCGCCGCCCGGCCCCGCGGATGCGGCCCCATTCCCCCGGCGACCGCCCCAGATCCTGGCGAGGTCGTCCATTTCGAGACTCGTCCGCACCTCCGCGGCGCTCGTGTCTTCGATGGTCACCAGCGGCGTGCCCTTGGAGACGAACGATCCCTGCTCGACCTTGTCCTCGACGATCAGCCCGTCGATCGGCGCCCTGATGGTCGTTCGTGACAGGTCGAGCTGGGCCTTCTCGAGCATGGTCGCCGCGAGCGAACGGGCCTCGAGCAGTTTGTTCCGCCGCTTGGCCAGCACCCGCCGTTGGCCGTCGAGGGTGGAGACCACGTTGGCGGCGGTGAGCTCCTCCCGCAGCGCCCGGTCGTGCTCCGACTCGGTCACGATCCTGCCGGCCTTGAGGGTTTCCAAACGGGCCACCTCGCGGCGGGCCAACTCGATCTGACGCCGGGCGAGTTCCACCAACTCGACGTTCTGGGCGGCCTCCTCGTCGATCTCCTCGATCGCCAGATCGGCCTGTTTGAGCTCCCGCTCGAGCCTCTCGACGTCGAGTTCGTAGTCGCGTGGATCGATCTCGAAGAGCACCGTGCCCGCCTTCACGAACTTTCCTTCGTTGCAGGCCTCTCCCTTGGCCTTCACGCGGCCGCCCACCTCGGCGGCGAGCGTGACCTCGCGCAGCGGCACGACGGCCCCGTCGGCCTCGATGGTGAGGCCTGCGGTGACAGTCTCGACCGCCGCCGTGCGAACCGGCAGCACGGCGGCCACGGCCGCCGCCTTCCGCTCGGGCGGCGGCTGGCTTCCCATCGAGAGAAACACCGCCACCCCCGCCCCGAGGATCAGCAGCGGCGTCACCCAGCCCACGATCGTGCGTACGACACTCATGAAACCACGTCCCTGTCCGATGAAGATGCACATGAAGACGACAAGAATCCCGTGAGCGGGGCGGCCACGCCCAGGGCGGCCAGCGCATACCGCGTGATGTGGTCGGCGAGCGGCTTGGGGGCGTGGAGCGACTCGATCTCATCCCGGGGCACGAGCATGGCGACCACGTCGCCGGCGGCCCGGTAGACGAAACACTGCCCCACGATGCTCATGCCCACCCGGCGGAGTTCGGCCTGGGAAAGGGCGCCGGCCGACAGATCGTCGAGAATCGAAACGAGCAGCGCGAAATGGGGACGGATGTAGTCCTCGACCAGTTCGCGACAGGCCTCCGTCGGCTGCAGCACCTCCCGCATCATCAGCCGCACCTGCCAGGGGGGCTGACCGGCCCCGAGCATTCGCTCGAGCATGTTGTCGACGAAGCCGTGGAGTTTTATCGCCGCGGGAGTACCCGACGGCCACTCTGGCTGCGGCACCTGCCGCAGCCGCTCCTCGTGGGCGTGCCTCACGCTCTCGATGTAGAGCCGCCGCTTGTCGCCGAAGTAATAGTTGACCGCGGCGACGTTGACGCCGGCCGCCGCGCAGATGTCGCGTACGGTCGCCGTCTCGTACCCGTGCTCGGCGAACTCCCGGCCCGCCGCCGACAGGATCCGCACCCTGGGATCGCGGGCATCCTCGACAGGGCCAGCGACCGCGGACGCAGCGGATCGAACGTGGGAGGCCATGAAAATGCGATCTCGGCGGGTTCAAACGATCGTTTCAATCGATTGTATGAACCGAAACCGCAGGGAACAACTTGCATTAACCGACGATTTTTCCCGCGGTGATGGCATCCGGCCGCCCGGCCGGTTCGATCGACCGAACCGGAGGCAGAAGGCCCCCGGGCCACTCTCACCCCCGCAGCAGGTCGCGGTAGCGATCGAGAAAATGAGAGGCGACTTCCTCGTTGATGTGCCCCCAGGCCTCGTTCACGAGCTCCCCCGAGAGCAGACCGCCGGCGGCCTTGGCGGCGACCACCCGCAAAACATCCGAGATCCCGGTCATCGGATCCCCGCCGAGCAGCCGCTCCTGCTGCACGTGCAGACACTCGTTGGCCACGAGCGAGAGCGTGGGCAGCTTCGGCACCGGGTCGCGACCGTTGACGTAGCGGAAGATCCGGCCGGCGAACTCGCGATCGAAGGCCGTGCAGGCCGCGGCGTTGCCGATCATCGGCGCCCCGAACGTGCAGACCTCGTGAACCGGGATGAACCGTCGCTTGAAGAGCCACGCCGCAAGCAGGGCCAGCGCGCCCCCCAGGCTGTGGCCCGTGATCCAGAGCGGACGATCGTTCGATTTGAGTTCCGCCTCGACCGCCGCCAGGAGGGGTGTCCAGATCTCCGCGATCGCATCGACGAAGCCCTTGTGGAACCGCGCGCCCACCCCGGCCGCCGAGAGGTCGTGCCCCAGCCGGCCCTCGGGCACGACGAGCAGGTTCATCGCGTCGGTGAGGAGGATGTCCTTGAGGCCGTCGAGCGTGGTCGCCGACTCGGTGCCCCGGAAGGCCACCACCACGTTCGCCTCGTCCACGCCGAGCCAGGCCTGCGTGTTGTCGACGCTGAACAGTCTGGCCTCCAGACCGAGCTTCTCGCGGAAGGCTTTTTGCCCGGCGGATTCCGGGAGGTAGGCCAGCGCGCTGGCCTCGCAGAGAAACCGGGCGCTGTCGAGACTGCCGACAGGCTCTTCGCGAAGGTTGAACTCAGTTGACATACCGTCGCTCCACGCCAACGTTCGCCGCATTCTTCCAGCGGCGCAGGATCGCCGTCGCCACGCCATTGCCCGACACGTCGATCTGCTCGAGCCGCGGCGGCGGCGCGTCGAGAAACCGCCGGATCCCCTCGGGCGTGACCTTCGTCCGCGCGATCCGCAGGCTCTCCAGCTTCGGCAGCCGGGCCAGCGTGGCGAGTCCTCCGTCGGTGACCGACGAGTCGTTGAGCGTGAGTTCACGGAGTTCGGGCAGCGCGGCGAGGAGTTCGAGCGTGTCGTCGGTGACGTCGGGATTACCCATCTCGAGGATCACCACATCGGGTCGCTCCGCGAGGATTCCGTAGCCCGGCCGATCCCAGCCCGTGAGGTTGACCGCCCGCTCCCCGTTGATCACCCGCTCCCGCTCGCCGAGGCCCACGACGGCGAGGTACGCCCGCTGGATCACGAAGGGGGCGAGCCCCAGCACGAGGCCCACGCCGAGCAGCGCCAGGGGTGCCAGCAGTCGCCGGGCGGGCCTGCGCCGCAGGAGCACCCCGATTCCGCAGCCGATGGCCCAGAGCCCGCCCGCGGCCAGGGCGAGGAGGCCCGCGAAGATGAAGACCGCCCCGAGTTGCTCGCTCATGATCCGCATCCATGCCGGTGACCTCCGGCACTCTATCGCCGGCCCGCCGCGAAGGGGAGTTCCCGGCGTCATCCAGCCGCGAGAACGGCCTCCGCACACCGCCGGCCGCTGGCCAGCGCGGCGTTGATCGACGCCGCCCCGCAGTGGTCGCCGCAGATCCAGAGACCGCTCGCGAGCCGCGGTTCGATCGGGCGGCCGCGTCGCGCCGCCGGCGACTCGTCGGGCAGGGCGCGGGGCACGTCCACCGTGGCGAGATGCCGCCAGCCGTCCACCAGGCCTCCGAACCAGCCGGTCGCCTGCCGCTTCACGGCCGCGACCACGTCACCCGAATCCAATCCCCCCCGCACCGAAACCGTCACGAGCGACCACCCCGGCGGGGCGTAGCCCGCGGCCACGTCCGAAGGCACGGTGAGGTTGTCGATCGGGCCCGCTTCGCCCGCGGTCACGACGAGCGTTCGCGAGGCCAGCGGCGACCGCTTTGCCGCGAAGGCGACGAGCCGCGTCTTCTTCCAGAGACGACCGACGAGATTGCCGCGAAGACCCTCGGGCAGAATCCCGCCCGCCGCCGGGCCGTCGGTCGCCACCACCACGTCACGGGCCGCAAGGACGCTGCCGCCTGCGAGCATCACCCGCGTCGATTCGACCCCCTCCACCCGCGTGCCGAGCCGCACGCTCCCCTCCGGAAGCCGGGCCGCGAGCTGCCGCCCAATCGCCTCCATGCCCCCGGCGGGCAGGCAGGCCCGGCCCAGCGAGAACATCGCGAAGTCGAAGAGGAAAACCTCCGCCGCGGTGTCGAGCGATCGCTCCAGGAACACACCGCCGAAGAACGGCACGAAGAAGCGGCGAACGAAGGCCTCTGAAAAACCCCGCGCCGCGAGTTCCTCCCGCGTGGTTCGCTCGCTCCCCCGGGTCGCCGCCTCCGGATCGACTGCCCCGGACCGCACCCCGCGAACCGCATCGTGCCGGAGTCGGGCGGTCCGCAGGGCGTCGCCCAACCCGACGGCCCCGCTGAAGAGCGAGCCGACCGCCGCGAGGGGCCGCCGCCAGGGATCGCTGACCCGCAGGAGCCGGCCGTCCGTGGCGATCAGCGCCCCGGGCTCGAATCGCCCCAGCGCGAGCCCGCCGAGATCGAGCTGCCGCCGCCCCTCGGGGTAGGCGTCGTTGTAGACCTGGAAGCCGCGGTCGATGCGGAAGCCCTCGACGGTATCGGTGACGACACGGCCCCCCACGCGATCGGCCGCCTCGAGCACCGTCACGCGACGCCCGCGGCGGACGAGCTCACCCGCGCAGGCGAGGCCCGCGAGCCCCGCCCCGACGATCACGCAGTCGAGCGGCTCGCTCATCGCGCACCCCCCGCGAGCCGTTCGGCGAGCATCGTGCCCGCCGCGGCACCGCTCGCAAAGGCTCCCTCCACCCGCGGCCCCGCGAAGGCATCGCCGCAGCAGAGGATCGGCGGCGACGACGACACGGCCAGGAAGGGATCGGGCAGGATCGTCGTCGGCGTCGCGAACTTCCAGCGGTGCACCGATCGCTCGATGACCGCCGTCCGCGGATCGCCGTCGATCCAGGGCCGGACGGCATCCACGAGCATGGCGGCCACCTCCTCCTGCGGTGTGTCGAAGTGTTCGCGGCTGAAGGCACCGGTCGCATGCACCGTCAGCGCCGGCACGGCCGAGATCCCCTTCCGCTGGTTGTCGGCCACCCAGGACACCGGCCCCGGCGCGTCGTCTCCCAACTGGATCGCCCCCGGCTCCGGCAGCAGGCTCGGCCGGTCGAGCACGAGCATCACCGCGAAGCACGGGTCGTAGTCCACGGTCCGCAGCCGCCCGATGGCATGAGCCTCCAGGCGGTCAGGCGAACCGCCCGCCGCCAGCAGGTCGAGCGCCTGGGGCACGGGCGCGGTGAGCACGCAGCCGGCCACATCCACGATCTCGACCGCTCCCTCCCGCCCCTCGATGCCCACCCGCACGCGGTCGCCGGCGACCTCCACCATCGTCGCCTTCGCGCCGGTCCGCACCTCGACCCCGTTCCCCCGCGCGGTGAGCCCCGCCGCCAGCCACTTCGGCAGGTCGGTCATCCCGCGGACGCCGCGGTAGCGCGGGTGGCCGTCGGCGACGGCCGGCGGATCCGCGGCGCCGCTCCCGTCGCGGCCGAAGCCCCGGCACCATTCGACGACCGCGGCCTCGAGCACCGCCTGCTCGATCACGTCGCGGAAGCCGGGCGTGCGCTGCGTGATGAACTGCGCACCGTGGTCGCAGACGGCCGCGCCGATGCGCCGCGTCGCCATCCGCCCGCCGACACCCCGGGATTTGTCGAGCACGAGCACGCGGCGGCCGTGGCCGGCGACCCGCGTCGCAGCCATCAACCCCGCGATCCCGGCCCCGATGACGACCGCATCGAACGAACGACCGGGCTCTTCGCGGCTCACTGCGTGCGGCTCCCCCGCCCCTTCGGTGCTCACGTCGGCGGCCCGCCGGGCAGGAGCATCCGCAAAGGCTCGGTCGTCAGCGGCAGTCGGCTCGACGCCAGCAGTTCGGCCGCCGCACAGCCCGACATGATGCCGACCGTCTCGGCCATCGACCGCACGCGGGAGAAGACGTGGGCCTTCTCCGGGGGAAACTGCGAACGGTAGCAGGCGATCGCCGCGATCTTGGCGTCGAGATGCGCCGCGATGTCGACCGCCAGCGGCCAGTGGCCGTGAGGCACCTGCGGCACTCCGGCGAAGAGGAAATAGGTGAGAAACTGCGGCACCGTATGCACCGGCAGGCCGGCGAACGTGTCGTCCCACTTCGTGAGCCGCGAGTAGAAGACGGCCGCCTCCGTGATCGCCACCGCCTGGGCGTGATCGGGCGAGGCCAGCGGTGTCTTGTCGCCGAGCCCGATCACGATCCGCGGCCGCCAGCGTCGAAACACCTTCGCGAGCGCCACCCGCACCTCGAACTCGTCGAACAGCCGCCGGTTCGTGAAGGGCAGCGTCTCGCGGTGCGTGACGCCGAGCGCCGCCGCCGCGGCGGAGGCCTCGCCAAGCCGTTCCTCCGGGCCGCTCGATCGCGGCGTCGGCTCGCCATCGGTGAGATCGACGATGCCCACGCGGTGGCCCTGGGCCGCCAGCAGCGCGAGCGTGCCGCCGCAGCCGATCTCGACGTCGTCGGGATGGGCACCGACGGCAATCACGTCGAGTGGCTGGGGGAGGTCGGACATCGTGTCACGCCGGCTTGGTGGCTGCGATCATGAAGATCGGGTTGATGGCCTCGAACCGGATGCGATCGAGTTGCTCGACGCCCCGCGCGATGTTGACCATCCAATACGCGGCGTCGCCCGACCGCGACCGCAGGAGCGCGTGCACGGAAGCGAGGTTCTCGATGCTGTTGCACGCGGTCACGAGCCGGCCGCCCGGCTTGAGCCGTGCCCAGGCCTGCTCGACCAGCATGGCCACGTCGCGGCCGCTGCCCCCCACGTAGATCGCGTCGGGATCGGGAAGCGACTGCCAGGCCTCGGGAGCCCGGCCCAGCACCGGATGGAGATTCATGACGCCGAATCGCGTGGCATTCTCCCGAATCAGCGCGTGGTCGTCGGGATCCATCTCGATCGCATGCACGAGGCCGTCACGGGCGATTCGCGCCGCCTCGAGGCCGACCGAGCCGCTGCCGGCCCCCACATCCCACACCACGCTCGTCGTCTTCAGGCCGAGTTCGGCGAGCGCCAACGACCGCACCTCGGAGGGCGTCAGCAGGCCACGCTTGGGACGCGACTGCAGGAAGCACTCATCCGGATTGCCGAAGAGCCGCGTGCCGACATGCCCCGGCTTGTCGGCCACACGTGCCTTGCGGACGAGAATCATCACGTTGGGGGAGGCGAACGATTCCTTCGCGATCTCGGCGAGGCTGCCCTGGGTCACCCGCTCGTCGGGAGAGCCGAGATTCTCGCAGACGTAGGCCGAGAAGGAGTCGACACCCTCGTCGAGCAACGCCCGGGCGACGGCCGGCGCCGGCCACTGATCGCTCGTGAACAGACCCGCCGTGTCGCTCGACCGCACGCGGTCAACGACCCGCTCGATCGATTGGCCGGCGAGATTGGCGAGAAAGGCCTCCTCCCAAGACTCCTTCACCCGGGCGAACGCGAGTTGCATGCTGCTGACGTGCGGCACGACCTCGAAGCGATCCTTGCCGAGCTTCGAGCAGACGTAGCGGGCCGTGCCGTAGAACAGCGGGTCGCCCGACGCGAGCACCACGATCCGCTTCCCCGCCCCCGCCTCGATCCGCTCGACGAGCTCCTCCAGATTCGCGGTGCACACCAGCCGGGACCGCAACCCGGCGGGCATGAGCTGCCCGCAGGACTCCGGCCCCACCAGCACGTCGGCGGCCTCCACGAGCCGCCGGGCATGCGCGGTCATGCCCTCGACGCCGTCGTCGCCGATGCCGACGATATGGACCTTCTCCTCAGCCACCACGTTGGTGCCCTCTGAAGAGCCGCGACGACAGCCGTCGGGCGATGGCGTCGATCACGCCTGGAACGAGCTGCCGCAGCCGCAGCTCTTCTTCGCGTTCGGGTTGTTGAACGTGAATCCGCGCTTGTCGATCGCCTCGTGGAAATCGAGCGTGGTCCCGTCGAGGAAAAGATCGCTCTTCTTGTCGACGACCACCGCCACGCCATGCTGTTCCGACTTCGTGTCGGCCTTCGGATCGAACTGCGTGTCGAAGCCGAGCGAGTAACTGAAGCCGCTGCAGCCGCCGCCGGCGACGCCCACGCGGAGCACCGTGGCCGGATCGAGCTTCTGCTCGGTGATGATCTTCTTGACCTCGCTGGCCGCCTTCTCAGTGAGCATGACCGACATGGGCTGACTCCTCGTGCTGACGTGCTTCGCCGGACTCCGCTGCCTCGCAACGACCGGCCCTGTTATGGTATCCCAGTGGCCGCGCCCCGGAAAGGCCGGCGGTTTCGCGATTCGAGAGGCCCGGCCACGTACAGGCCGTGGAGCAAGTCCGCCCGAGCAGGATGCGAACGTCATCGAGCGTGGAAACCCCCGCCGCCTCGACCGGTCGATCAGGGTTTGCTGACGTCGTCCCCTGACAACGAGAGCGTCCGCAGGCGGGCGACACCGGCCGCGATTCGGCTCGCGGCTTCGTCCACCTCGGTGTCGGTCGTGAACCGGGAGAGTCCGAACCGCAGGCTCGCGCGGGCCTGATCCTCGGAGAGCCCGAGAGCCAAAAGCACATGGCTCGGCCGCGGGCTCTCCGACGAACACGCGCTGCCGGAACTCACCGCCAGCCCCTCGCCCGACACCGTCGCCAGCAGCGTCTGGCCGTCGACGCCGGGAATGTGCACGTTGAGATTGTTGACGAGCCGTACGGGAGCGGAGCCATCGGGACCCGCATCGAGCGCGGGGCCGTTGACCGCGATCCCCGGCACCGCCTCCGCGAGCTTCTGCCAGAGCCGATCCCGCAGCCGGCGCATCTGCGGCGCCTCCTCGGCCAGCCCCCCGTTGGCCAGCCGGGCCGCCTCCGCCATCCCCACGATCGCCGGCACGTCGAGGGTGCCGCTCCGCATGCCCCGCTCCTGGCCGCCACCAAAGACGAGCGGATCGACCCGCACGGCCCGGCCACGCCGCCGCACGTAAAGCGCGCCCACCCCCTTCGGCCCGTGAAACTTGTGGCCCGAGAAACTCGCGAGATCGGCGCCGAGCGCATCGACATCGACCCGCATTCGCCCCAGGGCCTGCGCGCAATCGACATGCAGCATCGCCCCGGCCGCGTGCACGCGGCCGGCGATCGCCGCGACATCCTGCACCACGCCGATCTCGTTGTTGGCCAGGAGCACCGACACCAGAAAGGAATCGGGCCGCAGCGCCGCATCGAGGTCGGCGAGTCGGATTCGGCCGGGCACGCCGTCCGGGTCGCCCTGGCCGACGACCGGCAGTCGCGTGACGGCGACGCCCTCGCGTTCCAGGTGCTCGATCGGATCGAGCACGGCATGGTGCTCGGTGGCGACCGTGATGACATGGCCCCGCGACCCGCCCCCCGTCCCCGGGCGAAGCCGCGACGCCGTGCCCAGGATGGCGAGGTTGGCGCTCTCGGTGGCACCCCCGGTGAACACGATCTCGCGGGCCGTGGCCCCGATCGCCGCCGCCCATGTCTCCCGCGCGGCATCGACCGCGGCCCGGGCCTCGCGGCCCATCTCATGGGTCGTGCTGCCGGCATTGCCGTAGTGGTCGGTGAGCCACGGAAGCATCGCCGCCAGCACCCGCGGATCGAGCCGGGTCGTGGCGTGGTTGTCGAGATAGATCACGGCCGCGTCGCCGAAGGTGCCGTCGCTCGGGCCGCGATCAACGCGACGCGAGTCTCCTGGGAATCATCCCGGTCGGGGATCACCCCAGTTTACCCTCCCGCAGGGCGTCGAGCGTGATCTGCGACCAGGTCTCGAAGCGGTCGCGGTCGGCGAGCAGTGACTCGAGCGTCTCGAAGCCGCAGTCCACCAGTTCGCTTTCCCGCGAGGCCACGCCGGGCCGGTCGAGCTCCAGCACGTGAACGATTCCGAGGTGCACGCTGCCGACGGCGTTGGAGTCGTCGTTGATCAGGCCGACGCACCGCGACGTCCAGTCGCCGTCGATCGCGATTTCCTCGGCGATCTCCCGGCGCATGCCGGCCTCGTAGGAGGTGTTGTCGCCGTACTCGCCGTCGACGCTCGAGATGTGGCCGCCGATGCCGACCGACCGTTTCGCCCGCAGACGGGCTTCGCTCTGGCCGCCGCCTCGCGTGTAGGCGAAGTAGTGGGGCGTGCCGGTGGCATCCCGCCACGAGAGCACGCAGTAGGGAATCAGTTGCTTGAGGGACGGATCATCCTCGACGGTCGCCCGTGGCCGCCAGGAGGTGTGGGCAGGATCGAGCAAGGTCGGAAGATAGGCTGCCGTGTCGCGGCAGAAGCCCTGAAAAGCCCCCACGGTGTCGAACAGCGACCGCGGCACCACGAGCACGTCTTCCTGCGGCATTCCCGGCATCATCGTCTCCCTTGTACGGAACGAACGGTGACCGCGAAACCGTCGCGGGCACCCCCTTCAGGTGATCAGCATCGCGTCGCCGTAACTGAGCATCCGATAGCGTTCGTGAATCGCCTCGGCGTAGGCGCGCATCACGAGTGCCCGCGACGCGAACGCCGACACCAGCACCATGAGCGTTGTCCGCGGCATGTGGAAGTTCGTCAACAGGCCATCGACCACCCGGAAGGAAAAGCCGGGTTTGATGAACAGGTCGGTCGGCCCGGACCACGGCGAGATCACACCGCGGAGGGCCGCCGTCTCGAGCGTCCGCACGGCCGTCGTGCCCACGGCGAAGACTCGCCCGCCGCGGGCCTTCGTTTCCAGCACCGCCGCCACCGTCTCCGCCGGGCACTCGCACCACTCGGAGTGCATGAGATGGTCGTCGATTCGCTCGGCCGTGATCGGCCGGAACGTGCCGAGGCCCACGTGGAGCGTGACCGTCGCCCGCTGGATGCCCCGGGCGGCGAGCCCCGTGAAGATTTCCTCGGTGAAGTGCAGGCCCGCGGTCGGAGCGGCGGCCGATCCCGCCGCGCGGGCGAAGACGGTCTGATAACGGTCGAGGTCGCCCTCGTGCTCGACGCCGCCGCGGATGTAGCCCGGCAGCGGCACGCGGCCCACTCGCAGGAGCACCGCCTCCGCCGGTTCGCCCGCCGCACGACCGAGCGGCCGCGCGAGCCACGCCCCGCCTTCGGCCCGATCGAGGAGTTCGAGCGATTCGCCATCCGTCCCGTCGCGGCTGGTGAGCACGATCCGCTCGCCCGCTTGCGGACGGCCCCGGGTCTGCGCGAGCACGACCCAGGCGCCGGCATGCGGCCCGGCGGCCTCACGCCGCAGAAAGAGCCCCGCCCATTTGCCGCCGGTCGCGGCCCGCCGGCCCACGAGCCGGGCCGGCACGACCTTCGTGTCGTTGACGACGAGCAGGTCGCCGGCGGCGAGCAGCCCCGGCAGTTCGCGGAGCGACTGGTGCGCGAGTGAGCCGTCGGCCCGCCGAACGACAAGCAGCCGGGCAGCGGCCCGGTCGGCCAGCGGTTCCTGCGCGATCCGATCCTCGGGCAGGTCGTAATCGTAGGTGGCCGCCAGGCCCGAATCGCGGTCGCTCATGCCGCGATGCTACCGCAGATCAGACGGGGGGCGAATCGGTCTTCGTCCGGCGGGTTTCGCGGTGCTCGAGAGACCCGGCCTGCGCGGCGGCGGATGTTCGCGTAGGATTGGCTCCATGTCCGCGAGCATCCATACGAGCGTTCTTCCCGCAGAGGTCATGGCCTTTCTGGCGATCGAGCCGGGCATGACCGTGGTCGATGGCACGCTCGGCGGCGGCGGCCACACGCGACTGCTCGTGGATGCCGTCGGCCCGACCGGCCGCGTGATCGCCCTCGACCGGGATCCCGCCGCGATCGAACGGGGGGCCAGCGAACTGCTCGGCAAGCCGATCCGCTTCGCCCAGGCCAACTTCTGCGATCTTCCGGAGGTGCTCGACGCCGTGGGGCTCGAGCGGGTCGATCGGGTGCTCCTCGACATCGGGCTCTCCAGCGACCAGCTCGCCGACCATGCGCGGGGCTTCTCGTTCGACTCCGACGGGCCGCTCGACCTCCGCTTCGATCCCACCGAGGGGGAGCCGGCGTGGCGGATGATCAACCGCCTCCGACCCGAGACGCTCGCCGACATCATCTACGAGTTCGGCGAGGAACGCTTCAGCCGCCGGATCGCGCGGCGGATCGCCGACGCCCGCGGCCAGACGCCGATCCAGTCGTCTCGCGATCTCGCGCGGATCGTCATGTCGGCCGTCCCGCGGCAGAGGCCACCGGCGCGAATCCACCCCGCCACCCGCACATTCCAGGCGCTGCGAATCGCCGTGAACCAGGAACTCAAGTCGCTGCGAATCGCCCTCGAACGGATTCCGACCTGCCTCTCCCCCGGCGGCCGGCTGGCCGTGATCTCGTTTCATTCGCTCGAGGATCGGCTGGTGAAGGAGGCGTTTCGCAACCGCCAAGTCTGGGAAAACCTCACCAAGTCGCCCGTCGAAGCCGGCGACGAGGAGACCCTCCGCAATCCCCGCAGCCGGTCGGCCAAACTCAGGGCCGCGCAGGTGGTCGCCACGCCCCCCGTCGGCGAAGGATAGGCAAGGCTGGCGATCTTGCCGGGGCTTCGCCGGTCTGGCGATCAATCGCCGATTTCAGCACAATCCGCCCCCCGTTGATCCAGGGTGGCTGGGCCCCGGAAACCGCCGGACGTTCATGGGACGCGAAACCAAAATACTGCTCGGTCTGCTGGCCACGCTGGCGGGCATCTTTCTGGGCGTGCTGTCCATGAAGCTGCTCGTGCCACGGCCGCCGGAAGGCGCGGGCCCCGACGTGCACGCCGACGTCGCCGTGACGGAATCACACGACCTCGT
Source organism: Planctomycetaceae bacterium (assembly GCA_005789975.1). Next base: position 19,457 of record SXWC01000098.1, read on the forward strand.
CGAGCCCCCGCAGCTCGTGCCGGACGAACCGCCGGCCGTTTCTCCCGCGGTGGAAATCGGGGCGACGCCATCGCGTCGGTTCGCCGCCGCCGACTCGGGGCCGGAAAACGCTCCGCTCCCCGTCGCGCGGGATCCATTCGTCGCCCCGGCATCGCTCGAGGAGGGCGACCTTCCAGTGGCCGTTGGCAACTCCATCCCGCCGGCGACGATGCCCCCCGCCGCAGCGGCGTCGTTCTCGGCGACGCAGGAGCATTCGCCCACGGTGGGCTCGGTCTACGTCACCCGGCCCGGCGACTCGTGGTGGTCGGTGGCGGAACGCAGCTACGGCGACGGGCGGTGCTACCGGGCTCTGTTCGCGTGGAACCGTGCGATCGACCCCCGAATCTCCCTCGTGCCCGGAACGTCGATCGAGATCCCGCCGACCGAGCGGCTCCAGGCCGCCTGGCCGGCGCTCCTGCCCCGCGAATGAAGCGGCCAGCGCGGGGCTCGGCCGCCGGATGCCGGGCCGTCGGAAGGCCTCGGCGAAACCGCGGGGCATCCATCCACGCCTCGTCCCGGGGACTGGCACATCGCAGCCGCCGACAACCGACCGCACACCCGCTTCGAAGTGCTGCGGCGTCAGGGCACGAACTCAGCGAGGGGCTGCCCATGCCCTCGGGCGGGCTGTGGGAGCAACCGCAGCCAGGATGGCGAAGCGCAGCGGACATGCAGGGCGATGCCTGGCGGCCCGCGACGAACGTCCGGCGAGAGGGCGTAAGCGGCCCCGAGCCCGACCAGACGTCGATCGACCAGCCCTGAAGCCACCCTGCCGAACAGAACGGAGCTGGCTGCTTCGTCCACGGACGGCTGGTCCCTTCCGGGCAGGCGTGGCCCGCCGGCCGGTTACTTGGCGCCGAACTTGTAGGCGGCGTTCTTCGGGTCGAAGTCGGCGTCCGTGAAGCCGTTGTTGGGCTTCACGTTCATGTAGGTGTATTCCTCCATGAGCACCGGCTGCCCCCCCGCCTCCTGGGGCCAGTCGTAGGACTCGTAGCGGATCGGGATCAGGTATTCGTCGTCGATGAACACGCGGGCCAGATGACAGCGGAAGGTCCGCCGCGGCACGGGATGCACCACCTGCACGCAGGTGCAGACGCGGCCGTTGACCTTCGCATCCTTGAAGAAGTTCACGTCGCACTCACCGAACTGCTTGTCGTGCTCGGCGACCTCGACGAGCCGCTTGGCGAGGTTTTCCACGCCGATCTCGGTGATCGCGTAGCGGTTGCCCTGCATGGCGAGCGCGCCGTTGGGCTTGAGCGCCACCGTGCCGACCATCGCCCTCACGCCGCTGCCGGCATGGGCGAGCATGTTGCCCTCGTTTTGACCCTCGACCCAGAGGCATTCCTGCCCCTTCACCGCATCGGGGGCGAGAAAGTAGAGGTAGACGCTGAAGGGCTCGTGGCGGACCTTCGCGAACATGTATTCGTGGTCGCCGAGCTTGCCGTCGATCCGCTCCCGCTTCACGACGGTGCAGGAATAATCCTTGATCGTCGAACGGAGCTGGCCGAGCCCCTTCTGCGCGAGTTCGAGCGCGGGTTGAAGAGGGTGCACTCCGCCGCCCGCAACGGCCTGGGCCTCGGCGGCGCCGACGTTGCCCTGAGCGACGTCCCCGTTGGGAACGAGACCCGGTCCCTGCGTCGCCTGAGTCGCCTGGGCGAACGCAGCCGTGCCGGAGATGACGGCGAGCGTCGCCGCCGCGATCCGCAGCCAGGGGCTGCGGCCCGTCGTCCCTCGAACAAACCCTGCCTGGAAACACAGTGCCATCGATCCCTCCATGGATCCTGGGTGCCGGAGTGGCCCGGGCGAACCGGGTTCGCCTCGAATCGCACCATCCCGAACAGGAAGCCGGCTCATCTTGTATCGCCGGGCGGTGTGACGGTCATGAACCGACACCCGGCCGTCCGGCACGCTCGGCAGATTCGTGACGATCCGCCCCGCGGCAACGGAATCGACCCGCGACAGCGGACTCGGTCCGCCGCACGCGGACTCCGCCCCCCACGGAGACACGCCCAAGCGTGGCCACGAAGGACCGAAGTGGGGCGGAGTCTAACGGTGCTCCCCGGGGTTCGCCATGCCAGTTCCCGGCGGGGAAACCCCGGTATTGTGCGGAAAAACCGGGCGTCTTGTGGGCCGCCGCCGGGCCAACCATGCTCCATGCATGCTCCGCGGAGCGACGCCCCTCCCCGCAACCGCCTTCCCATCCATGGCCACGATCGAGATTTTTCATCCCGCCAGCCCCCTCGAGGTGGCCTGCGTGGAGTCGCAGCCGTTCGGCCAGAACACCTTCGTCGTGCACCGTGAGGGGGATGCCGACTGCGTCGTCATCGACCCCGGGTTCGAGCCGGCGGCGATCACCGATTGGATCGAGTCGCACGGCCTCGAACCACGGGCGATCCTGCTCACCCACGGCCACTCCGATCACATCGCCGGCAACGCAGCCCTGCTTGACCGTTGGCCCGGTCTGCCGATCTGGGTGGGGCGGGGCGATGCCCCGAAACTCACGGATCCCGCCGGCAACCTCTCGGCCGCCTTCGGAATGTCGCTCCTCAGTCCGCCGGCAGACCGCCTGCTCGACGACGGCGAGGCGATCCGGATCGCCGGCCTCGACATCGACGTCAGGGCGATCCCGGGCCACTCCAGCGGCCACGTGGTCTTCGTGATCGGGGAAAGTGAACCGCCGGTCGTGTTCGGCGGCGACGTGCTTTTTCGGGAGGGAGTCGGCCGGACCGACTTTGCCGACGGTGATTTCGCCAGCCTGGCCGCCGGGATCCGCCGCCACCTCTACAGCCTGCCCGATGACACGATCGTCTACCCGGGCCACGGGGGCCCCACCACGGTCGGCCACGAGAAGCGTCACAACCCGTTCGTGGCCGGCGTGCGGGACGGGAATTGACCGTGTCCGCCACCGCCGTCGAAGATGACCCGATGCTCTCGCCCGCCGACATCACCGAGACGCCGCCCCCGCCAAACCGGCCGGGCTCCAGCCGCTCGCCTTTTTGTCGTGCGGCCGGCCTCTCGCTGGCCGCCCTCGCGCGGCTCCTCTCCGGCGCGAGCGTCCGTTGGATCGCCAGCCAGCCCGACACCTGCCAGCGGGTCTACTTCGCCAACCACACCAGCCACCTCGATGCCCTCGTGGTCTGGGCGTCGCTCCCCCAGACGATCCGCGAGGTCACCCGGCCGGTCGCCGCCAAGGACTACTGGTCGCGGGGCTTCGTCCGCCGGTGGCTCGCCGAGGAGGTCTTCGACGCGATCCTCATCGACCGCACCGACATCAAGGTCCACCAGAGCCCCGTCGACATGATGCTCCGCGAGGCCGGCAACTCCCACTCGCTCATCGTCTTCCCCGAGGGGGGGCGGAGCGTGACCGGCGAGATCGGCGAGTTCAAGAGCGGCCTGTACTACCTCGCCAAGAAGCGGCCCGACATCGAGCTCATCCCGGTCCACATCGACAACCTCAATCGCGTGCTGCCGCGGGGCGAGTTTCTTCCCGTGCCGCTGCTCTCCTGCATCAGTTTCGGACCGCCGCTGTGGCTGGAGCGGGGCGAGGCCAAACTCGACTTCCTGGCGCGGGCCCGCCGCTCCGTGCTGGCCCTGAAGGAGTGAGGCCGGCATGAACGACAACCGCACCATCGCGCTGGTCACCGGCGTGCTCGCGCTGCTCACGGCGGCCACGATCGTGGGCCAGTTTCTCAAGCGTCACCCCGACCGCGGCCTCGATCCGGCCGCGATCCGCACCTTCAACAACCGGCTCCGTGGCTGGTGGATCCTGTGCACCGTCCTCGCCGCCGCGTTCTGGCTGGGCACCACCGCCACGGTCGTGCTCTTCGGCCTCGTCTCCTTCTGGGCGCTCCGCGAGTTCATCACGCTCACGCCCACGAGAAAGGGTGACCACCGCGCGCTCTTCTGGGTGTTTTTCCTGTTCACGCCGTTGCACTACGTGCTCGTGGGACTGAACCGCTACGACATTTTCAGCGTCTTCCTGCCGGTCTACGCCACGCTCTTCGTGCTCGCCCGCGTCGCCTTTGCCGGCGACTACAAGCGGTTCCTGGAGCGCACCGCGAAGATCCAGGCGGGCCTCGTGGTCTGCGTGTATTGCCTGTCGTTCGCCCCGGCCCTGCTCCAGATTCCGATCGAGGGCGGGGCCAACGCCGATCGCAGCGGCAACTTCCGTCTGCTCTTCTTCCTGATCCTGCTCGTGCAGTTCGCCGACTGCATGCAGTACGTCTGGAGTCGGATGCTCGGCCAGCGGCTCGTCGCATCGTCGGTGAGCTCCAACCGCACCTGGGAGGGGCTGCTCGGCAGCGCGACGAGCACGGCCCTGCTGGCCGCGGCCCTGTGGTGGGCGGCGCCCCCCTTCCAGCTCTGGCAGGCCACACTCGCCGGTCTCGTGATCGCCGTGATGGGCTTCGCCGGGGGCATGACGATGAGCGCCATCAAGCGCGACCGGGGCGTGAAGGACTACGGCACGCTGGTGGTCGGCCACGGCGGCGTGCTCGATCGCATCGACTCGATGTGCTTCGCCGCGCCGGTCTTCTATCACATCACGCTGCTGGTGACGGGCGCGAGGCCGGGGTGAGTCCCGCGGTCGCGATCGACGCACGCGATTGTGCCGCGCCGCTCTTTCCACGGCCGACGCCCTTCGCTTCGGGCGGGCGGACGAGACACCGGGCTCGGCCGGATGGTCATTGCGGCTGCGGTGTGCCGCCGACGGAACGGCGGGCCTGGGAGTAGATCGACGTGCGGGCCGCGCTCGTCGCCACGGGTGCCGCGGCGGACGGGACATTGCCGGCAGGACGCGGATCGGGGCTCTGACCGCGGGTGGTCGCCGACCAGGAGCTGGCCGGCGGCGGCACGGCCGCGGCCAACGACGATGGCGGGGCCGGGCATCCCTGCTTGACCCACGCCAGCCAGACGTGCTGCATCTCCGCGACGGTGGTCACGCCGTAATGCTTTGCGAGCGCCGCCGACCAGTTGTCGGAGTCGAGGCCCTCGGCGACGAAGGCGACGTATTTGTGGCGGCCGCCCCGCTCGATCAGATATCGCGCGAGCGAGTAGCCCTGCGAGTAGAGCGGGAGGACGTCGGCCGGATACTCCTTCATGGCGAACATCTCCGGAAAGGCGATGCCGCGGCCGGTGGTGAGAAACTCGATCAGCAGGCGGTGCTGGCGGGCCCGCTCGACGGGATGCTCGACGGTGGTGCAGGCGCCCTCGTCGGCCCACCGCGGAAGCGGACGCCGGAAGTGGCTCGCGAAGATCGTGTGCGTGATCTCGTGGGGGAGCACCGAGTCGAGGATCCGCTCCTCGCTGCCCTGGATCGTCATCGTCCAGTTGAAGACCTCGCCGCGGTCGAAGACGAAGCTCGTGGCGCCGCCGGCGCCGAGGTTCGGCGACACCTGGGCCGTGATCGGACAGGGGCGACTCCAGCGGGGCAGCGGGCTGCCGGTCCACTCGATGGCCAGCGTCTGCCGATATTGCTCGGCGGCATCGCCGATTTTACGGGCCAGGCTCTCGTTCGGCGCCTCCACGATGAAGTTCACCGTGCGATAGCCGGCAGCCCGGGCCTCTCCCGAGAACCACGTGAGCAGCGACACCGCGATCGCCACCGCCGCACGAGCCCCGACGACCTTCCAGCCGTCACCGCCGCTTCCACACGCCATGCCTGCCTAGCCTCCATGCGGCCCGAGGGATCGTGGCCCGGGATCCTTCCCGGGCCGAGCACGATCGACACCCGACGCACCTGCGGCGCGCCACGACGAATCGGCCGATCCTCCGACGAGGGGCGGACGTTAGCGGCGGGTCGGGGGGCGGGCCAGACCGCTTTCGGTCCTTGCCTCAGCCGCCCCCTTTCCCGCACCACCGCTGCGGGGTGCGGGTCATTTGGCGAGGAACGTCCTCGTGGAACCGTAGGCGGCGTCGGCATTTGCGACGTCGCCGCGGACGGTCGCCGGGGGTGTGACACGCCGCGAAACGACCGCGATCACGCCGACCGCCACAAGCGCCCAGCCCGGCAGCGCGGGCCGCAGCGCCGCCACCCAGGCGGCGCCCGCCACCGCGACCGCCCA
>SXWC01000099.1 GCA_005789975.1 Planctomycetaceae bacterium
AAGCCGGCGCCGATGCCCTGGATGGTGTGCCTTCCCGGCTTGATCGGCTGACCGGAGAGCTTCTGCGAGATCACCGGGCTGTTGACCGGCTCGACGGCGATCACCTTCACGCCGGGGTTCTTGCTCTTGAGCGCCTCGCCCACGCCGGTGATCGTGCCGCCGGTGCCCACGCCACAGACGACGATGTCGACCTGCCCCTCGGTGTCCTGCCAGATCTCCTCGGCCGTGGTCCGCCGATGCACCTCCGGGTTGGCCGGGTTTTTGAACTGCTGGGGCATGAAGAACTGCTGGCTCGATCGGGTGATCTCCTCGGCATGCCGCACGGCGCCGGGCATCCCCTCGGCCGCCGGCGTGAGCACGAGCTCGGCACCGAGCGCCTTCAGCATCCGCCGCCGCTCGAGGCTCATGCTCTCGGGCATGGTCACGCGGAGCTTGTAGCCACGGGCCGCACACACATAGGCCAGGCCGATCCCCGTATTGCCGCTGGTGGGCTCGATGATCACCGTCTCGGAGCCGATCAGCCCGTCCCGCTCCGCCGCGTCGATCATCGCGCAGGCAATGCGGTCCTTCACGCTCCACAACGGGTTCATGTTTTCGATCTTGCCGGCGACGGTGGCGACGCAGCCTTCGGTGACCCGCCTGAGGAGCACAAGCGGCGTGCGGCCGATGCACTGCGTGATGTCGCCGCGGATGCCCGCCGGCAGCTTCGATGTCACCATATGCCCAGGTCCTCGGATAACCGGTTGATCGTGGACGGAGAACGCCCTCCGGCCCCTGCCGGCACAACCCGCCCACCTCCCATTATCGGCACGATCGTCGCGAAACTGAAATCAGCACGACTCCCGCGGCCCGCCCCCCTTGGTCGCGGTTCGGCCCGACTGCCTACGGCAACCGCTTCACCTTGATGCTGCGGTAGTGAACCTCGCTGCCTGGATCGTGGGCCTGCAGGGCAAACGTGCCCTGCGAGAGCTTTCGCGTGCCCGTCACGCCATCCGGTTCGACAAACTCGTAAAGCACCCGTCCATCCACGGCCACGCCGACGGTCTTGCCGTTGACGAGCACCTCGAGCGTGAACCACGCGTTGTCCTTGGCGGGTGGCGTGAAGTTCTTGACGACGTTGTAGAGGCTGCCGGTCCGCACCGGATCCTGCTGCGAGTTGTTCACCTGCACCTCGTAGCCCTGGGCGGGCCAGCCGTCGGGCTGGAAGGCCGTGTGAATGAAGAGGCCGGAGTTGGCGACCGGCTTCGTCATCACCTCCGCCTTGAGGTGGAAGTTCTTGAAGGACTCGGGCTTGGCTTCATCGCCCCCCACGTAGAACAAATGACTCCGGGGACCGTGACAGACGATCGCGCCGTCCACCACCGACCAGCTTGCGGTATTCTCATTGGCTCTCCAGCCGGCGAGGCTTTTGCCGTCGAAGAGCGGCACGAAGCCCTCGTCGCCGTCGGCGGCCGAAACCGCCGGGACGACGTCGGCGACCACGAGCAGCGCGCCACACACGGCCGCCCGCGCCACCATTCGAACCAGGAACGACCGACGCTCGTAGTGCATGGACGAATCCCCCTTGCCAGATTCCACGAAGGATACCGCGATCTCCACGACCGCCGCCTGTCGAGAGCATACGGGGCCGGCGGCTGACCCGCCATCACCTCCGGGGCCAACCCGGCAGGCCCCGGACGCCGTCCGCCGCCGCCTCGACGCTGCCGGACTGAATCACCGCCCGGTCCTGCTCTCGATCGACACCGACGTCGCCCTCGGCGGTGAACCGTGCCGGGAATGGCTCGTGGTCACCTCCGACCATCTCACGGTCACGGACGGCGCCGACTCGCTCCGGTCACTCGACTGGCGGGGCGTCGAGCGGATCCGCACGACCTCCGGCGTGGGCGGTGGCTCGCTGCAGGTCCGTACCGGTGGCGTGTGGATCGACCTGGTCCGCTATTCAAACACGCTGGCCAACCGCTTCCATAAAGTCTCCCGCGTGCTGGAGAAGTCACGGGAGAGCCTGGCCGCGGGGCTGCCATGTGAACTCGAGGCGATCGACGGTCCGCTCGATCCTCCACGCTGTGCATCATGCGGCCTGAGGCTTCAGGCGGCCGACGACGCCTGTCCGCGGTGCATGCAGAAAGGTCAGATCCTCCGCCGGGTCGGCACGCTCCTGGCCCCCTACGCCCGCGGTTCGATGCTCCTCTGTCTGCTGACGTTCATCGGCGTGGTGGCCGAACTCGTGCCCCCCAAGCTTCAGCAGTACATGGTTGACGACATTCTCTCGGCACAGGTGGCCACGCAGCCGGGAGCCACGCCCGCCGCCGCGCTTCCCGACTTCAAGACGGCCCTGCTCGTGGTCGTGCTGGCGCTCGCCTTCTCCCGGGTGCTGCTCGCCGTCGTCGGGGTGATCAAGGGCCGGCTGACGTCGGCGATCGGCACCGGGATCACGGCCACGCTTCGCGACGAGATGGTCCGGAAGCTCCAGAGCCTGTCGGTGGCCTATTACGACCGTCATCAGGTCGGCTCGATGATCAGCCGGGTGGCCCACGACAGCGAGGTGCTGCATGGGCTCATGCACCAGATCACCGGCGGTTTTCTGCTCCAGATCGTGCAGCTCGTGGCGGTCGGCGGGATGCTCGTCTGGATCAACCCCAAGCTCGCGGCCTACACGCTGATCCCGGTGCCGCTGGTCATCCTGGGCTCGTGGATCTTCTGGCGGCATGTCTACCCGCGGCACTACCGGCTCTGGGACGCCGCCAGCAAGCAGATGACCACGCTCTCCGGCATGCTCTCCGGCATCCGGGTCGTGAAGGCGTTCGCCCAGGAGGGGCGTGAGTTCGACCGCTTCCACGCCGCCAGCGACCACCTCCGTCGCTGGCGGCAGTGGGTCGAACACACCAACACCACCTACGCCGCGTCGATGCAGATCGTCTTCAGCCTCGGCGGCCTGATCGTCTGGTACGTCGGCGGCCGCGACGTGATCGGCGGCAGCATGACACTCGGTCAACTGATCGCCTTCCTGGCCTACCTGGCGATGTTCTACGCCCCGCTTGGCGCGCTCTCCAACTTCACGACATGGCTCACCAGCTTTCTCTCCGGCAGCAAGCGGGTGCTCGAGCTCCTCGACACGCCCGCGCTGATCGACGAGCCGACGGCCGCGGAGCCGTGGACCGACGCCCGGGGCGAGATTCGCTTCGAGAACGTGACGTTCGGCTACGATCCCAACCAGCCGGTGCTGCATGACGTCTCCTTCACGGTGGCGGCCGGCGAGATGGTGGGCATCGTCGGCCGATCGGGCTCGGGAAAAACCACGCTCGTCAGCCTGCTCGCCCGGTTCCACGACGTGCAGGAGGGCCGGATCACGGTCGATGGCCACGACATCCGCCGGCTCTCCACCCACGACCTCCGTGAGAAACTCGGCGTCGTGTTTCAGGACTCGTTCCTGTTCCGCGGCACGATCTGGAAAAACCTCTCCTTCGGGCGACCGCAGGCGACGATCGAGCAGGGACTCGCCACCGCCAAGGCCGCCGGGGCCCATGATTTTCTCTGTCGGCAGCCACTGGCCTACGAGACGCTGCTCGGCGAGCACGGCGCGGGACTTTCCGGCGGCGAGAAGCAGCGGCTCTCGATCGCCCGCACGCTCCTCTACGACCCGCGGATCCTCGTGCTCGACGAGGCCACGAGCAACATCGACGCCGAGGCCGAGAAGGCGATCCAGGAGGCGCTCGCCGTTCTCGTCCGCGGTCGCACCACGATCGCGATCGCCCATCGGCTTTCGACGCTCCGCAACGCCGACCGGATCCTCGCTTTCGACCGTGGCCGGCTGGCCGAGCAGGGCACGCACGCCGAGCTCCTCGCGGCAGACGGCATCTACGCCCGGCTCGTGCGGATCCAGACCCGGGTCACGAAGCAGCCGACCGTCGATTCGCTCCTCGTCGAGGACGAGGAAACCGGGGTCGGGATCACGGTCCCGGTCGACGGGGGCACCCCGCCGGAGGAGGACGCCGGCGACAAGGCCGGCGCCGCCGGGATCAACTGGCTCGATCCCGCGGTGCATCGGTTCGCCGTCGGTGACCAGCAGCGGATCGAGATGCGTGACGACGGCGGCCGCCACTCGGCGGGCATCTTCATCCTCCGCACCTTCCCGGCGGCCCATCCGGAGGCCTACCTCTCCGTGCGCGGCTGGGACGATGCCGGCGACGAAATCGAGCTTGGCATGATTCGGTCGCTCGCGTCGTGGCCGCCGGAGGATCGTGACGTCGTGCGGACGGCGCTGGCACGGCGGTCACTGATCCGTGAGATCCGCCGTATCCATGACGTCAGGCTGGTCCATGGCTATCTCGATTTCGACGTCGAGACCGCGGCGGGACGCGGGGGCTTCACGGCCCGTTGGACGCAGAGCCAGGCCTTCGACTACGGCGCGGGGGGCAAGATGCTCATCGACACCGAGGAAAACCGCTGGGTGATTCCCGCCGTGGATGTGCTGCCCGACACCGACCGGGAGCGGCTGCTGCACTACGTCTATTGGTAGGCCGATCGGGCGGCGGACGGGTGGGAATCTGACGATTGCGGGGTTTTCGTCGGTTTGTTGCAGCCCGTTCCACGAGCGACTACAAGAACTGTCTGTCGATGCCCTCGGCTCTCCCGTCCGGGACGAGCCGACTTGGATACATCTCCCACCCGGGGAATGTAACCATGACTCACCCACTTCCCGTTCCTCAGCTTCCCTTCTGGAGATGACTCATGAATATCGCTGATCTGATTACAAGCCAGTTGACACCCGATGTCCTCGGCAAGCTCGGCGGCCTCATCGGGGCCAACGAGTCGCAGACCAAGACTGCCACCAGCGCGGCTGTGCCCGCACTCCTGAACGTGTTTGCCAAGATGGCCGGCACCAACAGCGGCGCCGACCAGCTCTCGAAGGCGATGGGCGGCCTCGACCTCGGCATGCTCGGCAACCTCGCCGGTCTCCTCGGCGGCAACCAGGCCTCGAATGTCGGGAGCCTCGGCGGCAACCTGCTCACCTCGCTGCTCGGCGGAGGCAACAACCTGTCGAGCCTCGTCGGCACGATCGCGCAGTTCGCCGGCATGCAGCCCGGGATCATGAAGACGCTCCTGACCTACCTCGCCCCGATGGTGCTCGGCATGGTCGCGAAGCAGTTCACCGGCAAGCCCGACGCCGCCGGCGTCGCGCGGCTGTTCTCGGAGCAGTCGGGCAACATCCGCAACGCGCTGCCGAAGGGCCTGTCGCTCGGCGACTTCGGCTCCGTCAGCGGTCGTCCCAGCGAGCCGGCCCGCCAGGGCGGCCACGCGCACGAGCCGCAGCCGGCCGGCCTTCCCGGGTGGCTCCTGCCGCTGCTCGCGCTCGGTGCCCTCGGCCTCGGCTGGTACCTCTGGAATCAGAACAAGGCCAACAAGGAGGAGGTCGCCGTGATCGAGACCGAGCGGAAGGTCGGCCCGGTGACCGTCCGCGAGGAGGAGACCATCGCGACCGATGGGAAGGACGTCATCGACACCGTCGTCGACACCCTCTCGATCGATCCGAAGTTTCTCGAAGCGGTTCGGATCGGCAAGAACGCGACCGAGCTCTTCGGCGGCCTGGGCAGCGTGCTCAAGGGGGTGACCAACGAGGAGACGGCCAAGCTGGCCCTCCCGGAACTCGAGAAGCTCGCCCCGATGCTCACCTCGCTCGAGGATGAGGCCGGCAAGCTTCCCGAAGAGGAAAAGCCCGCGTTCGCCGAGTTCATCGGCAAGAACGTCGGCCTCCTGTCGAAGGTGATCGACACCGTGATGGCGATCCCGGGCGTCAAGGATCTCCTCGGCCCGGTCGTGGGCCCGATGGTCGAGACGCTGACGAAGATGGCCAAGAAGTAGTCGGGAGTCCTCGTCGCCTGACACGATCGAACACCGGCCCGGATCGGCTCCGCCGATCCGGGCCGGCTCGTTTGCACGTCAAATGATCGCCAGCGGGTCGCGTTTTTCCTCGAGCGTGCCCCGGGTCACGCCCACGCGGTTGGCCGCCTTGAGCGCCATCCAGACATCCCGCCCCGTCGTGCGGCCCGCGAGGAGGTCACGGTAGGCGGTGATCACCCGACCGATTTCGGCGGCGGATTCGTCGAGGAGTTCGATGCGGAAGTGACGGACACCCCGGGCGATGAGCGATGGCACCGCCTCGGCGCCGCTCTGAGGCACGGCGTTGTAGAGGGTGTTGCGGCAGCCCACGTCGGCCGCGAGCGGGTGCTCGACGCCGATCCGGTCGCGCAGCTTCACCACGTGCTCGTCGCAGGGGCGACCGCAGTTGTGCTTGTTGGTGCCGGGCGAGAGCACGGCGCAGTACACGCAGTGCTCCATGTGAAACATCGGCATCCGCTGATGCACCACCACCTCGAGCCGCTCCGGCGACGTCGTCCCGACGAGCGCCAGCAGTTGCTCCCGGTTGCAGTCGTAGGAGGCCGTCACCCGGTCGCAGCCCGCCTCCATGAAGAACTCCGCCGTACGTTCGTTGGTGACATTCAGCGAGAAGTCGCCGACGACGGGCAGGCCGGCATTCCGGAAAAACCGCAGGCCCGCCCAGTTCCGCACGAGGATGCCATCGGCCGCCTGCTTCTCGAGCAGCCGGAAGATGCCCATCTCGTCGGGCTTCTGGATCCGCGGGGTGGCGAGGTGGATCGTGGCCCCGAAGCCCCGGCAGCGCTCGACGGCGGCACGGTACAGCCGGATGTCGGCAAACTCGACGTGGATCCGCCGCTCGCCGCGTTCGAGCACGTGGCCGAGTTGTTCGGGCGACCGCACGAGGACGTGCAGGGTGGGAAGGGCCGTCTCACCGGGATGAGTGGCGGCCGGCACGCGGCCCGACCAGGACGGTCGGGGTCTACCGTCGGCAGGCTTGGCGGCCGCCTCCTCGAGCCGGGCGAGCAGGTCGTGGCGGAGTCGGCCGAGCACGCTGAACGGCACCATCGGCGTGCCCGTGATCTCGGCCGAGAGACCACGGAGCTCGAATGGGCTGCCTCCGAGACGTCCCAGCTGGTCGCGGAGCGTGTCGAGCGAGAGCGGGTGCTTCAGGGCCTCGCGGGCAGGCTCGGCCGACACGACCTCGCATGTCGCGCCGAGAAGCGTGCGTGCCGTCACCCGCACCGCCGCACCCGGGGCGACCACCACGTGCAGGTCCACGGGCTGGCGCCGCTTGAGCTCGCCGCCGGCGAACGACTTTCGCAGCCGGCTCGTCAACGCCTGATCGTCGGTCTTCCAGACGGCCTGCCCCGGCTTGATGCGGGCGAGATCAAGGCCGCCGTGGGCGAACGCCAGTTCGACCCGACCGGTCGCGACGGGCTCGACGAGCGAACGGCCGCGTTCGAAGACCTCGTAGACACGCCCCCCCGCCGCCTCGTCACCGGTCGCGCCACAGTCGAAGGCGACGCCGTCGCCCCGCGTCACGCCCGCCACGAGATCGATCGCGATCCGTTCGCGGCGGACCTCGGCCACCGTCCCCAGCCGCACACCCCGCTTCGCACTGCCCGTCGCCGGAACGAGCATCTTGTGATCGCAGCCATGCAGCCAGCCGGGAGAGAAGCCCCGTGAGAAGGAGAGCTCCATCTCCTCGACGTCCTGCGGCGTGAACATCACCGGTCGGCCGGCCATGGCGGTGTCGATCGCCAGGCGGTAATGACGCGTGATGTTGGCGACGTATTCGGCAGTCTTGAGCCGCCCCTCGATCTTGAACGACGCCACCCCCGCCTCGATCAGTTCCGGCGCGAGTGCGTAGGCCGCAAGATCCTGGGGCGAGAGCAGGTATTTCCGGCTGCCGAGGTCGATGTCCGTGCCGTCGCAGACGAGGTCGTAGGGGAGCCGGCAGGCCTGCGCACACTGCCCCCGATTGGCGCTCCGGCCGCCGAGCGACTCGCTCGTGAGGCACTGGCCGGAATAGGCCACGCAGAGGGCCCCGTGCACGAACACCTCCAGCGGCATGGCCGTCTGCCGACCGATGGCGGTGATCTCGTCGATCGAGAGTTCCCGGGCCAAGACGACCCGGGCCATGCCCAGCGTCTCGGCCAGGGCGATCGTCTCGGCGCTCGTGAGCGTCATCTGGGTGGAGGCGTGCAGCGGCAGGGCAGGGGCGACCTCGCGGATCAGCCGGGCCGCCCCGACGTCCTGCACGAGCACCGCATCGACACCGGCGTCGGCCACGGCCGCCACGACGCGGGCGAACTCCGCCAGCTCGTCGCTGAACACCAGGGTGTTGAGCGTCGCGTATCCCCGCAGGCCGCGGAGATGCAGTGTCCGCATCAGCGACGGCAGTTCGTCGAGGCCGAAGTTGGCCGCGCGGAACCGGGCGTTGAAGCCGGTGTCGAGGCCGAAGTAGACGGCATCAGCCCCGTTCTCGATCGCCGCACGGACGCAGTCCCAGTCGCCGGCGGGGGCGAGGAGTTCGGGGGCTGGGCGAGCGGTCGAGGCGGCGGTGGGGTCGGGAGTCGGCATGGGCACCGCGAGTATAGGTCGCCGCGGCGGCCCGGGCCGTCAGTCGTCGTTGCCGCGGAGTTTGGCGAGCACCGACAGATCCTCGAGCGTCGTCGTATCGCCGACCGTTTCCCGGCCCGCGGCGATGTCGCGCAGCAGTCGCCTCATGATCTTGCCGCTGCGGGTTTTGGGGAGCGACGAGGTGAAGTGGATGTCGTCGGGTGCCGCGAGGGCGCCGATCTGGTGGCGAACGTGCTTCCGCAGCACGTCCTTGAGCGCCTCGGTCGGCTCACCCGAGCGGAGCGTGACGAACACCGCGACCGCCTCCCCCTTGACGTCGTGCGGCCGTCCGACGGCGGCCGCCGCGGCGACGTCCGGATGGCGCACCCGCGCGCGTTCGATCTCGATGGTCGAGAGCCGGTGGCCGGCGACGGTGGGCACGGCATGCGGCCGTCGTCGCGGAAGCCGCCGTCCTTGCGCGGGCGCCCAGCTGGGGGCCAAGGCGGTTGCGGGCCGGTGCTGGCAAAAGAAACAGCCCGCGGCGCTCCTTGC